>JANXRY010000025.1 GCA_025356635.1 Gammaproteobacteria bacterium
CAACGGTCCTGGAACCGCGGATTTTTCCATCGTCGGCGGCGGCGAAGCCGGCGACTTCGTCTACGACCGCGGCGCGCCGGGCCATATCTATGCCGGCGAGTATTCCGGTTACATCTCGCACTATCAGGAAAACACCGGCAACTTCCGCAACATCAGCATCTATCCGCGCAATCTTTCCGGCCATGGCGCCGAGGATGGCCGCTATCGCTTCCAGTGGACCGCACCGATCGCCGCTTCACCGCACGATCCGAACACGCTTTACCATGGCGCCAACGTGCTGTTCCGCACCACCGATCGCGGCACGCACTGGCAGGCAATCAGTCCCGACCTGACTCGCAACGACAAGACCCGGCAGAAGTGGTCGGGCGGCCCGATCACTGGCGACAACACCGGCGTGGAGGTCTACGACACGATCTTCTCCGTTGCCGAATCCCCCGCCGCTGCCGGCCAGATCTGGATCGGCACCGACGACGGCCTGGTGCAACTGACCCGCGATGGCGGCCAGAACTGGAACAATGTGACGCCGCCAAAACTACCTGCGTGGTCCACCGTCGAAACGGTCGAGCCCTCACGTCGCGACGCCGGCACCGCCTACGTGGTGGCTGATGCGCGCCGACTGAACGACGAGCGCCCGTATCTGTTCCGCACCCGCGATTTCGGCAAGATCTGGCAGGCGCTCGGCAATGGCCTGCCCGCCGACGAGCACTTGTACGTGGTGCGTGAAGACCCGACCGACCCGAACCTGCTCTACGTCGGTAGCGAACGCGGCCTGTATTTTTCCCGCGATGCCGGCGCCAGCTTCCAGAGTCTGCGCGGCAACCTGCCGGCGCTCAACGTGGCCGATATCGAAATCAAGCACGACGATCTCATCCTCGGCACTCGCCGCGGCATCTGGATACTGGACGATATCAGCGCGCTGCGTGCGTTCACGCCGGCAATTAAAATCGAAGCAACGCACTTGTTCGCACCCCGCCCCGCGCATCGCTTCCGCACCGACGCCCGCTGGGACAACGACCCGCATGGTCACGCGGACAATGCGCCGATGGGGCTGAACATCACTTACTGGCTCAAGGACAAGCGCAAGGATCCGGCGCCTGACGCGACACCGGCCATGCTGGATGCCGGCAAGATCACGCTGGAAATCCTCGACGCGCAGGGCCAGCACGTACGCACGCTGACATCGGTGCCGATTCCGAACCGTTACAGCCAAGACGACCCGGACCAGCCCCAAAAACCCGCTAAACCCGAGTTGACCATGGACCAGGGCCTCAACCGCATCCAATGGGATCTGCGTTATGACGGCGCAACCCGTCTTGAGGATGCGAAAATCGATGCCGGCGATCCCGACCACGGCCCGATGGCGCTGCCCGGCGTGTACACGCTCAAGCTGACGGTGGATGGTCGCAGCACTACGAGCCAAGCGGAAATTCTCGCCGATCCGCGCACGCCGGTTTCGGCCGATGAATTGCGCCAGAACGTCAATTTCTCGCTGCAAGCCAGGAGCGCACTCAATCGCCTGACCGCCGACATCACGGCGGTTCGCGCCATCCGCGACCAGGCCGGCGACCTCAAGCAACGAACCGCAGGCAATGCGGCCGCAGGCAATTTGCAGAAGATCGCCGCTGCGGTGATCGGGCAATGCGACCTGCTGGAAAACCGCATGCACAATCCAGATGCGAAAGTAGTCTACGACGTGCTCGCCGGTCGCGATGGCGGCGCGAAACTGTACGCGCAGATCGCGCCCTTGTTCAGCGACATCCAAAGCTCCGACTACGCCCCGACCCAGGGCCAGCTCGACCAGATGACTGAGAACATCGCCGACCTCAAGTCGGTCGAGGATGGCCTCGCCGGACTACGCAGCGGCGATCTGGCGCGACTGGAAGCCGATGCCGCCGCGCTCAACTTGCCGCGGGTGATCGTGCCTTTGGGCCGATAGTCTCCACCCTCACCCTAGCCCTCTCCCGCAAGCGGGAGAGGGCTAGGTGGTCAGGGGTTGCCGAGGTAATCGACCTTGCCCAAGGCGACGCCGTTGTGCCGCAGGATCGCGTAGGCGGTCGTCAGGTGAAAATGGAAATTCGGGATCGCGTAGCCAACCAGGTACGGCAGGCCCTTGAATTCCAGGGTCCGCGGTCCAGCCGGAACGACCAAGTCGCGGTCCTCGCAACCGGCGAAACCCGCTTCCGGCACGCTGCGAACGAAGGCCAGGGTCTTGGCGATGCGCGCCTTGAGGTCCGCGAATGTGACTTCGTTGTCTTCGTACTTCGGATTCTCCACGCCGCCCAGCCGGGCCATCATGCCCTTGGCGTGGTCGCAGGCGATCTGGATCTGCCGGGTGAAGGTGAACATGTCCGGCGCCAGCCGCGCGTTCAACAGGATTTGCGGATCGAACTTGCGCGCTTCCGCCGAGGCCGCGGCCTTGTCGAGGATGGCGTCGAAATTGACCAGGCCGCGGGTGGCCGTGGTGTATGCGGTGAAGTAGGCAGTGATTTTCATAGGGGCTCCGGGGTCGATGGTATCGCCATGATAGTGCGATAATTGGCAATTGACCCCGTAGCTCAGCTGGATAGAGCGGCTTCCTCCTAAGAAGCAGGTCGTGCGTTCGAATCGCGCCGGGGTCGCCACCAGGAGATCTGACTTATGCCGCACCCCGTCCTCGCTGCCCTCGGCCTGACCGACAACGAATCCGGAACCTACCTCGGCCATGGCGAATGGTCGAAAACCGCCGACGCCGGCGTGATCGAGCCGGTCAACCCGAGCAATGGCGAAGTGCTGGGCCGCGTGCACGCGTCCAGCGCCGCCGATTACGAAGTCATCCTCGAACGCGCCCAGGCTTCCTTCAAAATCTGGCGCACCACGCCTGCGCCGCGCCGCGGTGAAGCGATCCGGCTGTGCGCGGATGCCCTGCGCTCGCATAAAGATGCGCTCGGCTCGCTGGTGGCCCTGGAAATGGGCAAGTCCAAGCCGGAAGGCGACGGCGAAGTGCAGGAGATGATCGACATCGGTGAATTCGCCGTGGGCCTGTCGCGCCAGCTCTATGGCCTGACCATGCATTCCGAACGCCCGGGCCACCGGATGTACGAGCAGTGGCACCCGATCGGCCTGGTCGGCGTGATCTCGGCCTTCAACTTCCCGGTCGCGGTCTGGGCTTGGAACAGTTTCGTCGCCGCGATCTGCGGCGACATCACGCTGTGGAAGCCATCGCCGAAGACACCGCTGTCGGCGATCGCCTCGATGAAGATCTGCAACGAAGCACTCAAGGCCGGCGGCTTCCCGGATATTTTCTACCTGTTCAACGACGCTGGCACCGAATTGGCGCAAGCCTTCGTCGACGACCACCGCATCCCGCTGATCAGTTTCACCGGCTCGACCAAGATCGGCCGCAATGTTGGTGAGCGCGTCGCCCGACGGCTCGGGCGTTCGCTGCTCGAACTCGGCGGCAACAACGCGATCATCGTCGATCCCTCCGCCGAACTCGCGTTGGCGATCCCGGCGATCGTGTTCGGCGCGGTCGGCACTGCCGGCCAGCGTTGCACCACCACGCGCCGGCTGATCGTCCATGAATCGCGCTATGAGGACGTGCTGGCCAAACTGGTCACCGCGTACAAACAGGTCGAAAAGAAGATCGGCGACCCGACCGATCCCGCCAACCTGATGGGCCCACTCAACAGCAGCGATGCCGTGCAGGGTTATCTCGATGCCATCGAGAAGGCCACGGCGACCGGCGGCCACGTCGAAACCGGCGGCGCCGCGATCCCGGGCAAGGGCAACTTCGTGCTGCCGACGATCATTACCGGCCTGAGCAATTCCGATTCGGTCGTGCAGACCGAAACCTTCGCGCCAATCCTGTATGTGATGTCGTACAAAACCCTGGACGAAGCGCTCGACATGCAGAACGCCGTGCCCCAGGGTCTGTCCTCGTCGATCTTCACCACCAACCTCAAGGCGGCCGAACAATTCCTGACCGCAGCCGGCTCCGACTGCGGCATCGCCAACGTCAACATCGGTACTTCCGGCGCCGAGATCGGCGGCGCGTTTGGTGGCGAAAAAGAAACCGGCGGTGGCCGCGAATCCGGCTCCGACGCCTGGAAGGCCTATATGCGCCGGCAGACCAACACCATCAATTATTCGAACTCCATGCCGCTGGCCCAGGGCATCAAGTTCGATCTCTGATTGCCTCCGAGAAGGACGACACCATGAACACGCCCGCCCGCCAGACCTGCTCCATGGCTACCATCAGCCTGGTCTTTGGCGTCCTGTCCTGGTTCGCCCTGCCCATCATCGGCGCAATCGTGGCGGTCGTCTGCGGGCACATGGCACGGAGCGAAATCCGCCGATCCGAAGGCGCCCTCGACGGCGATGGCCAGGCGGTCGCTGGCCTGGTCCTGGGCTACGTCCATCTTGCGGTCCTGACGCTGATCGTCATCGCCATTTTCCTGTTCTTCGGCGGCATCCTCGCGCTATTGGCAGGGCTCGGCTTGTCCGGCCACTTCCACTGAGGCTGGGTACGAGTGTATTCCCTGGCCCGGCCGTTCCTCTTTTGTCTTGATGCCGAACGGGCCCACGGCCTGGGTCTCAAGGCGTTGGAATCGGCCTACCGTACCGGCGCGCTCGCGATTCTCGGCACACGTCCGGCGCCGCTGAAAACACGCGCGTTCGGTATCGACTTCCCCAATCCGGTCGGCCTCGCCGCTGGCCTGGACAAGAATGGCGAGCACATCGACGCATTGATGGCGCTTGGTTTTGGTTTTGTCGAAGTCGGCACAGTCACGCCACGGCCACAGTCGGGCAACCCGAAGCCGCGCATGTTTCGCCTGCCCGAACACAATGCGGTGATCAACCGGCTCGGCTTCAACAACGGTGGCGTCGAGGCGTTGGTGCGCAATGTCGAAAAATCCAAGCGCCACGGCATCCTCGGCATAAATATCGGGAAAAACCGGGATACTCCAAACGAACGCGCCGCCGAGGACTACATCCATTGCATGGAGCGGGTCTATGCCTTGGCCGATTACATCACGGTGAATATTTCCTCACCGAACACTACCGGCCTGCGTGAACTCCAGGAAGCCGAAAACTTGCGCCGATTCATCGGCGAATTGCGCGAGGTGCAGGAAGAATTGGGCGGCGTGCACGGCCATCGCGTGCCGATGCTGGTCAAGATCGCACCCGACCTTAGCGACGAGGAACTCGACGCGATGGCCTCGGTGTTCAATGCCGGGCGCGTGGACGGCGTGATCATCGGCAATACCACCGTGGATCGCAGCGCGATCAAGAGCCATCCGCTCGCTGGCGAAGCCGGCGGACTTTCCGGGCAACCGCTGTACGCGAAGTCGACCGCCGTGCTGCGCAAGATGCGCCTGCGGCTCGACGACAAGATCCCCTTGGTGGGCGTCGGCGGAATCCTCAGCGGCGGCGATGCCGCCGGCAAGGTCGCGGCGGGCGCGACCCTGGTGCAGTTCTACAGCGGCATGGTCTATCGCGGCCCCGAGCTGGTGTCGGAATGCGTGAATTCGATCAAACGCCGGCGCGAGGGCGTAGCGTGAGCGCCGCCATATGACTGCTGCTCTATGACTGGATTCCAGCTTGCAGAGAACATCTCACTGCAGGGCCGCAACACTTTCCGTGTTCCCGCCCGCGCAGCGATGCTGGCCGATGTCACCGACGCCGATTCGCTGGCCGAACTATTCGACTACGCGATGCTGCGCGATGGAAATCCGGTGCTCGTGTTGGGCGAAGGCAGTAATCTTTTGTTCGCCGATGATTATCCCGGCGTGGTGATCTGCTTGACCATGGCTGGAATGCGCATGATCGGTGAGAATTCGGCCGGCGCACTGGTGCGTTGCGAGGCCGGCGCCAATTGGAACGACCTCGTTGGCTGGACCCTGGCGCGCGGGCTGGTCGGCCTTGAAAACATGGCCCTGATCCCGGGCACGGTCGGTGCCGCACCAATCCAGAACATCGGTGCGTATGGCGCAGAAGCAGGCGAGTTCATCGAGACGGTCGAAGCGTTCCGCCGCGATACCGGGCAGATCAAGCGCGTAACCAAAGCTGATTGCGAATTCGGCTATCGTGACAGCCTGTTCAAACGCGAGCCGGATGTGTGGGTGGTGACCGCCGTCGAATTTCGCCTGCCGCGCGAACGCGAGCTACGGCTCGATTACGCTGGCGTGCACGAAGAATTGGCAGCGATGGGCGTGACCCAAGCACGCGCCGTGCATGTAGCCGAAGCAATCAGCCGGATTCGTACGCGAAAATTGCCGAACCCGGCGATCCTCGGCAATGCTGGCAGTTTTTTCAAAAATCCGATCGTGACCATCGACCAAGCCGAGGCACTGAAGTCGCAGCATCCTGCGCTACCGATTTTTCCCGGCGTTAGCGCCGACAGCCGCAAGATTTCCGCCGCATGGATGATCGAATCCTGCGGCTGGAAAGGTTATCGCGAAGGCGATGCCGGCATTGCCGCGCAACATGCCCTGGTACTTGTCAACTACGGCAACGCGAGCGGAGCCCAACTGCTTGATCTCGCCCGACGTGTTGCAACCTCGGTGCATGAAAAGTTCCAAATCGCGCTGGAACCGGAACCGCGCATCATCGGCGCCCGCTTCGACAACACCTCCCGCGAATGAGCGAACCCCGCCCCCATCTGCGCGCTGCGGGGTTTATGCTGGCCAGCACCGTTTTTTTCGGAATGATGGCGGTCGCCATCCGGTTGGCTTCCAAGCAACTCAATACTTTCGAGGTGGCGTTCTTCCGCAATTTCTTCGGTCTCGCCGCCGCCCTGCCTTTGATCTACCGGCATGGCTGGGCGTTTTTCAAGACCGCGCGCCTGCCGCGTTACCTGATCCGATGCGTGATCGGGATCTGTTCGATGTTCGCCGGCTTCTGGGCCATCGGACACTTGCCACTGACGCAGGCGATTGCGCTCTCGTATTCGTCGCCGCTGTTCGTCACGCTCGCGGCGGCGCTTTTCCTTGGCGAGAAAGTGCGCGCGCGTCGCTGGACGGCAGTGTCCATCGGATTTATCGGCGTGTTGATCGTGGTGCGACCGGGCAGTGACACTTTCACGCTCGGCAGCTTGATTGCCTTGCTGGCCGCCGTGCTCAACGCCACCGTCTCGATTCAAATAAAAGAACTGACGGCGACCGAACCCTCGGACCGGATCGTGTTCTGGACCACCGCGCTCTGGGTGCCGATGTCTTTGGGGCCGGCACTGGCCGTCTGGCAATGGCCGCAGGGCTGGACCTGGGCCTGGATCATCGCCGCTGGCGTGCTTGGCACCAGCGGACACATGCTCTGGACGCGCGCGCTGCGGCTCGGCGAAGTGTCGGCATTGACCACGATCAGCTTCATGCAACTGCCACTAGTGGCGGTCGCGGGTTACTTCCTGTTCGACGAAATCCTCGACCACTACACCGTGCTCGGCGCCAGCATCATCTTCATCGCCAATGCCTACATCACCCACCGGGAATCGCGGCTAGCGCGCAGCACACCGACCGAGGCAGCCTCATGACGATGGACAAGGTCTGCATCGATGAATTGGTGGCGCGTTTTTTTCGCGCTTTTTGTAATGCAGGCGGTGCCATTCCCGACCTTGATTCGTTACGCGAACTGTTCGTCGCCGACGCGCTGATCAGCAAATGTGTCGGCACGACTGCGGAAATCCATGGCGTTGATCAATTCATCGAACCACGTCGCGCATTGCTGACCGACGGCACGCTGACTGATTTCGAGGAACACGAATTGGCCGAGCGGACGGAAATTTTCGGCGGCATCGCTCAGCGTTTCAGCCTGTACGAAAAATCAGGCGTGCTACTGGGCCAGCCATTCCTGACCCGCGGCGTGAAAACCTTGCAGTTCGTGCGCATGACGGAAAGTTGGAAAATCGCTGCGGTCGCCTGGGACGATGAGCGCGAGAACCAGGAAATCGACCTCAGGTGTTGGTAGTCGGTGCGAACCGCTTGGCCACGTAGTCGTCGATCAAGGCAACAAATTCCTGCGCGATGTTTTCGCCGCGCAGGGTAATCGCTTTCGCGCCGTCAATGAACACCGGCGCGGCCGGCGCTTCGCCAGTGCCAGGCAAGGAGATACCGATGTTGGCATGGCGCGATTCGCCAGGCCCATTGACCACGCAGCCCATCACCGCCAGCGTCAGGTTTTCCGCACCGGGATTGGTGATTTTCCAGGCCGGCATTTTCGCGCGTACGTGTTCTTGCACGGTCTTGGCCAACTCCTGGAAGAATTCCGAAGTGGTTCGTCCGCAACCTGGACAGGCCGTAACCAGCGGTGTGAACGCGCGCAGGCCGAGCGTTTGCAGCAACTCCTGGGCGACGATCACCTCTTGCGTTCGCGATGCGCCCGGCTCCGGTGTCAGGGAAATGCGGATGGTGTCGCCGATGCCTTCCTGCAAGAGCACCGCCAGCGCGGCGCTGGAAGCGACGATGCCTTTGCTGCCCATACCCGCTTCCGTCAGGCCCAGATGCAGGGGCATATCGCAGCGTGCGGCAAGGTCGCGATAGACTGCGATCAGTTCCTGCACGCCGCTGACTTTCGCCGAGAGAATGATGCGATCGCGCGGCAAGCCAAGATCAACCGCACGCTCGGCCGAATCGATCGCCGAACGAACCAGCGCTTCGCGTAGAACCTGCACGGCTTCCCATGGTTGCTCGCGCGATGCGTTTTCATCCATCAATGCCTGCGCCAGCGCCTGGTCGAGCGAGCCCCAATTCACACCGATGCGCACCGGCTTGCCGTAGCGAATCGCCAGCTCGATGATCGCCGCGAATTGCGTGTCTTTTTTCTTGCCGAAGCCGACGTTGCCGGGGTTGATCCGGTATTTCGCCAACGCCTCGGCGCAAGCAGGTTCGGCCGTCAGCAATTGGTGCCCGTTGTAATGAAAGTCGCCAATGATCGGGACTTCGATGCCCATCATCGCCAGTTTTTCGACGATGCGCGGCACGGCGGCGGCCGACTCGGGATTGTTCACAGTCACCCGGACCAGTTCGGACCCGGCCCGCCACAGGTCGGCTACTTGCTTGGTGGTTGCAGCGACATCTGCTGTGTCGGTGTTGGTCATCGACTGCACGACGATCGGGGCATCGCCGCCAACCCGCACTTTACCGACCCACACCACCCGAGTCGGGCGGCGTGGGAGTGTCTGGCCCACGCTCATCGCCGAGCGTCTCCATCGGAGGCTTGCCAGTCTCCGGGCAGCCACAGGTCGGACAAGTCTTCGCCTGACTCCGCGTTTGGTTCGATCAGTTCGTAGGATTCCGACAATTCCGAAATCGACTCCAGCGGCTCATCCGGTTCGGCGAACGCATCGACCAGCACAGGCGACTCATCAGGCACGACCGGCTCGATCGGCTCGATCGGCGCAGCGACAGGCTCCGGGATGGCAACCGGATTGGCCGGCAAGGGCGTGTATAGAGTGTAATCGCCCATCGCCAGCGCGATTTCAGTGTTGACCATGATGTGGCCTGGCAACTGATCGTGGCCGTCATCCACATCGGGATCACGCATGACTTCGAAACGGGTCAGCGTATCCGGCGAGTTGCCGGCAACCAGGTAGGAAATACTGTCGCCCGCGCGCATCGCCAGCAACGCCACAGCACGTATCGGAGGTTTCTCGACACCCCTGCCGTCCGTGCGGGCGTTGCACAGGGCAATGGCGGTTGTCCTGCGCGACAACAATTCGATGCCTGCCGCAAGGGAATCACCTGGCTCATAGCGAAGCCAGCGCACGATGCCCAGCATCCAATCCGGATCACCGCCATCCTCGGCAAGGTTGATCCCGATCAACTCGCCAACACGTGCCCGGATGTTTTGTGCTTGGTCCCAGGCCAGGCGATATCCGCCGAGGCTATGGTCGATCGCCCGGGCTGGGAAAAGCGGGACTTTCGCGGCGTCCGGCCCGACCACGGCCCAGGAATTGCGATTGTGTTCACGGGATTCGTGAACAGCGTTCTGCCGCAGGAAGCTTTCGAAATCACGCCGACCGGCCAGGTAGAAGTGCATCGCGCTCAGCCCGAACACCGTCTGCAAGGTGTGCCCGGCAAGCCGACGCTTGTGCGTGCGTGCCGCAGCCATGCCGAAAGCCCGCTGCAGTCTTTGCAACGCTTCGATCGAGACACTTACGCCCAGGCCACGCCCTGGAATCACTTCGGCGCGACCGTCGCGCGATCGCGACAATGCCTGGGTTACTCCATCGCTGAATGCGCGCATGTCCAGCCAGAATGGGTCGCTCTCTTCTTCCAGCCGTTGTCCGGGCCCCTGGTCGGAATCTTCGGGGACGCAGGCGGCATCGGCATGTTGCACTTGGCTCTGCAATGCACACTGGCCGGAAAAGCCGTGGGCCATTTGCCAGAGCGTATCTTGCTCGGTCTGACTGTGGGCCAGCGGCTGCGCGACCGACATGAGCAATGCCTGGACATAAAGTCCCAGCAAGGTTGCCTGATTACCGGGCGCGTCATCTTCGCTGGGCTTGATTTCCAAGCGATGCTCGAGGGCAAAACGATAGACCCGATGCAGGCCTTGCCAGACACCTTCGGCAGGATCGCGGTACAGGCGCCACGCAAGCTCCGCCGCCTTGCAGTAATGCCAGGCAGATCGTTGCAACGCCTTGGTGACTGCACCACCGCGCAGCATGGGAATGCGGCCCTCGGGTGCGCAGATCTCCGCTGCCGCCTTGCGATAGGCGCCCGCCATTTCCAGTTGGAAAGTTTCGGCTTGCTGGGCGGCTCGCGCCTTCAGGCCCGGTAGCGGCAAAGCACCGCCGATGAACTGGCGCTTCAGGAGGTCGATGGACTCCAGCACTGCCGGGCGCAGTTCCTCGAGCACCAGCAGGCGCTGGGTCCCCTTCAGGCGCTGACCGGCCAGGCTGTCGAGGGCATCGGACAGCTCCATCTGGGTAGCCTGGGCATTCGCTCGCGGCAACGCCGCCACCCAGGCACGGGCATTACGCGCGTCCGACGGGAAGCGCCGGAGCGCCTCTCCACCCGTACTGGGCAGTCCGTCGTTCAAGCGTCGATAAGCGAGAGTCATGCCGAAATCTCCTGGCCGAAGAGTTTACCAGTCCAGAAGGCCTGCGGCCCTTACCGGACCTTGGCCTGGGCGGTATCCTGCGCCATGGCTTCCAATATGGTCCGCGAGCGCAATATCCTCAAGCCCTCACAGCTCAACGCGCTGGCGCGCGATCTGCTCGAAGGCAGCTTCGCCCAGGTCTGGGTCGAAGGCGAGATCAGCAACTACTCGCGGCCGGCCTCGGGCCACCTGTATTTCACCTTGAAGGACGAACGCGCCCAAGTGCGCTGCGCGCTGTTCAAGCAGAAGGCCACATACCTGCGCTTCCAGCCGCGCGATGGCCTGAAGGTGCTGGTCCGCGGCCGGCTGAGTCTGTACGAAGCCCGCGGCGACTACCAATTGCTGCTCGAACACATGGAGGAATCCGGCGAGGGCGCGCTGCGCCGGGCCTTCGAAGAACTGAAGGCAAAACTCGCGGCCGAAGGTCTGTTTGCCCCGGAACGCAAGCGTTTGCTGCCGACCTTCGTGCGACGTCTTGCCGTGATCACCTCACCCAGCGGAGCCGCCATTCGCGATGTGCTCAGCGTGCTGGCGCGGCGCTTTCCACTCATTGAGGTCGATGTGCTGCCGGTGCCCGTGCAGGGCGAGAACGCAGCGGGAAATATCCGCGCCATGCTCGCCAAGGCCAATGCCAGCGGGCGCTATGACGCTGTGCTCCTGACCCGTGGCGGCGGATCGCTGGAAGATTTGTGGTGCTTCAACGACGAATCCCTGGCCCGCGACATCGCTTCTTCGTCGCTGCCGGTGATCGCGGCCATCGGCCACGAGATCGATTTCACCCTGGCTGAATTCGCCGCCGACCTGCGCGCTGCCACGCCCTCGGCGGCGGCCGAGTTGCTGGTACCGGATCGCACTGAACTGGCCGTGCGGCTGGCGCAAACCCAGCGTCGCTTGGCGACCGCGATCACGCGGCATCTTGCTGCCAGCGCACAACGCAATGACCATGCTTGGTTTCGGCTGCGGGCACAATCGCCGGGAGTGCGGCTCGACCGCGGGCAACAGCGATTGGCGACACTTCGTCAGCGGCTTGACCAGCGCATCGTCCGGTCGCTTGAACAACGTGCGCTCGCCCTGCGCGGGCTCGGGAGAACCCTGAATTCGGTCAGCCCGCTGGCCACGCTTGCGCGCGGGTTTGCGATCGTTCGCGATGCGAAAGATGGCCGGATCCTGCGTCGCGCTGCCGATGCAACAGTAGGCCAAGCCTTGGACATCCAGCTCGCCGAGGGCCGGTTGCCGGTGAGGGTTGAACCTGGCCCTCACTAACCCCGTTCCGTGGGTTGGCGCGTTCCACTCGCGCCCCCACCCTACGGAGTTCGCCATGCGCCTTTCCCCGCTGTACGTTGCCGTGTCACTCGCCCTGCTCTGCGCTTGCAGCCCTGCCCCGATCCGCGAACACGCCGCTGTTGCTGATACAACGACAGAACGCGATGAAATTCGCCAGCGGTCCGATCTGCCAGTTCCCGCGCCTGCTGAAGCGCTCGACGCCAAAGTCGCGAGGGAGCAATACGCTCCCGCCGCGAAGGCAATCGGCGGAATGGTCGCCGCTTCGCCGCCCCCGCCGATGATGCAATACAGCCTCGCGCCGAATGCCGCTGCCGAGCCCAATACCGAGCACTACCGGAACTTCAACGACAACCCGATCCAGCGCGTCGCCGAGAATCCGGTCAGTACGTTTTCCATCGATGTCGACACCGGCAGTTACAGCAATGTCCGGCGCATGCTGATGGCCGGCCAGCGACCGCCGGCCGATGCCGTGCGTGCCGAAGAGATGCTCAATTACTTCGATTACGCGTATCCAGGCCCCGCCTCGCGCGAAGTTCCATTCCGCGTCAGCACCGAGATCGCACCGGCGCTCTGGAACACGAAACACGAGCTGCTGCAGATCGGCATCCAGGGCTACGACGTGCCCAAGGCGCAGATTCCCGCGTCCAATCTGGTGTTCCTGATCGACACCTCAGGCTCGATGGACGAACCGGACAAACTACCCTTGCTGAAAGACAGTTTCCGTCAACTGACCTCACAGTTGCGCCCGCAGGACCGCGTCTCAATTGTTGTCTACGCCGGCAGCGCCGGATTGGTGTTGCCGCCGACGTCGGGCGAGCACAAGGACGTGATCCTTGCCGCGCTCGACCGGCTCCAGGCCGGTGGTTCCACCAATGGCGGCGAAGGCCTGCAACTGGCCTATGCCATGGCCAAACAATCGTTCCTGCAACACGGAGTCAATCGGGTGATCCTGGCCACCGACGGCGATTTCAATGTCGGCACTTTCGATCAGAAAGCACTGGAGACGATGATCGCCGACCAGCGCAAGTCGGGCATCGCGCTGACCACGCTCGGCTTCGGCAGCGGCAATTACAACGACGCGATGGCCGAACGCCTGGCCGACATCGGAAATGGCAACCACGCCTATATCGATTCGGTGATGGAAGGCCGCAAGGTGCTGGTGGAGGAGTTGTCCTCGACGCTGTTGACCATCGCGCAAGACGTGAAGATCCAGCTCGAATTCAACCCGGCCGTGGTCGCCGAATACCGGCTGATCGGTTACGAAGATCGTGCCCTGCGTCGCGAGGATTTCAACAACGACAAGATCGATGCCGGTGAAATCGGTGCCGGCCATGACGTGACCGCACTGTACGAACTCACCCTGGTCGGTTCCGGCGGCGACAGTGTGGACCCCTTGCGCTACGGCACATCCACACCGGCGACGGTAGCAAAAGCCGATGAAATCGGCCTCCTGCGCTTGCGTTACAAGCTGCCCGGCGCCACCACCAGCCAGCTGATCGAATCACCGCTGCGCCGCAGCCAGATCCTGACCCAGGCCAGCCAGCGCCTGCGTTGGGCGGCGGCCGTGGCCGCCTATGCCGATCTATTGCGCGGCGGTAGCCACGAGGCCGGTTTCGATTGGAGCCAGGTCCGGCATCTGGCCGAAGGCGCCGTTGGCGAGGATCGCGGCGGCTATCGCGCCGAATTCGTGCAGCTGATCGACCGTGGCAAGGTCGTGACCGGGAGCACCGCTCCCGTGGCGGTCAGTGAATGATCATGGCGGCCTGCTTCCCGGGGCCGCCGAAACTCCGTACGCTCCGCCTCATGCACGAGGCGGAGCCAACCGACGAGGAACTGATGCTTGCCTATGGCAGCGGCGATGCGGCGGCCTTCGAAGTGCTCTATTCCCGCCATCGTGGCCCGCTATTCCGCTTCATGCTGCGCCAGGTTCGCGATCACGGCACCGCCGAAGAGTTGTACCAGGACATCTGGCAACGGGTGATCACTGCCCGGCAACGCTACCGCCCCGAGGCGAAGTTCAGTACCTGGCTGTACCAGATCGCGCACAATCGGCTCACCGATCACTGGCGGGCACAATCGCACCGGCCGGCGGCTCCGGAAGA
This sequence comes from Gammaproteobacteria bacterium, assembly GCA_025356635.1. GTDB lineage: Bacteria > Pseudomonadota > Gammaproteobacteria > Xanthomonadales > Xanthomonadaceae > Arenimonas. The sequence goes on from JANXRY010000025.1 coordinate 14,463, forward strand.
CGCGATGGAACGGGCCGAACGCGAGCCCGATCCGCAAACGCCGGAACGGCAGCTGTCCGCCTTCGAAGAACGACGCCGGCTACAGTTGGCTTTGGAAGAACTGCCCGCAGATCAGCGGGAGATTGTGCTTTTGCGGCTCGAACAGGAACTGACGCTGGAGGAAATCGGCCGCATTACCGGCGTTGGCCGGGAGACGGTGAAATCACGGCTCCGCTACGCCATGGACAAACTGCGGCAACGGTTGAACGCATGAAGCCCATCCAATGAATCCGAACGCACCCGACACTGATCCGCTGGACGAAAGCGAGCAGGCATTCGCGCGCATCGTTCGTGCCCTGCCCGCTGGCGAGCCGCCATCGGCATTGGACGCGCGCATTCTGAAAGCCGCCTCGGATGCGGTCGCCGCCGCGCCCGGAAAACGTCGCGCCGCCTTGCTGTCAGCCACGGGTTCGCTCTGGGGCATCGGTAGCGCGGCCGCCGCTGTGCTCGCCATCGGCATCGCCTGGCAGCGGATGAATCCACCGATGCCGACGATGCCGGAAACCTCGCCCGCCCCGGTGGCCGAAGACGTTCGCAACGATGGCCGCCTGCGCGTGGAATTCAAACAGGAAGCACCGCGCCAATACGACAATTCACCGCCACCGGCCGCGCCTGCCCTGATCGCAAACCGCGTTGCAAGGCAACCGGTAGCAAGTGCCGCGCCTGCGCCCGCCGCAGCGACTGCATTTCCGCAGGACAGCCTCGACGAACACGTCACCCAACGCGAGCCACTGGCGCCGGCACCCATGGCAGCGCCCGCGCTGGGTGTGATCAGCGGCGGTGCCGCCGCCGACAACCAGGCAGCGCCGACCGAACCGCGTGCCGAAGCCCAAGCCGCCGCCACCGACGCTTTTCGGGCCGATTCGCTGGCGGCCAAGGCCGTTTCCGCCGAACGCGACCAGGCCGTCACGGGCAGCGTCACCGACACCGATGGCCGAGTGGCGCCCGATACCCATCTCTATCCCGAATCCTGGTTGCTGAAAATCCGTTCCCGACTCAAGGCCGGCGATGTCGAGGGCGCTCGTGCCAGCCTGCGCCTGTTCCTCGGCAAGTACCCGACACAAGCGGTGCCTGACGACCTGAAAGCACTGCTCAAGGAATGACCGCGCATACCCTCGTCGCCACGGCGCGAACCGAAATCGTGGTGAAGAAAAGCCGTTTCCTGGCGCAGGCCGCGCCCGTGGAAACTCCGGCACAAGCGCTGGCCTGGCTGGATGAAATCGCCGATCACGACGCCACCCACAACTGTTGGGCTTACCGGATCGGCATCGCGTATCGATTTTCCGATGACGGCGAACCTGGCGGCACCGCCGGTCGGCCGATCCTGTCCGCAATCGAGGGCCAGAGCATGGACCAAGTGATGGTCGTAGTCACACGCTGGTATGGCGGCATCAACCTGGGCGCGGGCGGTCTGGTTCGGGCTTACGGTGGCACAGCAGCGGAATGCCTGCGCACGGCGGCACAGCGCGAGATCATCGAGACGATGGAAGCCGAACTCGCCTGCGATTTCGCCCTGGCTGGAGCGGTGCATGGCCTGCTGGCTGGCTGCGACGCCGAGAAACTGGCCGAAGCTTTCGACGAACACGGCCTGCGCTTGCGTTTGCGCCTGCCCGCCGCCATGTATGCCGTCTTGGCCGAACGCCTGCGCGATGCCAGTCGCGGTTCCGCCACCCTCTCCAGGATCGAGACACCCCGCGCATGAGTACTCCAGACCCGAATCCGCGCCAGCGGCTCATCTCCCTGCGTGGCCTGATCCCGTTCTTGCGGCCACACAGCAAATTGCTGATGCTGTGGTTGGCGGCGCTGGCGCTGTCGTCGGCGGCCTCGTTGACCTTGCCGGTCGCGTTCCGGCACATGATTGACCAGGGTTTCAGCCATGCCGAATCGATCAACCGCGGCTTTAGCGGCTTGTTCCTGGTCGCCTGCGTGCTCGCGCTAGGTACAGGCGCGCGGTTCTTCTTTGTTTCACTGCTGGGCGAACGGGTCATTGCCGATCTGCGCAGGCAACTGTATTCGCACCTGCTTTCGCTCGACCAGAGTTTTTTCGAACGCACGCGCAGCGGCGAGCTGCTTTCGCGCTTGTCCGCTGATACCGAAATGCTGCGCAGCATGGTCGGTTCGACCATGTCGATCGCACTACGCAGTGCAGTGACCGTTATCGGCAGCGCGATCATGCTGGTCATCACCAGCCCGCGCCTGGCTGGCTATGCCTTGTTCGGCATTCCGCTGGTGGTGCTGCCCTTGGTGCTGTCCGGGCGGCGCGTGCGTGGCGCTTCCAAGAACAGCCAGGATCGGGTCGCCGATGCCAATGCGCGCGCATCGGAGACTTTGAACGCAATGCACACCGTGCAAAGCTATGCCCGGGAAAAATACGAATCCGAACGCTTCGATCTCGCGGTCCAGCGCACCCTGGATGCGGCGCGCAAACGCATCCGCTTGCAGTCGATATTGACGGCCACTTTCATCTTGATTGTTTTTGGCACGATCACACTAGTGTTGTGGTCGGGCGCGCATCAGGTGCTTTCCGGCACGATGAGCGCCGGCATGCTGACCCAGTTCGTGCTTTACGCGCTGTTCGGTGGCGCTTCGTTCGGTTCGTTGACCGAAGTCTGGAACGAAGTGCAACGCGCCGGCGGCGGCATGGAACGCATCGACCAACTACTCCACGAACAATCGACTATCGAGGCTCCCGAACATCCGCTGCCGCTGAACAAACCCCTGCGTGGCGAATTGCGCATGGAAAACGTCCGCTTCAATTACCCCAGTCGCCCGGACGCCGCCGCGCTTGAGGATTTCAGCCTGAACGTGGCACCGGGCGAAACCGTCGCCTTGGTCGGCCCGTCCGGCGCCGGCAAGAGCACGGTGTTCCAGTTGCTGTTGCGCTTCCATGATCCGCAAGCAGGCGTGGTGCGCGTGGACGGCATCGACGTGCGCCAGCTCGATCCGACCGCGTTACGTGAAGCCATCGCCCTGGTGCCGCAGGACCCGGTGATCTTCGGCACGACCGCGCGCGAGAACCTGCGCTACGGCCGACTCAATGCAACCGATGCCGAGATTGAATCCGCTGCGCGCAATGCCGAAGCGCACGAATTCCTCACCGCGCTACCGCAGGGCTACGACAGCGAACTGGGCGAACGTGGTTCGCGCTTGTCCGGCGGCCAGCAACAACGGCTGGCAATTGCCCGCGCATTACTGAAAAACGCACCGATCCTGCTGCTCGACGAGGCCACCTCTGCGCTCGATGCCCAGAGCGAACGCGCGGTCCAGCAAGCGCTGGAACGATTGATGGAAGGCCGCACGACGCTGGTGATCGCGCATCGATTGGCCACGGTACTCAAGGCCGACCGCATCGTGGTCATGGATCACGGTCGCGTCGTCGCGCAGGGTACGCACGCCGAGCTGATGGCGCAGGGCGGCCTGTACGCCGAACTGGCGCGGCTGCAGTTCGACCACACACTGGGCCCGGACTAGTTGCCCGAGGGCGGTTCCGCAGCCGGCGGTACTGCAGTTGGAGTCTCGATCGGCGGCTCGGGCGCAACCTCCGCAGGCGGGAGGTGCGAACAGACGAAATCCATCAGCTCGCTGCCGTGGCTATTGGGCTTGACCGGATGGCCGTTGGCCTTCCAGTCGGGATCGTCGAGGCCAACATAGGAAATCATCATGGCGCAGTCGAACGCTTCTTCGTAGCTCTCGCGTGTGGCGGTTGTATCGTCGGCACGCGGCGGATCGCGGTCGAGGTAGTGGACGAAGCCATCGTCGGCCGTATGGATGCTGTCGATGTCCACTTCCGAATGCGTGCCGACGGCCTGCCAACTCTCGGCCAGCACTGCCGGCGCGACGACCAACAGCGGCAACACCACGATCAGCAACAAACTCTGGCGACGAAATTCCATGGCAGTACTTCCTAGGTTCGGAACTGGCGGAATTGTGAAAGAAAACCCCGCCGGGTAGCGGGGTTTTCCGGAATCACTTCCTGATCGGACAGCCTGCGTTCAAACAGGTGCGACGTTCGCCGCCTGTTTGCCTTTCGGACCTTGCACGATTTCGAAACTGACTTTCTGGCCTTCCTTGAGGCTGCGAAAGCCGGTGCTGGTGATGGCGGAAAAATGCACGAAAACATCTTCGCTGCCATCGTCGGGGGCGACAAAGCCGAAGCCCTTGGCGTCATTGAACCACTTTACGGTGCCGGTGCTCATGTTCTACCTCGGTTACTGAACGTGTGGGTGTGCCACGGCCCCGCTTGGATCATTCCCCTGAACACTGGGTCGCGTGCGCCGGCTGAGTATGAACAAGCAAAAAAGCATTGACAATCACTTGAGCCAAAAGCGGCCGTCAGCGGCCGGTCAACAGGGCCTTGAGTAGCTCGGGCAAGGCAGCGCTGGCCACCTCGACATTGGCCAGCACCTCGGCCAGGGTGATCTCGGCTGAATCGCTGCAACCCGCTGCCCAATTGGCGATCAAGGCCAGGCTGGCGTATTCCAGGCCCAATTCGCGCGCCAGGCCCGCCTCGGGCATGCCGGTCATTCCGACCAGATCGCAGCCATCCCGGCGCATCCGGGCAATTTCGGCCCGCGATTCCAACCTCGGGCCCTGAGTGGCGCCGTAGCAGCCGCCCGCAATGACATCGATTCCGCTGCCCATCGCAGCGACCAACAGCGCCCGCCGCAAGCCCTGGCTATAAGGCTCGCTGAAATCCACGTGCAGCGGCACGCCGACGGGTTCGTCCCAGAGCGTCGAGATGCGGCCCCAGGTGTAGTCGATGATCTGGTCCGGGCAAGCCAAGGTGCGCGGGGCGAAGCGCTCGGTGATACCACCAACGGTGTTGATCGCCAGTACGCGTGCTACTCCCAGATCCTGGAGGCGGCGCAGATTGGCGCGGTAATTCACCCGATGCGGCGGGATCGAGTGGTCTTCGCCATGCCGGGCCAGGAAAGCAACGCGATGGCCGGCGATGCGGCCGATGCGCACTGGTGCGGAGGGCTCGCCGTAGATGGTGTTGCCGGCGAGCGTCTGCTCGTCCTGCAGGCTTGCGAGCTTGTACAAGCCGGTGCCGCCAATAACGGCCAGTGCGATATCTTGATCGACGGCAGCGTCACTCATCGCAGTGCATAGATTCCACGCAGGTTGCGCCCCTGTTCGTGGTAATCCATTCCAAATCCGTAGACGTAACGATCAGGCACCTCCAGCGCGACATAGTCGGACTCGATGCCTTCGACGCGGCGGTCGTGGTTCTTCACGCAGAGCACGGCAATGCGGACTTCGGCGGCGCCCTGGTCTTGGCACCAGTTACGCACCGATTTCAGGGTGTGGCCCTCGTCGAGGATGTCATCGGCGATCAATACCCGTCGGCCTTCCAGCGGTGTCGCCGGCCGATGCAACCAGGCCAGGCCGGAGCCAGTGGTGGCGCCACGATAGCGGGTGGCATGGAGATAATCGAATTCGAGGTCGATGCCCACCTGTAGCGCAAGTTGCGCGGCGAACAACATGCCGCCATGCATGACCGTCAGGTAGACCGGGCGTTCATCGATGTAGTCGTCACGGATATTGGCGGCGATGCGGGCGATAGCACTGTCGATCTCGGCATGATCGAACAGCAGTTCAGAATTCAGCAACGCGTCGGCGAGATTGGTCATGTCAGGCCACCTGAAAGTCGGGACCGGCTAGCCTGGCCCGGACTCCATCGTAGCGCGTATCGGCAAGCAGGCCGCGCCAGTGCCGTTCGCCCTGCCCCATCAACGCAGCGAGGACATCGGGATGGGCGATCGGGCGCGCGTCCATGGCCGCCAGCGAATCGGCGACCAAGGCTGGCGGACAGACCAGAACGACATCGCAACCCGCATCAAGGTGGGCATGGATGCGCGCTGCCACGCCGCCGGCGGATTCCGCTGCGGCCATGCCGATGTCGTCGCTGAAAATCACTCCGCGAAAACCCATCTCACGACGCAGGATCTCGTTCATCCAGCGCGGCGAATAGCCAGCCGGCTCCGGCGCGACCGCCGGATAGGTCACATGCGCCATCATCACTGCGTCGGCACCGGCCTCGATGCCTGCGACGAAAGGCAGCAAGTCCTCGTTACGCAGTACGTCCAGAGTACGCGGGTCGATGGCTTCGTCGAAGTGCGTGTCCTCCAGCACCGAGCCATGCCCCGGGAAATGCTTGAGCGTCGCGGCCATTCCCGCCGCGTGCATGCCGCGCACGTATGCGCGGGTGAATTCAGCGACGATTCCCGGCTCGGCATGGAAAGCGCGATTGCCGATGGCGCGGTTGCCACGGCCAAGATCAACCACTGGCGCGAAGCTCAGGTCAACGCCAGTCGCACGGATTTCACTGGCCATCAGCCAGGCATGTTCTTCAGCGGACTTCAGCGCAGAGACAGCATCGCGCTCGAACAGGCGACCGAAATTGTCCAATGACGGCAACTCCGAATAACCCATGCGGAAACGTTGCACGCGACCGCCTTCCTGATCCACGCAGATCAACTGCGGGCGCGGCGCCGCATCGCGAATGGCTTGGGTCAAATCGGCAACCTGCACACGAGATTCGAAGTTGCGGGTGAACAGGATCACGCCGGCGCAGGCCGGGTGTTGTAGCCAATCGCGTTCTTCGGCCGACAGTTCTTTGCCGGCGATGCCGATCAACAACATCAGGACTTCTCCTCGGCGCTCCAGCGCGCATACGGCCGCTCAGCCAAGGCCAGATTGTAATAGCGAAGCTCGTCCGTGACTTGTCGGCCGGCCCAGTCGGGCTTCTCGAACTCCGTATCGGCGGAAGGCAGTTCGATTTCCGCAACCGTCAGGCCGGCGTTATCGCCTTCGAATACGTCGATTTCCCACAGGAAGCCCGCATGCCAGACGTAATAGCGGATCTTGTCGATCAGGCCGCCCACGCACAACTTGAGCAAGTCTTCGGCATCGGCTACCGGAATTTCATAATCGAATTCCTGCCGGGTATGGCCAAGCTCACGCGATTTCATATTGAGGAATGCATGTTCACCGGCGATACGGATGCGCACCGAGGCCTTCTGGGCGCCGGCACGCAGCGCCTGCATATCGTTGAGGTAACCCTGAGCCATGCGCACTGATTTCTCGATGTGCTGGCTCCAGTCATCGCTGGTGAGCAGGAATTTGCGTTCGATTTCGATGCCCATCGTGATACTTCCTATTTTTCGAAAAGCGCGATCGACTCGACATGCGCCGTTTGCGGAAACATGTCCATCGCACCAACCGCCTTGAGCGTGTAGCCGCGTTCGCGCACCAGGAAGCCGGCGTCGCGCGCCAGCGAAGCCGGATGGCAGCTGACGTAAACGATCCGGCGGATGCCTTTCAGCGGCAGCTGCGCCAACACTTCGGCGGCGCCAGCACGCGGTGGATCCAGCAACAACTTGTCGAACCCTTGCTGCATCCAGATTTCACCAGACAGGTCCTTGGCCAGGTCGGCGGCATGAAATTCCGCGTTCCCCAGACCGTTTCGACTTGCGTTTTCACGTGCACGGGCGACCAGTCCGGCATCGCCTTCGATGCCAACCACCTGCCCGGCCTTGCGCGCCAGTGGCAACGTGAAATTGCCCAGGCCGGCGAACAGGTCGAGCACCCGATCGGTCGGTTGCGGATCGAGCAGCTCAATCGCGCGCGCGATCATTGTTTGATTGAGCCCGGCATTGACCTGGATGAAATCGAGCGGGCGGAATGCCATCGTGATGCCGTACTCCGGTATCGCAAACGCCAACTCCACCTGCTCCGGCCACAACGGTTTCACCGACTCCACCCCGCCCGGTTGCAGAAAGACCGCGAAGCCATTGTCCTGCGCGAAGCCGGTGAGTCGCTGCAAGTCGTCCGCGCCGAGCGGCTCCATATGCCGGAACACCAGCGCCACCGGACCATCGCCGGCGATAAATTCGATTTGCGGGATCGTGCGCCTGGCGTCGAGGGAATCCACCAGTGCCGCAAGATCGGCAATGCGCTCGCCCAAGGCTGGAACGATCGTGTGGCAATGCGCGAGTTCGGCTACGAAGCGTGCATCGATCTCGCGAAAGCCAACCACGACGCGTCCTTTTTTCTCGACGTAGCGGACCGAGAAACGGCCTTTGCGCCGGTAGCCCCAGGCGGCGTCAACCAAGGGAGCAAGCACGCGTCCGGGCTCGACATGGCCGATGCGTGCAAGATTTTCCGTCAATACGCGCTGCTTGGCCTGGATCTGTTTCGACTCCGCCAGATGCTGCAACACACATCCGGCGCAGACCCCGAAATGCGCGCAGCGTGGCGGCACGCGATCGGGCGATGCGAGCAAAACATCGAGCGTCACCGCTTCGTCGAAATTCCGGTTGCGGCCAAACTGCTTGGCGCGGACTGTTTCCCCGGCTAACGCGCCGGTGACGAATACCGCCTTGCCTTCATGACGGCCGACGCCGCGGCCGTCATGACTCAGGTCCTGGATCTCGATCTCGAATTCGCGGTGCAACTTCGTACGCGAACGGGGCACGCTTATTTCTGCTTCCAGTTGCCATCGCTGGCTTGATACCACCAACCGGCATGCGCACTCGCAACCCATTGCTTGGCGAAAGTCTCGCGGATCTGCTGCTCCCACTCAGCATGGCCATTGGCAACGGCGATTTCGCGATAGACCGCCTTGCGGTCGCGATTGTCGTCGGCCACGTGCTCGTTGACCGAAACCCGATCCTTGAGCCCGATCTTGCTGGCCTCGCGGACCACGATCAGTCCGTCATTGCCGAAGCCGAGCGCACCGCTTTCGAAATGCGCCTGCAATTGCGTCTTGAAACGTTCGGCCATGCGATCCTGAATTGCCTGGATGGCCGGCGTGCGGATGGTGATGTCCACCCCTTCAGCATGTGCACTCGAAATAAACAAAGACATCAGCTGGAAACGTGGGCTGTTGACGGCCTGCGGCGGTTTCGCCGGATCGGCGGGCTTCTGCTCGGGTTTGGGAGCGTCGGCAGGCGCCTGATTCGGGCCGATCACCTTGTCGACGAACTCGGCCGCAGCCTGTTGCGCTTCCGCTGCCGGGAAATAAACATTGATCGTGACGCAGGCCGCCAGAACCAGCAGACCGGCAACCACCGCCAGGGACTTCCACTTATTCATGATATTCATCTTCGGGACGCTCTCCATTATTGAATGACCGGGGCTTGGCCTTGCGTGGCTGCGTTGAGGCGGGCCACCAGCGTGGGCCAGTCAACTCGACGCCGGAATCCGACCACTTGGATCCTCGGCAGGCCGGCTCCCGTGACAATGATATAGCCATCACCGGCTGAACCAATGCCATCCATGCGGCAAACGTTGTCTTTCAACAGGCAGCCAAGGCCGATCTGCTCATAGCCGAAGTCGTCGAAAAATCCGAGCACCTTCGCCTGCAGTCCAGCGATCAGGCCGCTGCCACCGACGCTTGAAATGTCATTGACCGCGCGCTGGCTGATGCGCCGGCGCCCTTTCCACTGCTTGTCGGTCTGCAAGCGTGCGTCGAAGGCGACCGGCGCCCAGTCCACCAGGCGCAGATGGTTGATATGGCCGTCGAGCCGGCCGGTGATCGAGCCAAATCCGAACACCTTGGTCATCGGCTCGAGATCAATGTCCTCGATGGCGACGTCCGCCGATAGCGTTGGCGCCACCCCGAACGGACGCTCCATCGAAAGCCCATCCAGGCGCAGGCGACCGTTGAACACGTCCATCTCCAGGCCGCCATCCAGGTTGAGCACATTGTCCCGGAAGTGCGCGGAGGGTATGCGGCCATCGATGCTGCCGGTGAACGCCGGCCAACCCAGCCGCTGCGACAGACTGGCGAGGTCGAGTTTGTCGACCGCAACACCGAAGTCGAAGGTGGCGCCGTGCTCGCCGGCAGGCGCCTGCCAATTCAGGTGATTCAGCGACAGGTGCCCGCCGAGCACATCGATCGCCGCCGGTTGTTGCAGGCGCAATTCACCGTTCTGGCTGGCGAAGGGGAAACTGCCTGGCCCAAGCCCGATGCCGAACAAGGCGCCGTTGCGCCAGCCGATACGACTGGCAACAGGGCCCTCGCCAGCATTCCAGGCCAGATCGCCGGCAACTCCCGCCAACACGAAACGGCCTTGGCGATCGACCGCGTTTACATTCTTCAGGGTCGCCAACAGCGAGTCCACGGTGCCCCGGTTCATCTGCATGCGGGCGTCGAGCTGGCCGTCGAGAGCGAGGTCGGCGAAGCCCGCCGGCGCTAGGAAGCCGCTTAGATAACGATCGCGAGCGGTCGCCAGATTGGCTACGGCGAGCCTGGCATCGAGCGAATCAGGCCACGATTGCGCATCCAGGATAGCCCTGCCTGCGACCGTCAGAACGCCGGGGTCCGACCACTGAAACTGCGCCAGCTCCCAGACGCCTTGCCCGCGACTTCGTGCATCGACATGCAATTGGATGGGCGTTGCCGGCAATGATGCGTACAGATTGCCAGCGAGAAATTCGCCGCCGCGCGCGGTGAATCGTGCATCAACACGGGATTCGCTGCCTTGCTGGCGATAGGCGACTTGTAGTCGCCCCGCCAGCGCCGCAGCGGCGATGGCGCCAGTTGGCGTCTCGAGACCGACATCAGCAAGCTCCAGATCGGTGTCGACCCCGAACGGCCCCTTGGCCGGGCTGGCAATGTCCACTCGGCCGCTCAGTGTTCCTGACGTCCAACGTCCTTGCATCCACAACGTGGACAGAAACGCCTGCAACCAAGCTGCCGGGATTCGCTCGATGGAAATTCGGGTGATGTCCGGCGAAGCGGCGATGCTCTCCAGACCCAAGCGGCGATTTCCAAGCCAGAGGTTGGCACGCGTGGCTGCCGGGGACAGGGCGACCATCATGCGTCCGGGCGGATTGCCGCGCACCTGCACCACCCCATCGCACTGCCAACCGCCGCCAGCGCGCACCAGCGGGCATTGCCAGCGCAGGTCGCTCGCCTCATAGCCGAGCGCCGGCAATACTAATCGCTGTGCAGTCAGGCGCAGCTGGCCTTGGCCAGCGCCATGCGGCCATTCGAGGTCGAGCACGACCCCTTGCATGTTGCCGGCGCTGGCTTTCACTTCCGCGATCCGCGTGTGCATGCCGCCCGCCTGCGCCGACACGCAAAGGCCAGCCATTACGACCAGCAACAGCCACTTGATGAAGCAGGATTCAATCCGCATGCTGACAGCTTAATCGCTTTGACCTTGCCGATGATGAGCCAAACCGCAACCAAACCGCATCTTTTGCTGGTCGAGGACGACCCGGTCAGCCGCGCCTTCCTGATCGAAGCGCTGCGCTTGTTGCCTGCAGAAGTGTCGGCGGCCGAGTGCATCGCCGACGCAGAATCATTGGCGAGCACTACCCGACATGCGCTCTGGCTGATCGATGCCCACCTGCCTGATGGTGACGGTGTGCAATGCCTGCACAGACTACGTGCGCTGCAACCTGAGGTGCCGGCTTTGTCGGTAACCGCTGAAGCCTTCGCCGAGGAACTGGCAGCGATATTGGCAGCTGGCTTTGTCGAAGTGATCCAGAAGCCGGTGACCATCGCACGTCTGCTTGCGTCGGTTCGACGCAGCCTGGGGCAGCCGGCGCTTGCCGGCATTGCCGAACCAGGCCCGAAACTCCCCGAATGGGACGATGCCGCAGCACTCGCCGCGCTCGGCGGTAGTGTCGCTTCGCTGGCGATGTTGCGTGGGCTGTTTTTCGCCGAACTTCCGGGTGACCGGGAGCATGCTTTCAACGCATTCGAGCATGGCGATGCCGATGCAATACGCGCGGTGCTCCACCGGCTCAAGGCCAGTTGTGGCTTTGTCGGCGCGGCACGGTTGCGACAGGCGGTGCAATTCTGGTTCGATTCCCCGCTCAATGAAGATTGCCGGCGCCGCTTCGATTGGGCACTGGACGATCTGCTGGCAAGTCAGGATTGAGCGCGCGAACGCACTTGCGCCAGGGATTCGAGCAGCCCCCAGGAACGCAGGCCGGTTGGGCCGAGATGTGAGGCCAGAACCGCGCGGAGTGCTGGCCTCAGCTCGATCAATTGCGCAGGTGTCGGCATCTCGTCCCGGTCCAGCGCTTGCAGGGCCGCACCAGAAACACAATCGCCATCCCTTCGTGTTACCCGCACCGGGCCCTGCTGGGCATCCAGTCGGTAACAGGCGTCGGTCTCGACCGGCCGGCCACTGCTGTCTTCGCCCCAAGGCAGGGCATAACCGAGGATATCGAGCAGATCACGCTCGAATCGGCGCAGTGTCCATGGCAGCGAGGAAACGGCAGGCAGCTCTTCGCGAACCCGCGCATAAAGTTCAAACAAAGCCGGTAGCGGATCCTGGCGCGGTGTCAGTCGCAGCAGCAATTCGTGCACATAGAAGGCGGCCAGTGAAGTATCGCCGGTGAGTGGCGTCGCTGCATCGAGGGCTTCGGCCTGCACGAGTTGCGCCAGTTCACCACGCAGGACGAAATCCAGGCGCAGCATTTGCCTTGGTTGCAAGGCTGCACGCAATGGCTGCCGTTTGGGGCCGATCAAGCCCCGCGCTACCAAGCCGATCCGGCCATGGTCGCGGGTCAATACTTCAACCAGCAGGCTGGTCTCGCGCCAGGGCCGCGTATGCAGCACAAAGGCCGGTTGCGCCTCGACGCGCATCTCAGTCCGTGTATCCGAACCGGCCGAGCGCCGCCTCGTCGTCCGACCAGCCCTCACGCACCCGGCACCATGTCTCCAGGAATACCTTGCGCCCGAACAATTTTTCCATGCCATGGCGAGCACCGGTGGAAATCGCCTTCATGCGCTCGCCGCCCTTGCCGATCACGATGGGTTTCTGGCTTTCGCGCTCGACCCACACAACGGCGGCGATGCGGAGCATTTCGCCGTCTTCCTCGAATTTTTCGATCTCGACCGTCGCCGAGTACGGCACTTCCTCGCCCAGCCTGAGCATGAGCTGCTCGCGCACCAGTTCGCCAGCAAGGAAACGCTCGCTGCGATCGGTGATTTCGTCCTCGCCGTATTGCGCTTCGGACTCGGGCATCAGCGCGATCAAGGTTTTCACCAATGCCTCGGTGCCCTTGCTCTTGAGTGCAGAAATCGGATGCACGGCCGTGAATTCGCGGCCTTGCGTAATCTCGGCGATAAACGGCAGCAGCTTGCCTTTGTCGGCGAATTTGTCGACCTTGTTGATCACCAGCACGCAGGGAACGCCGGATTGTTTCAGCGCGGCATAGGCCAAGGCATCGTCCTCCAACCAGCGCCCGGCCTCGATCACCAGCACGGCAGCTTCGACATCCGAGACGGCGCCGCGGGCAGCGCGATTCATGTAGCGGTTCATGGCGTTCTTCTGCGCGCCATGGATGCCGGGCGTATCCACCAACAGTAGTTGGCCTTCAGGAAACGTGGCGATGCCGAGCAGCCGGTGCCGGGTCGTCTGCGGGCGCGGCGACACGATACTGACCTTGGCTCCAACCAGGGCGTTGACCAAGGTGGATTTGCCGACATTCGGCCGGCCAACAACGGCCACCGAGCCGGCGCGGTATATAGCCGTCACCGGGCAACCTCAATCTGCGCTAGCACCAACGCCGCGCAGGCCTGTTCCGCCGCGCGCAGGGAACCAGCTTCTGCTTCGGCGGACTGCGGCGGCATCTCGGTCTGGCAGCGAACCCGGAAAATCCGCGCATGCTCTTCGCCGCACGATTCCAGCAAGGTGTATTCCGGCCGCGAAAATTGCCGCGCCTGCAGCCATTCCTGAAGTCTGGTCTTGGCGTCTTTTTCGACCTTGCCAACCGGAAGCTCATCGAGCATCGGCTCGAACCAAGGCAACACTTTGCTACGGCAATTTTCGTATCCGGCATCGAGGTGGATCGCCGCCACCAAGGCTTCAAGCGCATCGGCCAGGATCGAATCGCGACGTTGCCCACCACTTTTCATTTCACCGGGCCCCAGCTCAAGGAATTCGCCAAGTTTCAGACGCCGGGCGATTTCAGCAAGCGCGGATTCTCGTACCAGGCTGGCACGCGCGCGCGTCAAAGCGCCTTCATCGGCTTTCGGCCAGCGGGCGTGCAGCGCCTCTGCAATAATCAGGTTGACAAGCGCATCGCCGAGGAATTCCATCCGCTCGTTATGGGCTGATCCCGCACTTCGGTGACGCAGGGCCTGCTGCAGCAACGCCGGAACTCCGAACGAGTGGCCGAAAGCCTCATTCACGTGTGGAACCGGCTCCCAGTGGCGTCGAAAAATCGAATTTCATCACGAAGTCGATGTTGTAGATAAACGGCCGGCGGACTTCGTAGTTGAGGTCGATTTCGTTCTGGCTCTTGTTGCGTGTCAGTTTCAGCTCCTTGGCTTGGACCGATTCGACGTAACCGACATCAAAGTATTTTTGCAGGTCGTTTCGCAATTTGGCCACATCCGCTTTTTCGGAGTCACTCTGGCCGGCGAGGCTCTTCATGCTTTTGACCACACCGTAGTACTCGCTGTAGCTCGGCCCGATGACCATGCCCATGTAGACGAAAAATCCGATCACCACCAGCACGATTATGAAACTCACCAACGTGATGCCGCGTTGTTTGGCAAACATGATTCCCCCTTGCTCCATCATTGTCACGACGTTCCGCCGCCCGCCCGGGCGGCAGCCTCAGTGAATGGTATCGCCAATACGCGAATAGTCGAAGCCATCCGAACAAGCCCAGCCTTCGCAGTTCAGCCAGATGACCATGGCCCGTCCGACCAGGTTCTGCTCCGGCACGAAGCCCCAGAACCGGCTGTCCTCGCTGTTGTCGCGGTTGTCGCCCATGACGAAGTAGTTCCCGGCGGGCACCGTCCAGGTGCCGTCGTGACGGTCGAAGCCGGTTCCCGGCAGCTCCAGCAGGGTGTGGCTGCGACCTGGCAGGCTCTCGGTGAATACGTTGGCGCCGGTCATGTCCAGGCCTGCACCATGTCCTTCGAAGTAGCCCGCGCCCTGGTAGCCCACCGCTACGCCGTTGATGGTCACGCGATTATCCTTGACGGTCACGACATCGCCCGGCAGGCCGATCACCCGCTTGATGTAGTCGGTACCGGCGGTCGGGTCGTCCGGGCCCATGCCCGGGTAGCGGAAGACCATGACGTCGCCGCGCCTGGGCTCGCCGATCGCGACGATCTTACGGTTGAGCACCGGCAGGCGCAGGCCGTAGTTGTACTTGTTGACCAGGATGAAGTCGCCAACCAGCAGGTTCGGCATCATCGACCCGGACGGGATCCGGAACGGCTCGGCTACGAACGATCGCAGCGTCAGCACGAACAACAGCACTGGGAACAGCGATCGGGCGTACTCGACGATGCCGGGGTCGGTGACTTCCTCGCCATCGCGGACCATGAGCTTGCGGGCCTTGGCGAAGAACAGGGCGTCGACCAGCCAAACCAGCCCGGCGAGGCCCGTGAGTGCGGTCAGGATCAGTGCAAAATCAAGCTTCACGGGGCATTTCCTGGAAAGTGTCGTGGGTAAAACAGGATTTATTTATTGTCGGACTGAAGTACGGCGAGGAAAGCTTCCTGCGGGATTTCAACCTTGCCGAATTGCTTCATCCGCTTCTTGCCTTCTTTCTGCTTTTCGAGGAGCTTTTTCTTGCGGGTGGCATCGCCGCCGTAGCACTTGGCCAACACGTTCTTGCGCATCGCCTTGACCGTCGAACGGGCGATGATGCTGGCTCCGACCGCGGCCTGGATGGCAACATCGAACATCTGCCGCGGGATCAGGTCCTTCATCTTCTCGCACAATTCGCGGCCGCGACGGTCGGCGTGGGCGCGGTGCAGGATCATCGACATCGCATCGACGCGATCGCCATTGATGAGCACGTCCACGCGCACGAACGGGCCGGCCTCGAAGCGGACGAAGTGGTAGTCGAGCGAGGCGTAGCCGCGCGATACCGACTTGAGTCGGTCGAAAAAATCCAGGACCACTTCCGCCATCGGCAGTTCGTAGCTGATCTGCACCTGGCTGCCGAGGTAGTTGATGCCAGCCTGGCGGCCGCGCTTTTCCTCGCACAGGGTGATGATGTTGCCGACGTAATCGGGTGGCGTCAGGATGGTCGCGAGGATGATCGGCTCGCGGATTTCCTGGATCTTGGTCAGCGCCGGCAGCTTGGCCGGATTGTCCAGCGGAATGATCGTACCGTCGGTGGTCAACACTTCGTAGACCACGGTCGGCGCGGTGGTGATCAGGTTGAGGTTGTACTCGCGTTCCAGCCGCTCCTGCACGATTTCCATGTGCAGCATGCCCAGGAAGCCACAGCGGAAACCGAAGCCCATGGCCTCCGAGCTTTCCGGCTCGAAGTTGAGCGCGGCATCGTTGAGCTTGAGCTTGTCCAGTGCCTCACGTAGCGCCGGGTAATCTTCAGCATCGACCGGAAACAGCCCGGCAAATACCCGCGACTGCATCTTCTGGAAGCCAGGCAGTGGCTCGGCCGCCGGATTGGCTGCCAGCGTCAGCGTATCGCCGACCGGCGCGCCGTGAACGTCCTTGATCGAGGCGTTCAACCAACCCACTTCGCCGGAACCGAGCTTGGCCAGCGTCTTGCGCTTGGGCGTGAACACGCCGACTTCGTCAACCTGGTGTACGCGGCCGGTGGACATCACCAGGATCTTGTCGCCGGGCTTGATCTCGCCCTGCATGACCCGGACCAGCGAGACGACGCCCAGGTAATTGTCGAACCATGAATCGATGATCAGCGCCTGCAACTGATCGGAACCGCGCGGCGTCGGCGGCGGAATGCGCTTGACGATGGCTTCCAGCACTTCGACCACGTTCAAGCCAGTCTTGGCACTGATCGCCACCGCGTCGTCGGCATGGATGCCGATCACCGCTTCGATCTCGGCTTTCACTTTCTCGATATCGGCGGTCGGCAGGTCGATCTTGTTGAGCACCGGCACCACTTCCAAGCCCTGCTCCACTGCCGTGTAGCAGTTGGCGACCGACTGCGCCTCGACGCCCTGAGCGGCATCGACCACCAACAGTGCACCCTCGCAGGCAGCCAGCGAGCGGCTCACTTCGTAGCTGAAGTCGACGTGCCCAGGCGTGTCGATGAAATTGAGCTGGTAGGTTTTCCCATCGCGTGCGGTGTAAGGCAACGAGACGCTCTGCGCCTTGATCGTGATGCCGCGCTCGCGTTCGATCGGATTGGAATCGAGCACCTGCGCTTCCATCTCGCGCGCCTCCAGGCCACCGCACAACTGGATGATGCGGTCGGCGAGCGTGGACTTGCCGTGAT
>JANXRY010000034.1 GCA_025356635.1 Gammaproteobacteria bacterium
ATTTTCTGGCGGCGTGGAAGATTTCGTCTGGTCGCCAGACAGCCAACGACTCGCGGTCATCGTGCCTGATCCCGAGTTGCAGCCTGGTACCGACAAGCCGAAAAACCCGCCGCCGATCGTCACCGAGCGCTACCAGTTCAAGAACGACGAAGATGGTTTCCTCGGCACGCGCCACAAGCACTTGTACTTGTTCGTCATCGCCACTGGTAAATCGGAAGCGCTGACTTCCGGATTGCACGATGAGCAATTGCCGGCCTGGTCGCCAGACGGTCGATTGATTGCCTATGTCACCAAGCGTGGCGCCGATCCCGACCGCACCTTGAATTACGACATCTACGTGATCGAACCGAAGGCAGGCGCCAGCGAGCGGCAGCTCACGACCTTCCCGGGATCGGATCTCGACCCGTATTGGGAAACCCGACCGGCCTGGAGTCCGGACAGCAACCGCATTGCCTATTTGCGGAGCGGCGAGGACAAGTGGATCTACTACGCGCCCTGGCAACTGGCGGTGATCGACGTCGCCAGCGGCAAGGCGAGCATTCCCGCGCCGATCGATCGCTGCTTCTACAAGCCGCACTGGGCGCCGGATGGCAGGAGTATTTATGCACTGATCGAACAGAAACAGGTAACGCACCTGTCGCGCATCGATCTTGCCAACGGCAAGATTCGCGATGTCGACACCGGTGATCGTTTCGACTTTGATCTGGATGTCGCGGCGAATGGCCGCGTCGTTGTGCTCGGTGGCACCGACTTGCGGCCTTACGAACTCTCCGCAGTGGATGCTTCCGGCTTGCGGCCCTTGAGCGATCACAATGCCTTCCTCGATGACCGGCAGCTCGCGAGCGCCGAGAACATCCGCTTCAAGAGCGCTGATGGCACCGAGATCGAAGGCTTGTTACTGAAACCGATCGACTACCAACCGGGCAAGCGCTATCCGACCATTCTGCGCATCCACGGCGGGCCGGCCTACCAGTTCAGCCATGAATTCATGGTTGACTGGCAGTACTACGTGGCGCAGGGTTATGCCGTCGTTGCCGCCAATCCGCGTGGCAGCACTGGGCGCGGCTTCGATTTCTCTCGCGCCATCTACGCCGACTGGGGCAACAAGGACGTGCAGGATGTGCTGGCGGCGGTGGACTACGCCGTGGCTATCGGCGTTGCCGATCCGCAGCGTCTTGGCATTGGCGGGCGCAGTTATGGTTCGATCCTCACCAATTACGTGATTGCCAGCGATCCGCGCTTCAAGGCGGCCGTGAGTGGTTCCGGTACTTCGAACATGTTCGCCATGTACGGCGACGATGAGTACATCCGCGAATACGAGTTGGAACTCGGCACGCCCTGGAAGAATTACGACGCCTACGCGCGGGTCAGCTATCCATTCCTGCACGCCGACCGCATCCATACGCCGACCCAGTTCTACTGTGCGCAGATTGACTTCAACGTGCCCTGCATCGGCGCCGAGCAGATGTATCAAGCCTTGCGTTCACTCAATATACCAACGCAATTGGTGCTCTATCCCGGTGAGCATCACGGCATGGTGGTGCCGAGTTATTTGCGCGATCGGATGGAGCGCGCCGGCCAGTGGTACGACAGATTTGTGAAAAACGACGGCCCGAAGTAATGACTGCTACTTCCTGGCGTAGCGATGGAATTGCTTGAGCAGGCGCACGAGTTGGTCGTGCGGCAAAGCTTTGGCGACGATGCCGCTTTGGCCACTCATGTCGCGGGCCGCGACCATGGCGTTGACGATGGCTTCTTCGGTCGCTTGCACCGTCGCGGCGAATAGTGGGTCGAGGTAGTCATTGCCGATAAAGCTGGCCTGTTCGAGTGGCTTGCCCTTGAGCGCATCGGTGTTGGCGGTCGAGAAAGCGATGAAAATGTCGCCGGAACCGTTGCCCGCGAAGCTGCCCATCCGCGCCAGGCCCATGCCGGCGCGCTTGGCAAGGCGCTTGAGCTGCTGCGGCAGCAGCGGCGCGTCGGTGGCGATGACGATAATGATCGAACCGGTGTCGCCCTTCGATCGATCCGGCGCGATCGCGAGTTGCTGCACTGGAAGGAATTGCCCAACTGGTACGCCAGCGATGCGCAGGCTTTCGCGCAGGCCGTAGTTGGCCTGCACCAGCGCGCCTAGGGTGTAGTCGTGCCCGGCCGCAGTGACACGTCGCGAAGCGGTGCCGATGCCGCATTTGAATTCGTGGCAGATCATGCCGGTGCCGCCGCCGACATTGCCTTCGGCGACCGGTCCGGATGTCGCGCTGTCAAGCGCTTGTTTCGCGTGCTCGGGTTTGACGTGGAAACCGTTGATGTCATTGAGGTCGCCGTCCCAAGTCTCGGCCACGACCGGCAACGACCACCAGTAGCCGCTGGCATCGGCGCCGCCTTGGGCAACGCGCCAGGCGATGGTGGCATCGCGCACCACGCCGACGCTGTGGGTATTGGTCAGCATCACCGGGCCTTCGAGCTGGCCGGATTCGTCGAGCCAAGCGGTGCCGGTCATTTCGCCATTGCCATTGAGCGCAAACCAGCCGGCGAAGGCGGGCGTGTTCAAGCTGTCGCGGCCGCGCGGCAGGATAGCGGTGACGCCGGTGCGCACCTTGTTGCCATCGGCGTGGTCTTCGATCAGTGTGACCTGGCCAACAGTCACGCCGGCGACATCGGTGATCGCGTTCAGCGGGCCGGGTTGACCGTCGAAGGGCACGCCGAGGTCGCGGGCGCGCTCGTGCGCAGCGGTCGCGGCGAGGGTGGCGGCGAGTATGATCGCGAACATGTCGGTTTCCGACAGCAGGCCAGGGTCCAAGCATACTAACGATCGACAAGGGGAGCGGGAATGGCGAAGGACAACAAGCTCGGTTTCTGGATGGCGGTTGCGTTGGTAGTCGGCAACATCATCGGTTCGGGAATCTTCCTGCTGCCGTCATCGCTGGCGCCGTTTGGATTCAACAGCGTCTGGGGCTGGCTGGTGACCAGCACCGGCGCGGTCATGCTGGCGCTGGTGTTCGCGGGCCTGAGCCGGGGATTGCCCAACGCGGAAGGCCCCTATGGCTATACCCGCCAGGCATTCGGTGACCTGGCGGCCGCGGTGGTCCTGTGGGGCTATTGGGTCGGGAACTGGGTGGGAAACGCGGCGGTCGCCACCGCCGCGGTCAGTTACCTTAGCGACCTGCAGCCGTGGATCAAGGAGATTCAAGGCGCTTCGACGATCGTCACCGTGTTCTTCGTGTGGCTCCTGACCGCCGTCAACATCCACGGACTGCGCGCCGCCGGCACTGTGCAATTGGTCAGTTCGATCCTGAAACTCATTCCGCTGGTCGGCATTGTCGGTCTAGGCGTTTTCCTTGCGTCGACCGGAAGTCCGCAATTGCATAACGCCAATCTTGGCGCCACGACGTTCAAGATGAGCGATGTGACTGCCGCCGCGACCCTGACTCTCTGGGCGATGGTCGGTCTGGAGTCGGCCGCGGTGCTTTCGAAAAAGGTCCGCGATCCCGAACGTAATGTCGGCCGTGCCACTTTGATCGGCACGATCATGTCGGCGGTAGTCTTCATCGTCGCCTGCACCACGGTGATGGTATTGATTCCGGGCGACACGCTTGCCCATTCCAACGCACCGTTCGCCGATGCGGCCAGCATGTTCTGGGGCAGCGCGGCGGCACACTGGCTCGCATTGTTTGCCGCGATCAGCGCGCTTGGCGCCCTGAATGGCTGGACGCTGTTGAACGGCGAGCTGACCTTCCTGCTCGCGAAGAACCGCATCATCCCGAGCTTTTTCGCTCGGGAATCGAGCCGAATGACGCCGACGAACGCCATTTGTCTGACCAGTGCCCTGAGCACGATCATGGTGCTGATGAACTTCGGCAAAGGTATGGTCGAGGTGTTCACGTTCATGATCCTGTTGTCGACCACGGCGATCCTCTTCATGTACTTGATGTGCTCGTTGGCTCTACTGAAGCTGCTTGCCACCGACGAGATCGATGCGTCCGTGGGACGCGTGGTCCTGGCGATCGCAGGCGTGTTCGCCACTGCTTATTCGATTTGGGCGCTAATTGGTGCGGGGCAGGAGGCAGTGCTGTGGGGCTTTGCCCTTCTGGCGGTCGCGGTGCCGGTGTACTACTTCATGCGCAGGGGAAAACGCGAGCCGGCGTTGCCTTGATCGGTCGACAAGCTCATCATCGGCAATAACAGAGCACCAGGAGCAGGGCCATGACCCGTACCGCGAATCCCGACGAGAACGCCATCCTGTCCGATCTGCAGGCGGCGCTCGAGGATACCGAGGCCATGCTCAAGGACCTGGCTGACCAGGGCAGCGCGATCAGCGAATCGGTTCGCGAACGGATCGGTGCAAACCTGAAGGGCGTGAAAGAAAAATTGCAGGAGACCGAAGCCCTGGTTACCGACCAAGCCAAGGCGGCGGCCAAGGCCACCGACGAGTACGTGCGTGAGAATCCGTGGCAGTCGATCGGCATCGCTGCCGGTGTCGGCTTTCTGATCGGCCTGATGATCTCGCGTCGTTGACCATGAGCCAAGACGAAACCACGCCGCATTCGCCCGGCCCGTTCCAGCGGCTCACGGCGAGTTTCATCGCCTTGTTGCAGGCGCACCTGGGCCTGCTCAGCATCGAAGTCGAGGAAGAGCGCGAGCGTCTGGTCCGTTTGCTGACGCTGTCGGTGATTGGCGCCGGCGCCGTGTTGTTGAGCCTGCTGACCTTGACGCTGGCGGTGATCTTGCTGGTTGACGATGCCCATCGCCTGATCGCGGTCATCGTCCTGCTGTCCACCTTTCTGATCATCGCCGTCGTTTGCCTAAGTTTGGCCTGGCGCGGCATTCGACACGGATCGCCGCCATTCGAAGCGACCCTGGAAGAATTGCGTCGCGATCGCGAGCGACTGCTGCCATGAGTGCGAACTCACGCAGCGAAGCCCGTGAATTGCGCAAGCGTGTGGTGCGTCTCGAAGCCGAAACCGCGCGCCTGGAATTGATCGCCACACTTGGAGAACTGCGCCGGCCGCGACGCGGAATACAACTCGACCTGCCTTCGATGTTCGAAGCCGTCACTACCGGGAAGGGCGGCTGGATCGCGGCCGCTACCGCGTTGCTCGGCGGTCAGCGCCTGCAATGGATACTCAAGGTGATCCCGATGGCACTGGCTGGATGGCGTGTCGCGCAGTTGGTGCATGGCATGGTCGAGAAACGCAGGGCCAAGGCCTCAGCGCAAGCGAAATAGCGGTTGTAGCGCGCTCGCGCCGTAAACAAGAACGCCACCGGATGGGTGGCGTTTTCGTTTCTGGCGGAGAGGGAGGGATTCGAACCCTCGGTAGGCTTGCACCTACGGCAGATTTCAAGTCTGCTGCCTTAAACCGCTCGGCCACCTCTCCGTGCTGGCACGGCAGCATATTCTAGCGCCCGTAATGCAGGGTAGGAAATTCCCGACAACAGATTGGGAATCCCCGCCTTGTCCAGCTGCTGGTTCCCGATTAGTCTGGTGGAGCCAGATAACAGGGGATGGCCAATGATTCGTGTATTCCTGCTCGATGACCACGCGTTGATCCGAACCGGCTACCGGCTCACTTTGCAACAGGAAGTGGACATGGACGTGGTCGGTGAATCCGGATCTGCCGAAGAAGGTCTGCCGTTGATTCGAAAACTCAAGCCCGATGTCGTGCTCTGCGATTTGCACATGCCGGGGCTCAGTGGCCTTGACGTCACGGAGCGACTGACTCGCAGCGGTGACGGGCCGAAGGTCGTGATCGTTTCCGTGCAGGAAGACGGACCGATGCCCAAGCGCTTGCTCGCCGCTGGCGCCAGTGGTTACCTGGGCAAGGGCTGCGATGCTCAGGAACTGTTCCGGGCCATTCGCGAAGCGGCACGTGGGCGTCGCTACCTGGGGGGCGAGATTGCACAGCGCATGGCCTTGGCCGGCGCGAGCGAGTCGCCGTTCGAGATCCTGTCGCCACGCGAACTGGAAATTGCGATGCTGTTCTGTCGTGGTATCCGCGCCGAGGACATCGCTCGCAAGCTATGCCTCAGCGGCAAGACCGTGGCTACGCACAAATACCGATTATTCGAGAAGCTGGGCATCAAGGACACGGTGGCCTTGGCGCGCTTGGCCGCCCAGTATGGCGTGACCGATCCTGCGCAAGCGGTTGGCTGAAACTCCGGTTCCGAAACAGCGAAGGCGTCCTGCGGCGCCTTCGCTGCGATCCAGTACTTCGAAACTCAGGTCTGCTCGGAGTTGGCTTGCGTGTTCTCGCTGGCATTTTCTGCCACAACTGGCATTTCCTCAGTGGTTGTTGGCGCCAACTCGGTGATCCGTGCCTGGGTTTCCGGCGCCATCTCTATATGCGTTGCTACTGCCGGCGCCGTTACAGCGATGGCGTCGGTGAGATCGTAGGCAGCGAGTTCTGTCGATTGCGCGGTAGCCATAACTGCTTCCGGTGCATTGGTTGGGTCCACAGTTTCGATCACGACCTCGGTCATCGGTTTGGCGACCGGCTTGGCCGCGACCGGGACGGAGACCTCGACGGGTTCAGCAGCCACGATTGAGGCAGCATGTTGCACTGGCGCGGCGATGACTATCGGCGCAGCCGGTAGATCGTCAAATTCCGATTCCGAGCTGGAGAGCGTCGAGATCATGCTGGTAGACCTATTGACCGGCGCCGCCGAAGCCATCGCCTGTCCCACATCCTCTTCGGAAGTCTCGAGCGCATCGTCGCGGTTTTCATCGTCGTCGAGATCCATCGGAACCATCAGTCCGGTTTTGGCATCGATCGTGCCGGGTGCGGCATCGCCTTCCTGACGGCGGCGGCGGCGGCCACCGCGACGACCACGGCGACGACGGGCGCCTTCGCCCGCGGTAGCTTCTGCGGTTGCCGGGGCGGCATCGGCAGTGCCATCAACAACAGCAGCGATCGGCGCAGTGGCGGTAGTTGCGACAGCGGTCGTCGGCTCCGGCTGGCCCGCCGCCTGACGTGCTTCACGGGCAGCGCGACGCTCGGCTTCGCGCTTGATGTTTTCCTGGCGCTGAGCTTCGCGACGCTCGGTTTCCTTGCGCTGCTGCTCCAGGCGACGTTGTTCGTCCTGCAGCTTCTGCTCTTCAGTACGTTCCGGCTTGGGCGGCTGCGCAGTGTTCTGCGGCTTGACCTGTTGCGGCTGCGCGGGCTTTTGCCCTTGCTGCTGCGGACGGCTACCGCCTTGGCCACGGCCTTGCTGGCCACGGTCGCCGCGATCACGGTCGCGACCATGACGATTGCGGTCGCCGCGATCATTGCGGCCACGCGGCTCGCGGGCTTCCGGCACCGGCGTGGCTTCGGCTTTCTCGGAACTGCCGAACAGGAACGCCATCAGACGTGCGAACAGGCCCGGGCGCGTCGGCGTAGCCGCGACTACTGTTTCAGCCATCGGTGCCGTGGACTCTTCGCGTGGCTCGCGCACCGGCGCCGGTTGCGGCGGCGTGACTTGGGTGACCATCGGCAGCACCGGCACGTTCAACTGCGCCTTGGTCAGCGCGCGTACTTCGAGTTTGCGCGGGGTGGTGCGGTGGTAACTGGGCTTGTTGGTTTCTTCGCCGACTTCGCCTTCGCGGATGCGGGAAACGTTGTAATGCGGCGTCTCCAGGTGTTCGTCAGCGACGATGATGATCGGCGACACGTGCCGCTGCTCGATTTCGGTCAGGGCGCGGCGCTTTTCGTTGAGCAGGTAGTTTGCGATCTGGGTCGGCGCCTGCACCAGCACCTGCACCGTGTTCTCCTTCATCGCGTGCTCTTCGGCCACGCGCAGGATCGACAGCGACAACGATTCCACGCTGCGCATGCGGCCGTGGCCGTCGCAGCGCGGGCAGACGATCTGGCTGGATTCGCCCAGACTCGGACGCAGGCGTTGGCGCGACATCTCCAGCAGGCCGAAGCGTGAGATCTTGCCGATCTGCACGCGCGCACGATCGTGGCGCAGGGCTTGCTGCAAACGGTCTTCGACCTGGCGTTGGTGCTTGCCCGAACCCATGTCAATGAAATCGATCACCACCAGGCCGCCGAGATCGCGCAGGCGCATCTGCCGCGCCACTTCGTCGGCCGCTTCGAGATTGGTGTTGAGCGCGGTTTCCTCGATGTCGCTGCCCTTGGTGGCACGCGAGGAGTTGACGTCGACCGCGGTCAGCGCTTCGGTCTGGTCGACCACGATCGAGCCGCCCGAGGGCAGGCGAACCTGGCGCTCGTAGACGTCCTCGATCTGCGATTCGATCTGGAAGCGGTTGAACAGCGGGATGTCGTCGGTGTAGTGCTTGAGTTTGCGCAGGTTCTGCGGCATCACCGAGGCCATGAACTCGCGCGCCTGGTCATACATGGGTTGCGTGTCGACCAGGATTTCGCCGATGTCGGCGCGCAGGTAATCGCGCAGGGCGCGGATGATCAGGCGCGATTCCTGGTAGATCAAAAAGGCGGCGGGCTTGGACAGCGCTGCGTCGGTGATCGCCTTCCACACGTGCAAGAGATAGTCGAGATCCCACTGAAGCTCTTCGGCATCGCGACCGACGCCAGCGGTGCGAATGATCACGCCCATGTCATCGGGGATGGTCAGCGCGTCCATCGCTTCTTTCAGCGCCTGGCGATCGTCGCCTTCGATCCGGCGCGAAACGCCGCCGGCGGTCGGCGAGTTCGGCATCAGCACCATGTAACGGCCGGCCAAGGAAATGAACGTGGTCAAGGCCGCGCCCTTGTTGCCGCGTTCTTCCTTGTCGACCTGAACGACCACTTCCTGGCCTTCGCGCAGGAGTTCCTTCATGCCGGCCTTGTCGGGATTCACACCGGGGATGAAGTAGTCGCGGGAGATTTCCTTCAGCGGCAGGAAGCCGTGGCGGTCGCCGTCGTAATCGACGAAGGCCGCTTCGAGGGAGGGTTCGAGCCGAACGATGCGGCCCTTGTAGATGTTGGACTTCTTCTGTTCTTTCGAGGGCTGCTCGATGTCGATGTCGTACAGGGACTGGCCATCGACGATCGCCACGCGCAGTTCTTCGGCCTGCGTGGCATTGATCAACATACGCTTCATTGTCGGTTCCTCACGCGCTCAACCGCGAGGAACGCCGGGGTCCGCGCCCTTGTTGCAACAGCCCGTGGCGCATGGCGCCGGGGCCTGGCAGGAACTTCCAGCGCTACAAAACCTTGGGCGAACCCACGGGAGCGCTTGATTGTTTGTTTCGTTAAAGGGCCCGGAGGACGCCGAGCGTCTTCCGGTATGGCCCGTGCAAGCACGGGGCGATGGCGCGTTCGCCCTTCCGACCGACTAACATGGTCACCCCCGCGGGGTGTGGTAGCGGCCTGTCGGGAATCGCGGAGGGCAGGCTTTCGGCCGACGCCCCAGCGAAATCAAAACGTTATCTCGCGCACTTAGTGTATCGGATGGGAACCCATGGCCGCAAATGATGCTGTCTCAGGCGGCGTGAAACAGGTAAAAGTGCCCCAGGACCGCGACGGACAGCGCCTGGACAACTTCCTTCTGGGACAGCTCAAAGGCGCCCCGCGCAGCCTGATCTACAAGATCGTGCGCAGCGGCCAGGTCCGGATCAACGGCAAACGGGCCAAGCCGGACAGCCGGCTGGCCGGCGGTGATGAGGTCCGGATTCCACCGGTTCGGCTCGACGCCCCGGGGGAGTCCCGGGCCCCGCCCAAGAGCATGCTCGATCGCCTCGCCGCCAGCATCGTGTTCGAGGACAAGGCCCTGCTTGCCTTGAACAAGCCCAGTGGTATCGCCGTGCACGGCGGCAGTGGCGTCAGCTTCGGGGTAATCGAAGGCCTGCGGGCGCTGCGGCCTGATGAGCCGTTTGAGCTCGTGCATCGGCTCGATCGCGATACCAGCGGTGTGCTTGTGGTCGCCAAGAAGCGCTCGGCCTTGTTGGAGATACAGGCCCTGTTGCGCGAAGGCGAAGACGAGGAAGCGCCGAACAAGAAATACCTGACCCTGCTGGTCGGCAAGATGCCCTCGGGCACCATGACCGTGGACGCGCCCTTGCAGAAGTCGGTGTTGCAGGGCGGCGAGCGCATGGTCCGCGTCGATCCGGCCGGCAAAGCCTCGGTCAGCCACTTCAAATTGATCGAGCGCCGCGGCGGCCACAGCTTCTGCGAGGTCACCATCGAAACCGGGCGCACTCACCAGATTCGCGTGCACGCCGCGCATCTCGGGCATCCGGTAGCTGGCGACGAAAAATACGGTGACCGCGAGGCCAACAAGCGCCTGGTGGAGCAGGCTGGCTTGAAGCGGCTGTTCCTGCACGCCGCCTCGATGGAGTTCGCTCTCGAAGGCGGCGCCAAGCCCTATCTTTTGAACGCGCCGCTGGCCGATGATTTGCGCACGGCGTTGGATCGGCTTGCGTAGGAGCGATGGAAATCGCGACTTTATCGCGGCTCCTGGCCGCGATTTCCATCGCTCCTACAACAACTCGGCCTTCGCGGCGCAAATGAAATCGTTAACGCTCAGCCCGCCGACATCGTGCGTGGAGTAGCGCACCACGCAGTGGTTGTAGTGCACGCCGAGGTCGGGATGGTGGTCTTCGCGATGGGCGACGAAGGCGAGTGCATTCACGAAGGCCATCGTCCGGTAGTAGTCGTCGAAACGAAACGTCTTGGTGATGGCCGCACCGTCCTCGACCAATTCCCAGCCAGGCAGGGTGGCCAACCATTCCCGGCATTGCGACGGCGGCAGCAGGTTTTCGGCGCCGCGCAACGGCGAGCAGTGGCGGGCGGCGAGATCGGCGAGCTGGGACATGGGGTTTCCACTCATTCGTAGGGGCAGGGCGAGGGTAGAATAGCGCCATGATCCAGATATCCGAATCCGCCCAGACCCATTTTCGCCGTTTGCTGCAAACCCAGGGCGGCGATGCGGTGGGAATCCGCATTGCTGCGATCCATCCGGGCACGCCCCGTGCTGACGCCAGGCTCGAGTTTGCCGAACAAGGCGACCTGCTCGGTGACGAGTGGGAAGTCCAGTGTGAAGGCTTCATGCTTTACGTCGACGCCACCAGCGCGCGTTTCCTCGATGGTGCCGAAATCGACATCAGCACTTTGCCAGCCGGCAGCCAGCTTTCCATCCGCGCGCCGAAGATCAAGGGCGAAGTACCTGCCGAGGACGGCCCACTGGTCCAGCGTGTGCAATGGCTACTCGATTCGGAAATCAATCCGCAGTTGGTCTCGCACAAGGGCCTGGTCTCGCTCGATTCCATCGGTTCGGATGGCATCGTCTACCTGCGCTTCGGCGGCGGCTGCCATGGTTGCGGCATGGCGGACGTCACGCTCAAACAGGGCATCGAGAAGACCATGATGGCGCGACTTCCGGAAATTACCGGCGTTCGCGATGCCACCGACCATTCGACTGGGCAAGCGCCGTATATGCCGCGTTGACGATCGCCGGTTGAACTTTCGCCGGTTCATTGTGACTAATCGGCTCACCATTCATGAGTCGCCACATGCAGGTTAAATTTTCGTGGCGCATGCTGGTGCTGGCAGGGGTGATTGCGCTACACGGGTTCGTTTTGATTTGGCTGTCGCGAAACGCAGTGTCGACGCTGCACGAAGATGACGCCGCCATGCGGGTCGAATTCATTGATGCACCGATCGTGATTCGGCCGCTACCGACGAGGCCAGAACTGCCGACACCAAAGCCACGCCATCAGTCGCGCGTTGCGCCGTTGCGGCTCGTCGCGGCGCAGGCGTTGCAAATGGTGGAGCCGGCGGCACAGTCGCCCGCGACAGTTCACGAATCACTCTACGGGCCGGATGGTCGGCTGCGGCTGCCCGCTGATTTGATGGCGCAAATTGATCGCAAGTTCGGCGACGACCGGACTTTCAGCTACCAGATTCCGCATCTTGACGATGCGCAGAAGTTGTTCTATCGGCCGAAGGCCTTGAGTTACGAGCCCACCCGTTTTGCGCAGTACTGGAAGCCTGACCAGGACCTGCTGACCGAGCTGTTGACCAAGGCGGTTGAGGCGACCACCAAGGAAGTGCGCATTCCGGTCCCGGGCAATCCGCGCGACACACTGGTTTGCCAGGTATCGATCCTGGCCATGGGAGGAGGCTGCGGGATCGAAGTCAATGGCTCGGATTATACCGGCCCGAAAGACGACCCCAATACGCTCAGCCCGGAAGAAGACCGCCAGTGCCAGGCTTGGTGGGAGAAGATCGTCAATACAAAAACGCAGGACGAATGGCGCGCGACCCGGAAAATCTACGAGCAGGAATGCCGCAAGCAGCTGGAACGGAAGCCTTCCGGCTGAACCCTCAGCGCTGGTGTCCGCTCAGGTCATGGATCTGCGCCGGCAACGAACCAAAGTACGCGGCCAAGTCGGCGATTTCCTGATCACTCAGGCCTTGCGCCTGGCCCATCATGATCGGGTTCTTGCGCTTGCCCGCTTTGTAGTCGTGCAAGGCTTTGGCGAGATAATCCGGGTATTGGCCGGCGAGGCGCGGGTACGTTCCATCGAGTGTCTTGTTGCCATCGGAACCATGGCAGGCGGAGCAGACCGTGGTGGCTTTGGCCTTGCCTGTGGCGGCGTTGCCGGTAACGCCCGCCTGGGCGGTAGCAGAGAACACGAAAGCAAGCAGGGCGGCGGTGCGGATGATCGTCATGTTGGTCGGTTCCCTTACTTCGCGGCAGGCTTGAGGCTGGACAGATAGGCAGCGATGTCGGCGATGTCCTGCGCCGAGAAGCTCGAGGCCTGCGCCGACATGGTCGGATGACTGCGCTCGCCCTTGGAATATTCGGTCAGCGCGGCGACGATGTACTGCTCGTTCTGGCCGCCAATCTTGGGCACGCGATAGCTCGGGTAGGCATTCTTGTATTCGACAATGCCGTGGCAACCGGTGCAGGTATAGGCCAGGGTCTTGCCCTTGGCAGGATCGCCTTTGGCATGTGCGGGAACCGAGGCAATAGCCAAGGCAAGGCTGATGGCGAACAAGAGTGGTGTTTTCATCATGGGTTTCCGGCGGCAAGGGCCAAACGTGGGTGCAAAGATGAAATTATAGCTTGCGTGCCACCGGGCAGACAGTGGGGCCGGCGCTGCCCGATTTAATAGGCGGCTGTTTGACCATGGACTTTCGGCACATACGCTGCCCCAGTGACTTGCGTTACTGTTCTATGCAACTACAACACCAGCCCGAGCATCCTCATGTCGCAATACCGCCACAACCCTTCCGTACCCGTTTGGCGTCTTGTTGGCGCGATCGCAGTCACGGCTTTGGCCCTCTCGCTCGGTGCCTGCAACAAAGGTTCCGGGGACGCGCCCAAGGCGGGTGACGACAGCGCCAAACTCGACAAGGACGGCAAACCGATCTTGCCCGATTCGGTGCCGGTGGAAGTCTCACTGGTGGCTAGGCGCTCGATTGCCGCCAGCTATGCCGGCACTGCCAGCCTTGAAGCCCCGCAGGAAGCGCAAGTCGTAGCCAAGACGTCCGGCGTGTTGCTGCAACTGCTTGCCGAAGAGGGCGATAGCGTCAAGGCCGGGCAAGTGTTGGCCCGCATCGATCCGGAACAGACCCGGCTTGAAGTCCAGCGCCAGCAGGCCACGGTCAACAAGCTGAGCAACAACTATCGCCGCTCCAAGGAACTGCTTGCCCAACGTCTGGTGAGCACCGATTCCAGCGACCAGATCCGCTATGACTTGGAATCGGCGCAGGCCAGTCTGGACATGGCCAAGTTGCAGTTGTCCTATACCAATATCACCGCGCCGATCGGTGGCGTCATTGCCCAGCGCATGGTCAAGGCCGGCAACTTGGTCGCGCTGAATTCGCCGGTGTTTCGTGTTGTCAACACCACCCACCTCGAAGGTGTATTGAACGTGCCCGAGCGCGAAACCGGCCGGCTCAAGGCCGGATTGCCGGTGCGCATGGCGGTGGATGCGGTTAGCGGCAAGTTCTTCGAAGGCAAGGTCGACCGGATCAGCCCGGTCGTGGATGCCGGCAGCGGTACCTTCCGCGTGGTTTGTGCTTTCGAAAATGCCGCCGAACTGCGCCCGGGCATGTTCGGTCGCATGGAAATCGTTTACGACCAACGCGCCGACGTACTCACCCTGCCGCGCACGGCCTTGCTGGAAGACGAAGGCGAGTCCGCCGTGTATATCGTGCGCAACAAGAAGGCGGTTCGGGTGCCGGTGCAATTGGGCTATATGGACGGCGAACTCGCCGAAGTCCGCTCCGGTCTGCGTCTCGGCGACCAGGTGATCACTGCCGGCAAGGTCGCCGTGCGCGATGGCACTCTGGTTGAAGTGCTCAAGCCTGCCAGCCCCGTGCCGGTCACTACAACCGGTACCAAGCCAGCGGCAGGCAAGTAAATGAGCTTGATCGAATTCTCCACCCGGCGGCGTGTCAGCGTCGCGATGTTCACGCTGACTCTGGTGCTATTCGGCCTGATCAGCTGGAGCAGCCTCAAGGTCAACTTGCTGCCAGACCTCAGCTACCCGACCCTGACCGTGCGCACCGAGTACACCGGTGCGGCACCCTCGGAGATCGAGAATCTGGTCACTGAGCCGGTTGAAGAAGCGGTCGGCGTGGTCAAGGGTCTGCGCAAACTGCACTCGATCTCGCGTCCGGGCCAGAGCGATGTCGTGCTTGAATTCGCCTGGGGCACCGACATGGACCAGGCCAGCCTCGATGTGCGCGAGAAGCTCCAGAACCTCAATCTCCCGCTCGATGTGCTGCCGCCAGTGTTGCTGCGTTTCAACCCCTCGACCGAGCCAATCATGCGTCTGGTGCTGAGCGTGCCGGCGGATTTCAAGGGCGACGTGGAAGCGGAACTGATCCGCCTGCGTCGTTATGCCGATGACGAATTGAAGAAGTCGCTGGAACCGGTCGAAGGTGTGGCCGCGGTGAAGGTCGGCGGCGGTCTGGAAGATGAAGTCCAGGTACGTCTCGACGAGCGCCGGCTGGCCGAACTCAACCTGCCGGCAAGCACGGTGATCGATCGCCTCGCCCAGGAAAACGTCAATATTTCCGGCGGTCGCATCGCCGAAGGCAGCGAGCGTTACCTGGTTCGCACCGTCAACCAGTTCCGCAGCCTTGACGAAATGCGCGGCCTGTTGATCAGCAACCAGAATGGCGTGCCGATCCGGCTGCGTGATGTTGCCGAGGTGGTGCAGAGCCACAAGGAACGCGAGTCGATCATCCGGCTGCGCGGATCGGAAGCGGTCGAGCTGGCCATCTACAAGGAAGGCGACGCCAACGCGGTGACCGTTGCGCATGCCGTGCGCGACCGATTGGCGCAGCTGCAGAAGGCCGGTGAACCCGCGCAGCAGGGCGGCAGTGGCTTCGGGAAACCCGCTGCACCGACGTCAGCGGCGGCGGCGCTTGAGGTGGATGATTACCTGCTCGGCGCCTACACTCTGCGCACGATCCAGGACACTTCGGTCTTCATCGAGAATGCGATCCATGAAGTTCGCAACGAAGCGATTCTCGGTGGTTTGCTGGCGGTATTGATCATCTTCCTGTTCCTGCGCGACGGCTGGAGCACGCTGGTGATCAGCTTGTCGCTGCCGGTGTCGATCATCGCGACATTCTTCTTCATGGATCGGCTCAAGTTGAGTCTGAACGTGATGTCGTTGGCGGGCCTGGCGCTGGCCACAGGCATGGTCGTTGATGATTCCATCGTCGTACTCGAGAGTATCGCCAAGGCCCGCGAGCGTGGCTTGGGCATCCTGCAATCGGCGATCGCCGGCACCAAGGAGGTCAGCATGGCGGTAGTCGCGTCCACGCTGACGACCGTTGCCGTGTTCTTCCCATTGGTGTTCGTGCAGGGCGTGGCGGGTCAGTTGTTCAAGGACCAGGCTCTGACGGTGTCGATCGCGATGATCATCTCGCTGGTCGTGTCGCTGACACTGATTCCGATGTTGAGTTCGGTCAAGGCCAAGGCGCCGATGGCGTTCAAGGACGAAAACGGCGATAACTCCCCGGCTTGGAAGCAGGCGCTGCATTTCCTCAAGGAATTCGGCAAGTTTCCGCTGGCATGTTTCCACTTTTGCGATGCCAAGATCGAAGCCAGGACATCGGACGCGATCGGGAAAGTTGTCGGCGGATTGCTGACGGCGCTGATCATCCCAGTCTGGCTGGCCTGTCTGTTGTTGATGATGGCCCTTGCGTTGATCCTAGTCCCGACGATCGTGGTCATTTCGTTCTTGTCGATTGTCGTCCTCGCTGGTTTTCGGCTTACCACGACATACGCTGGTCCATGGGCGGTCAAGGCATCGGAAATTGCTATGTGGCCTTACGAATGGGCTGCTGGCCGGTACCACAGTATTTTGCCTTCTGCGCTTTCGCGCCCCTGGCTGGTGCTGGGCAGTGCCGCAGGTGCTTTCCTGGTCAGTCTGTTGTTGCTGTCCACGCTGGGTGCCGACCTGATCCCGCAGCTGGCCCAGGATCGATTCGAAGTGACCCTGCGCTTGCCGGCGGGTACCCGCCTTGCCGATACCGATGCCCTGGTGCGTGCCTTCCAGAACAAGCACCAGGACGATCCGGAGATCAAGGCGCTGTACGGCGTCAGCGGTACCGGCACGCGCCTGGATGCGAGTCCAACCGAGTCTGGCGAGAACATCGCCAAGCTGACCGTAGTGCTCAAGCATTTCAGCCCGGAAAGCGAGGCCAAGTTGACCGAACGCATGCGCGCGACGGCGGCCAGGTACCCGGGCGTGCAGGTCAAGTTCGGGCGGCCGCAATTGCTGAGTTTTTCCTCGCCATTAGAAGTGGAAATACGCGGCCCCAACTTGCCAGCGATCGAGCAGGCAGCGCGACGGCTCGCTGCGCGCATGGCTGAGCGGCCACAGTTCGCTGACGTCAAGACCTCGGTGCAGGACGGCTACCCGGAAATCCAGATTCTGTTCGATCAGGAACGGGCCGCTGCGCTCGGCCTGACCGACCGGCAGATATCCGACCAGGTAGTTCGCCAGGTTCGCGGCGAAGTCGCGACCCGCTATAGCTTCCGTGACCGCAAGATCGATGTGCGCGTTCGTGCCCGCGAATCCGACCGCGCCAGCGTCGAGGCGATTCGTAATCTGATCGTCAATCCGCAAAGCGCGACGCCGATTACGCTTGGTTCGGTCGCCGAAGTGCGTGAAACGCTTGGTCCTGGCGAAATCAATCGTGTCGAGCAGGATCGCGTGGCGATTGTGTCATCGAACCTGCGCGACGTCGATTTGGGCAGCGCGGTCGCCGAGGTCCGGCGCATCGTCCGCGAGCAGCCGCTCGGCGCCGACATCCAGTTGACCTTTGGTGGCCAGAGTGAAGAACTCGATGCTTCGCGAACCTCGTTGATGTTTGCATTCGGTCTGGCGATCTTCCTGGTCTATCTGGTCATGGCCTCGCAGTTTGAATCCTTGCTGCACCCGTTCGTGATCATGTTCTCGGTGCCGCTGGCGATCGTCGGTGCCGCGGCTGCATTGTTCCTGGTGGGCTCGCCGATCTCCGTGGTTGTGTTCATCGGCTTGATCTTGTTGGTAGGCATCGTGGTGAAGAACGCGATCGTGCTGATCGACAAGGTCAACCAGTTGCGTGAGGAAGGAGTGGCCAAGACCGAGGCAATCTGTCGAGCGGCCGAGTCGCGCCTGCGGCCGATCATCATGACCACGCTGACCACATTGTTCGGTTTCGCGCCGCTGGCTTTTTTCTCGGGCGAGGGCGCCGAGGTTCGGCAACCGATGGCAATCACCGTGATTGGTGGACTGCTGGTATCTACCTTGTTGACGCTGGTGGTCATTCCGGTGGTTTACCAACTATTGGATCGCCGCGGTGATGGTTGGTATCGGGAGCGTGGCCAGCGCCATCGTGGCGAACTGGAGAGCGCGGCATGATGACGATGGCCGAGCTGAGCCTTCGCCGGCCGGTTACGGCAGTGATGTTTTACATCTCGATGGTGGTGATCGGGCTGATCGCCGCTGTCCGTTTGCCGCTGGAACAGTTCCCGGACATCAGCTTCCCCTTCATCTTCGTGCAGATGCCATACGCCAATTCGACGCCTTCCGAGGTGGAGCGGATCATCACCCGTCCGGCCGAAGAGGCTCTGTCCACGGTCGAGGGCGTCAAGCGAATCGACTCCAACAGCCGCACCGACGGCGCCGATATCTTCATGCAGTTCTCTGACATGAGTCGCGACATTGGCGTCGCCGCCACCCAGGTGCGTGATCGTCTCGATGCCATCCGTCACGATCTGCCTAGCGATTTCCAACGCTATGCGGTGCTGCAGTTCTCGCCTGGTGACCAGGCGATGCTGCAGATCCGGTTCGCCTCGCCGCGCGACCTGAGCAACCAGTACGAGATGATCCGCACCCGCATCGCCCGCCGGTTGGAGCGGGTGCCTGGTGTTGCCCGTGTCGACATCAGTGGCGCGCAGCCACCGGAAGTCGAAATTGCCATCGATCCGATCCGGCTTACGGCGCACAACCTGAGTTTGAACGAGCTCGCCGTCAAGTTGCGATCGGTCAATTTTTCGGTTTCGGGCGGCGAAATCGACGAAGGCGAGAGACGCCTGCGCGTACAGCCGGTCGGCGAGATCCGCGATCTGGACCAACTGCGTAGCCTGGTCATCGACGCGCGTGGATTGCGCTTGTCCGATATCGCCGACATCCGGCTGAAACCACAGCGTACCCAGATCATGCGCCGGCTCGACGGCACGCCAGCCGTCGGCATCGACGTTTTTCGCGAGAACAGCGCAAATCTAGTGGAAGTCGCCCGGGCGGTCTGGGCGGAAGTTGCACTGATCCAGCAGGACCAGGCACTGCAGGGCATCCGTTTCATCACCATCGGCGATCAGGCCGAGAGCGTCACCAGTTCGATCAACGAACTGGTCCAGGCGGGCTGGATCGGCTCGGCGCTGTCGTTGCTCGTATTGTTCTATTTTCTACGCCATTGGCCATCGACCTTGATGGTGTCGTTGGCGATTCCGATCTGCATCATCATGACACTCGGAGCGATGTACTTCCTTGGCCTCACCCTGAACGTGCTGACCATGATGGGCTTGCTGCTCGGAATCGGCATGTTGGTGGACAATGCCGTGGTGGTAGTGGAGTCGATATACCAATATCGGGAAAAATTCCCTGATGATCCAATGCGCTGTGCCATCGAGGGTACGCGGGCGGTGCAATTGGCGATCAGCGCCGGCACCCTGACCAGTGTCATCGTGTTCGCGCCGAACATCTTCGGGGAGCGCAATGAAATCAGCGTCTATCTCGCACAAATCGCTTATACGATAACCATATCGCTGCTGTGCTCATGGCTGGTGGCAGTGAGCTTGATTCCGATGATCTCGGCGCGGCTGCGGACGCCGCCAGCGATTGGTGCCGAGCATGGTTTCGTGCCCAGCCTGACTCGTCGCTACGCCGGCTTGCTCGGCTGGACGCTGCGCCATCGGGGGTGGTCGCTCATTGCCATCCTGCTGATTAGCGCCGTCAGCATGGTGCCATTTTCGTTGATGAAAAAGGACATGTTCCCGAACGAAGCCAGTCGCGAATTGAACATCAACTTCAATTGGCGCGGCTCCTATACGCTTGAGCAGATGTCTGGCGAGATCGCCAAAGTCGAGGCGTTTTTCCAGCCGCGACGGGAGCTTTACCAGCTCAAGCAGGTTTATGTTTTCTTCGGTGAACAGGGCTTCGCCGGCGTTCGACTGACACTCAAGGACCAGGGCTACTCCTGCGACACCGTTGCTTCGAAGGTATTGATGACGGTCGGTATCCGCGACCACAACCTGTGCCTGCGTGCACCTGACGACATCCAGGAACAGATCCGCAAGGACTTGCCCAAGCTGGCCCGTGCTGAGCTGAATTTCGGTGGTGGCAACGGCCCGGGCGGCAACCAGAGCAAGACCGACAAGACCGTGCAGGTCAGTATCGAAGGTGATTCCAGCGAGAAGCTGCAGGAAATTGGTCGGCAGCTGGTGCCACTGTTCTCGACGCTCAAGGAACTGCGCGACGTTCGCCTCGACGTCGGCGACGTCAATTCCGAAGTACGGGTTACCGTGGACCGCGAGCGTGCCGCTGCCTATGGATTCAGCACCAGCGACGTGGCGCAGTACATCGGTATCGCCCTGCGCGGCACGCCCTTGCGCGAATTCCGCAATGGCGACCAGAACGTGCCGGTATGGGTTCGCTTCGCGGGTGCCGAAAAATTCCGGGTCGAAGATTTGGCAGCCCTGAATCTGCGTCGTGCCGACGGCAGCACTGTGCCGTTGATGTCGCTGGTGAATGTCCGTATCGAGCAGGCGCCCAGCCAGGTTGGCCGGTCGAACCGGCAGACCGCCCTGACCATCACCGCAAATCTGGCGCCCGGTGTTGAGATCGACAAAGCCCGGGATGCGCTCATGGCCAAGGCCCGGACACTCGAACTGGAACCCGGATACACGATCGGGTTGGGTGCTGATTTCGATTTCGGCCAGGATGCGGGCAAACAGATGATGAAGAACACGGGGCTAGCGTTCCTGCTCATCTTCATCATCATGGCCGCCTTGTTCGAATCGATGATGCAGCCGATGGCGATCCTGAGTGGCGTGATGTTCTCGATCCTGGGTGTCGGCTGGCTATTCTGGCTGACCGGCACGACCTTCTCGATCATGGCTTTCATCGGCATCCTGGTATTGATGGGCGTGGTGGTGAACAACGGTATCGTGATGGTCGAGCACATCAACAGCCATCGCCGTCACGGCATCGGCAGGACCGAGGCATTGGTGATCGGCAGCACCGAACGCCTGCGGCCGATCCTGATGACCATGGGAACCACGATCCTGGGCATGCTGCCGCTATGCTTTGGCAGCACCGGCATTGGCGGCGACGGTCCGCCGTATTATCCGATGGCGCGGGCCATTGCCGGCGGCCTGGCGTTCTCGACGATCGTCAGCCTACTATTCCTGCCGACGGTATATGCCTTGTTCGATGATATCCACGACTGGTCCAGCCGGTGGTTTGGCACGATGAAGGAATGGTTGCAACGATGGGCGGCGCCGAAACAGTTGGCCTGAGCCAACGCAAGAGGTTTAGATCAACTTGCTCAGGATCGCCGCGCCGGCGATCCACACACCAATCATGGTGCCAAGGTTGGTCAACAGGAAATTCAACAGCACGCGGGTAACGCGATTTCGCCACCAGCCGCGGATCTGGCTGGCGTCGTCGCGGACATTCAGGAAATCCGCGTAGGTTGGTTTGCGCAGGCGAGCCTCGACCCAGGCGCTGAAGGCGCCAGCGGGTACGCCGGGGTGGAACGGTTTGAGCGGAGCCATCA
Organism: Gammaproteobacteria bacterium; assembly: GCA_025356635.1. Taxonomy (GTDB): domain Bacteria; phylum Pseudomonadota; class Gammaproteobacteria; order Xanthomonadales; family Xanthomonadaceae; genus Arenimonas. Next base: position 21,231 of record JANXRY010000034.1, read on the forward strand.
CCGTTGCCGTGAGAATGCTCAATGGGTGTCCGCCAGCAATCGTGCAACCTAGGGCTGCCAACAAGCCGGTGGTCAGTACCCAACGCAGTAACAGGCCGGTGCCGAGCGTGGCGCCGCCGTGGTAATAACCCCAGCCAATGGCGCTCGCGAACAGTACGGTGAGGGCGATGGTGAACCACGGGATAGCGCTCTTGCGCGGCACTGTGTCGAGTTCGATCAGTGCGGAATCGGTGGCATCAACGTCGTTGCGCAGGTGTTCGGCCAGACCCTTCAGGTGGCCGGCGCCGATTACCGCCAGCACTTCGCGGGCTTTGCCTGCGTCGCCGAGTTGGCGGAGTTTTGCGGCCATGTAACGGTCGCGCTCGCCGATCACCGCCTCGAAAAGTTCCGGTGTCTGTTGCGCGAATTCGCCGAAACTCGATTCCAGCAAATCGCCCTGCTTGAGTTTTTCGATCTCGCCTTCTTCGATGTTCTCGTTGACCAGCAAACTGCCGCCGAGGCCGGCCATGAGCTTGCTACGGCCCCAGAAACCCAACCGACCCCAGGCGCGCTTGAAAGTGATGCCGACATCGCGGTCAATCGTTACCAGTTCCAGATCGCGCTGCTTTGCTCCAACAGCCGCCGCTTTCAGTTCGGCGCCAGGCTCGATGCCCAGCTGCTCCGCGAGCCGACGCTGATACGCGGCCAAGGCCAGGTTCGCCGCGACCAGGCCGATCTTGCCTTCGCGAATGATCTGGAACAGATCGAGCTTGTGCAACATGTCCGGCTCGGTCAATGCGCGCAGTCGGTTGCCATCCAATTCCACGGCAATGGTGTCGTAGGCGCCACTGGCAACGCAGTGTTCGACCGCATCGACGCTGGCGCGGGAGACGTGCGCGGTGCCGAGCAAGGTATAGCGAACGCCACCGCGTTCGACGATGGCGTGCGGTTGCCCGGCGAGGACGTCGGAGCATGTTTCAGGGATCGGAATGTTCAATCGCGGTACCGCCGGAGCAAATCCTGGTAAGCATCGATACGCCGGTCGCGTAGAAACGGCCACATGCGACGCACGTTTTCGCTTCGCGCAAGGTCGATCTCGTGGATCAGCAACTCCGGCGCGTCGATGCCGGCTTCGGCGAGCAATTCGCCTTGTGGCCCTAGGATATGGCTGCTACCCCAGAAGCGGATACCGGCGGCACCTAGCGGCGACGGCTCATGGCCCGTGCGATTGCAGCTCAGCACCGGCAGGCCGTTGGCCACGGCGTGGCCGCGATGACTGAGCATCCAGGCATCGCGTTGGCGAGCGTTCTCGGCAGTATCATCGCTTGGGTCCCAGCCAATCGCGGTGGGGTAGAGCAGCAGGTCGGCGCCAGCCAGCGCCATCATCCGCGCGGCTTCTGGATACCACTGATCCCAGCAGACCAGCACGCCCAGACGACCGACGCTGGTGTTGATCGGCGTGAAGCCGAGATCACCTGGGGTGAAGTAGAATTTTTCGTAGAAGCCCGGATCATCCGGGATGTGCATCTTGCGGTACTTGCCGGCCAGCGTGCCGTCGCTTTCCAGAACCACTGCCGTATTGTGATAAAGCCCGGCGGCGCGCCGCTCGAACACCGAGCCGACGATCACCACGCCATTCTGTTTCGCCAACTGGCCCAACCGCTCGGTAGTTGGGCCTGGCACGGCCTCGGCGCGATCGAATTCGGCCACGCTTTCGTGTTGGCAGAAGTAGGCGCTGTTGTGCAGTTCCTGCAACAGCACGAGTTTCGCGCCGCGTGCTGCGGCTTCGGCGACACGCTGTTCGATCACCGCGAGGTTGGCCTCGGTGCTGCCGTGGTCGGTTTCCTGCACCAGCGCAACAGTGAGCATTTTGTTCATGCGATCAGGCCTTCAGGAAGTTGCATGGTCAGGCAGTGCAGGCTGCCGTTTTGCCAGATCAGTGGCCGGCAGGGAATCGCGACGATCTCGCGATCCGGGAACGCCGTGCCAAGCACGGCAGCGGCGCGGCCATCGGCTTCGTCGCCATAGGCTGGCATCAGCACTGCGCCGTTGACGATCAGGAAATTCGCATACGAGGCCGCAAGCCGGCGACCATTGTCGAGAATGGGTTTTGCCCAGGGCAATTCGAATAACCGATACGACCTGCCATCAGGCGTCTTGAATGCAGAGAGTTCCGACGCCATGGCCTGCAACTCGGGGAAGTGCGAATCGGTTTGATCCTGACAGCCCTGGTAAACGATGGCATCAACGGCGGCGAAGCGGGCCAGGGTGTCGATATGCGCGTCGGTGTCGTCGCCTTCCAGATATCCGTGATCAAGCCAGAGCGTGCGGGTTTGCGCCAGCGAGGATTCGAGTAGGCCGGTGATGTCGGCGCGAGAAAGGTTCGGATGGCGTTCGTGCAGGCAATGCCAGGTCGAAAGCAGCGTGCCGAGGCCGTCGGTTTCGATGGCGCCGCCTTCGAGTGCGAAATCGATCCGCTCGCGCCGCGCGTGTTGGAAAATTCCGCGTTCGAAAAGTGTCACGACGATCCGATCATCCAGTCCGGCCTCGAACTTGCCGCCCCAGGCCGTGAACTGGAAATCGAGCATGCGGAACCCTTGGTTTTCGCGCAGGCTGATCGGGCCGGAATCGCGCAGCCAGGTGTCGTCGTAGGGCAACTCGACGAATTGCACTCGATCCAGATCAACACCAGCGGCGGCAAGCAAGCCGGACGCATGCGAGCGCAAGTCATCGTTTGCCACGCAGATCAGCGCGCGTTCGAAGCGAGTGATCGCCGCCACCAGGGCGACATACGCCGCCTCGACCTCAGTCAGTCGGGCCGCCCAGTCGGTGCCGGCATGCGGCCAAGCCATCAGGACGGCGGATTGGGATTCCCATTCCGCCGGGAAACGAAGGCTGGCGGTCATTCCTCAGTTCTTGACGGGCGCCGGGCCGATCTCTTCTGCGCTGGACTTGGTCAGCACCGCATCAACGACGTGGGTGTTTTCGAAGTAGACGCTGAATTGACCGTACTGCCAGCGGGTGATCGGCGGGGTCTTCGGGCTGCCACCGCCGACGGCGGCAAATTTTTGCTGCGGTGCCCCGAATTGCGCCTCGACCTGAGACATCGAACTGCCACGCTTGGGCAAGTGGGCGCCTTGTTCGGCCTGGACGCGCTGGATCAGCAAGGTATCGGCAAAGGCCGGGGCTGCCTGAAAGGCAACGCCGGCGGTGACGGCAAACAGGAGGGCAATGATTTTCATGGGGCACCTCGGTGGGGGAGTCGCGCGACCGGCAAGTCCGGGGAATCGAATCTTCGCAAATCGCCCGGTCGGGCGCCAGCAAACGAAAACGCCGGCGAGCGCCGGCGTCTGGTACCCGCAAGACTGGCCGCGCTTAGCGCTGGCGGGCCTTGAAGCGCGGGTTGGACTTGCAGATCACGAAGACCTTGCCGCGCCGACGGACGACCTTGCAGTCGCGGTGACGGGTCTTGGCCGACTTGAGGGAGTTGAGGACTTTCATGACAGGTTCCTGAGAACGGGCGAACAAAGAAGCAGAAGTATAAGGCAGCCAATGTGCGCTTGCAATACAAGCACTTGCATTCCGGCGGGGCGGCTAGGGCAGGTAGGCCCGGGTCAGGGTGTTGAGATGCAAGCGTTCATCGTCGCGCATGAACGGTGAGACCAGCATCATCACCTGGACGATGCCCATGCGGATGGCCTCCTGTTCATCCTTGTCGCCGCGAACGCTGGAGTAATTGAGCCAGAACGTGGCCAGCACCAGGATATTGGTGGCGGTCGCCTCGATTTCGGTCGCCGACGCGCGCATCACGCCGGCCTGGACCAGGCCGCGCATCACCGTGGTGGCATTGCCCGCCGCCCGCTTGAGGATGCGGGCAAAGCGTATCCGCAGCTGCCGATTGCGCGACAGGATGTCCACCAGGTCGCGATAGAGGAAGCGATATTCCCAGATGCACTCGAATACCCGGTGCAGTTGCAGCCAGATGTCTTCCAGCGTCGGTAGCCGGCCTTCCGGGGCGACCAGGGCAGAGTCCATGCGCTCTTCGTAGCGCTGGAACAGGTGCTCGATGATGTCGTCCTTGTTGCGGAAGTGGTAGTACAAATTGCCGGGGCTGATCTCCAGCTCGTCGGCGATATGGTTGGTCGTGACATTGGGCTCGCCCTGTTCGTTGAACAGAGCCAGGGAGGTATCCAGGATGCGTTGCCGGGTCTGCCGCGCCATGGCGATCAGCCGGCCAGCTTCTTGACCATGTCCACGTATTTCTTCATCGCCTGCTCCTGCGACGTGCCCTCGAGCTTTTCCCAGGCCTCGTACTTGGCACTGCCGACGAAGTCGAAGAAACCCGGTTTGGGGCCTTTCACGTCGCCTTCGGAGCCCTGCTTGTAGAGGGCATACAGGCGCAGCATGGTGTCGTTGTCGGGGCGTTCGGCCAGGGACATGACGTCCTTGGCGGCCTTCTCGAACAGTTTCTGGAGGTCGGACATGACGTTGGTTTCCAGGCAGTGACTGCCGTTGGTGATACCACGGCCCCCGGGGTCGGTCAACGCAATCCCAGTCTCGTTTGTCAGCGTCGGTCCAGTCTGGCAAGTTAGACGCTTGGGGCGGCGCTGCCAGCCCGGGAAAAGTGAGACCACCATGAGCTATTTCGTCACCGGCGCAACCGGATTTCTGGGCCGTTTCCTGGTCAGCAAGCTGCTCGCGCGCAAGGGCACTATCCACGTGCTGGTGCGCAAAGGCTCGGAAAAGAAACTCGAAGCCATCGGCGCCAAGATGGGCTGGGACCGCAAGCGGATCGTGCCGGTGATCGGCGACCTCGGCCAACCCAGGCTCGGCCTGAGCGCGGCGCAGATCAAGACCTTGTCCGGCAAGGTCACGCACTTCTTCCATCTGGCGGCCATCTACGACTTGTCTGCCAGCGCTGAATCCCAACGCGTCGCCAATATCGAAGGCACGCGCCACGCCATTGAGCTCGCGACCGCGATCAAGGCCGGCTGCTTCCACCACACCAGTTCTATTGCGGCGGCTGGCTTGTATCCGGGCGTGTTCCGCGAAGACATGTTCGAAGAGGCCGAAGGCCTGAAAGACCCGTATCTCAAGACCAAGCATGAGTCCGAGGGGCTGGTGCGCAAGGAATGCAAGATTCCGTTCCGGATCTATCGCCCATCGATGGTGATCGGCCATTCGCAAACCGGCGAGATCGATAAAATCGACGGCCCGTACTACCTGTTCACGCTGATCAAGAAGATCCGCGAGACATTGCCGCAATGGGTGCCAACGCTGGGCATCGAAGGCGGGCGCATCAACGTGGTGCCGGTGGATTTTGTGGTTGATGCGATGGATTACATCGCCCACAAGCGTGGTCTAGACGGCAAGTGCTTCCATCTGGTCGACCCGAATCCGATGCGCTTCGGCGAACTGATGAACACCTTCTCGCGCGCCGCCCACGCGCCGGAAATGACCATGCGCCTCGACGCGCGAATGCTGGCGGTCATCCCAGGCGCGGTGCGCAGTGCCGTGGTCAACCTGCCGCCAGTGAAGCGTTTCACCGATTTGATACTGCGCGACCTGAAAATCCCGCGCTCGACCCTTTCCTTCATCACCTATCCGACCCGATTCGATACCCGCGAAGTCGAACGCGCGCTCAAGGGCAGCAAGATCGTGGTGCCAGCGTTGGGCGAATACGCCTGGCGGATCTGGGATTACTGGGAGCGCCACCTCGACCCGGACCTGTTCGTCGATCGTTCGCTGCGCGGCAAGGTTGAGAACCGGGTCGTGCTGATCACCGGCGGTTCTTCTGGTATTGGCAAAGCGTCGGCGATCAAGGTTGCCGAGGCTGGGGCCAAGGTCATCATCGTCGCTCGTGGCGAAAAAGAATTACACGAAACCCGCGACGAAATCATCGCGCTCGGCGGCAAATGCTGGGCCTACACCAGCGATCTCACCGACCTTGCCAGTTGCGATGAATTGGTCAAGAAAGTCCTGAGCGAGCACAAGCACGTGGACATTCTGGTCAACAACGCCGGCCGCTCGATTCGCCGCTCGGTCGAGGCCAGCTACGATCGTTTCCATGATTTCGAGCGCACCATGCAGCTGAATTATTTCGGCAGCCTGCGCCTGATCATGGGTTTCCTGCCGACCATGACGCAACGCCGCAAGGGCCATATCGTCAACATCAGCTCGATCGGCGTGCTGGCCAGTTCGCCGCGCTTTTCCGCCTACGTCGCTTCGAAAGCAGCGCTCGATGCGTTCAGCCGCTGCGCCCAGGCCGAGTTCAGCGGCAAGAACATCGCCTTCACCACCATCAACATGCCGCTGGTGAAAACGCCGATGATCGCGCCGACCAAGATGTACGACTCGGTACCAACGCTGACTCCGGACGAGGCCGCCGACCTCGTAGTCAAGGCGATCATCGAGCGGCCGAGCCGCGTCGCCACGCGTACCGGCATCTTCGCCGCAACCTTGAACGCCTTGGTACCGAAGGCCTACGAGGTGATCATGAACACCGCGTTCGAGATGTTCCCGGATTCAGCAGCGGCCAAGGGCGATCGCAAGGCCCTCAAGAGCGAGCACTCCACCAACGAACAGGTCGCGTTTGCCGCGCTGATGCGCGGCGTGCATTGGTGATGCGTCCGGCTGCGCCGAACGCTCAGTTGCACTGCTGCCAGCGAACCGGCAGGGCGGAGTCCTGTGGTGGGTCGAGTTGCAGGCGCGAGTAACGCAGCTCTTCGTAGCCGACCAGCACCCGGCAGGCTTCATCGATCAAGTGCTGGTCCTTGCCGTCGGACTGCGACAGCGTCACCAGCATGGTTGATTGGGCCGACCATACTGCAGTTTCAACTTGCGTGATCGAGGAAATCTGCTTGGCCGCCTCGGCGCGTCGTCGCGCCCGGTCCTGGTCGGTCAGGCTGGCGATTTCGGCCAAGGCCTTGCGCGCCTCATCGAGTTGTAGGCGAGTGGCATTTTCGGCCTCGCTGGGCTTCGCAGCTGGCGCCGCAGACTCTGTCCGGAGCGAATCAGCGGCAGCGCCACCACCGGAAGGCAACTGCATGTTGACGACCAGGAATACGCCGATGCCAAGCCCGAGGCTGGCAAATGCGCCGTTGGTCAGGCCCTTGCGCGACTGTGCAAGCGCTTGGCTGGCGACCGCTGCCTGCGTGGATTCAGGAAGGTACGACTTGAGTTTCGACCAGAGCGTGGCGCCATCGAGTATTTCCACGTCATGGCGCGTAGCGATTGCGGTCGCGGTTGCATCGGTGCTGCCGAGCGTGATCAGGAGTCCACGCACAGCACCTTTCAAGCCCAATTGGTTGGCGAAGTCGCGAACATCAGTCGCACTGATCTGGTAGGCAGTGCCGTGTTTGTAGGCCAGTAATACTTTTTTGCCATCGCGTAGCAACAGGTGTTCGCTATCTTCACTGGCGGATGGCTCCTTGGATTCAGCTGCATAGCCTTCACGAATCAACGCCTCCAGCACCAAGCTGATGCATTGCCGCCACTTCATGTTGGCCAGTGCCTGGATCCCGAGCGTGGTCTCTTCTTTCCGGCGCCGGTTTACTCCGAACCAGATGCCCGTCGCTGCCAAGCCAAGCAGGGTTACTGCCACCGCCAGGAACGCTGCTGACATCCATGTGCTCCAATCTTTGGGATGCTTAGGATAACGCGGTAGAGAGCCATTTCAGGACGCGCCCGGCCCTCGCCCCGAAAGTCGCAAAGCAAGACGCCCGGCAGGACCGGGCGTTTGCTGATGGATGGCCCGCCAGCCAGCGGGTCGTGAGGGGAGGGATCTTACGACGTCAACTCAGGCTGGCGGGCACAAGCTTGCCGAACATCAACCCTGCGGTGAAACCGGCTTCCGGGCCTTGGGCAACGCCGGGCGGGCCGACTTGCGGGTCTTTGCAGCGGGCTTGGCGATCGCTTTCTTGGCAGGTCTCGTGGCTTTCTTGGCTACTGCTACGGCTTGGGTCGCCGGGGCCGCGCCTTTCTTCAGGGCCGCCGTCAGTGCATCGACGCGGGCACTGAGCGCGTTGATCTCGTCGCGTCCGGGTATGCCGAGGCGGTTGAGTGCGCGTTGCACGCGATCCTCGAAGACTTTCTCGAGCTTGTCCCAGGTATCAATGGTGCGTTCGCGCACCACGCCGACCCGGCCTTCGACGGCATCGCGCACGGCATCGACCCTGCCGGTCGCCAGCTGACGGGTGGTCTTTTCGATGTTCATGCCTTCCTTGACCAGCGCCTCGAACATTTTCGATCCTTCGCCCTGAGCACGGGTGAATGCGCCAACGCCGGCCATCCAGATCTGCTGGGCGGATTCGACTAGCGAACGGGAAACCTGTTCGGCCTTGGCCTGAAGCTCGGCGGCAGGGGACTGTGCGGCATTCGCCGTCTTGGCGCGAACGGTTTTCTTGAGCTTGGCCATGGTCTTGGTCTCGTTGGTGTCAGTGCGGACGGATGCCGCAGATGAGACCAATCTGACGATCTTGTCTAGAGCATTCACACCATTGCCTAGGCCGATGTCCTGGATCGCCGATGGCGGTCAGTCGAAAGGTCCCGCTCAATCTCATCCAGTGCACGGTGCAGGCGCGCGGTTGCTTCAGTGTGTCGCGGTGGTCGCTGCAGCCCATCCGCGACTGATCGCGTTGCCGCATCCAGCACTTCATCGCGCAGGCGCAGGCCGTGGCGCGCGAGCATTGGCGCCAAGACCGCCCGGCGCCGGCGCAGGTCGTCAAGCGTACGCCGGAACGCGTGTTCGCACAGGCGCTGGCGGGACGAGTAGCTGAAAATATTGGTGAAGAACATTTCGCCATCGTCGTCGTCAGGTTCAAGGACCATCTGGTCGACGGCAGGATACTGCTGCGCGTATTTGGCCAGGCCAACCTGCATCCGTGATTGCAGCAGCGTTCGGAAAGTCTGCGACAACACCACGGGCAGACCTGCCTCGGAGAGTTTGTCCATGCCATTGGGGCGTTGCCCGCCACGGCGGGCATTGAAGGGTACCAACGGGTTGATGCCGAGCATTAGGTCGATGCCGTGGTCGAGCACGACCGAGGCATGCATGGTCCGGCGCAAGGCTCCATCGACGAAATGGCGGCCGCGAATTTCCACGGGAGGATACAGGCCGGGCAGGGCGGCACTGGCCTGGATGGCGCGCGAAATCGGCACATCCTCCCAGTCGGGGCTGCCGAAGCGGACGGCCTCGCCTGAATCTAGGTCCACGGCGACCAAAAACAGGCGATGTTCCAGTTCGCGAAAATCGTTGCTGCGACCATGCCGGCTGAAGACTTCGCGCAGGAATTTCTCGATTGCCGCGTTGTCGAACAAGCCGGTCGGCACCAGCCCGCCCAGGCTTCGGAACAGTTCGCCCAGGTGCGAACCCGTAGGATTGGCGAGCGCGTCGATTCCCCAACGCCAGGCCAGCCCGGGCAGGTTGGCGGCGCGCCGCGCATATTCGAGGAAAGCCGGGCGCAGGAAGATTTCCGGTTGGAACTTCACTTCGTGGCTGTCGCCGGTGATGAAGATGCGATACATCTCGGCCGTGCTCAGGCCGTTGGCCAGGCCTGCTGCCAGGAACGAGCCGGAACTTACGCCAACATAGACTTCCAGCCGGGTCGGGTCGAAGCCTTCGATCGCTTCGTCCAGCGCACGCAAGGCGCCAAGTTCGTACATTCCCCCGATCGGTCCGCCGCCGGCGATCGCGAGGCCTATACGTCCCTGGCTTAGGCGCGGCTTTCGGGCAGGTTGTAGTACGAGCATGCTATGTCGGTCTCCAGAAGGCGTCCGGATTGTAGCCCGCAACTATTTCCGGGCAAGGGGACCGGGGTCACGGAGTTTCAATGGGCCAGGCAAATTGAGCCAGGAAGCGAGTCAAAACGGATGAGTCAGGAAACACGACAGAAGCTGGCACGCCGGTTGGCTTGGCAAAAAGCTGTCAACGATCCCGTCAAGGAGCCACGCAACCGCTTGGCGATCCTGCCGCAGCTCAGGCGTTGGCAAGCTGCCCGCCTGGCGGTGGACTTCGGAGATTTCCTGGCCGATCCGGCCATGCGGCCGGCAGCCGAGTTCTTCCTCAGCGACCTTTATGGCGACCGCGATTTTTCTGCGCGCGACCGCGACGCAGCGCGCGTACTGCCAGCCATGGCGCGCTTCCTGCCCGACTCCTTGTTGCGGGCGGCGGCTGATGCGATCGAATTGGCGGTATTGAGCCACGCGCTCGACCTGCGTATGGCCGCGATCCTGATGTGCCGCCCGGTTCCCGGGGCCGCTATCAGCGTTGAAGACTATGCCAACGCCTACCGTGAGACCGGGTTTCCACGCCTGCGCCAGCACCAGATCGGGCTGATCCTGAAAGTTGGTGAAGCGTTGGACTCGGCGGTCAAGAAACACGGCGTCGCAAAAATCCTGCGTGCTTCCCGGTTGCCGGCTCAACTGGCCGGGCTGTCCGAATTGCAGAAATTCCTCGAACGGGGTTTCACGGCATTCGCGGCCCTGGGAGGCGCCGAAGGGTTCCTCAAGGCGATCGGCCAGCGCGAAGAAGCCGTTGCAGGCCGCCTGTTCTCGGGCGATCCGCAGCCTTTCGCTCAGGCGAACTCTTCATCCAGATAGCGGTTGATCTCACGCTCGACGTTGCCCTGGATGGCCATGAGCAGGAAGCCCAGCCGCGCAGTGACATGGACCTGCTTGGCGTTCACCTCGATGTGCCCGTCAACGCCGCTGCGTTCGAAATGCAGGGTATTGCCTTGCCAGTGGCAGCGGACGGCGAATTTCTCGGCGATATGGTCGGCCACGCGTTGCACAGCTTGCCGGGCCTCGGCCATGGTGCGGGAATGCGCACGTCTGATGTCGATGCTGGACATGGAGGGATCCGGTATTCTGCCGTGACGGCAATGCCCCATTCTGGCGTCATTTCCCGTTTTGACCAATATCCCATCAATATCGGGGTATGGCCTGTGCTAGATTCGGCCGCCGGAGGAGTGCGGATGCAGCTTACGTTTCCCAATGGCGAACACCCGCCGGTCCCGTTCGAGCACGGCGAGCTGAGTATCGGCAGCCGGAACGACCAGCGGGTAAGCCTGCCCGGCAGTGCGCTCGCGGCGCACCATGCCAGCATCATCGCCGATCGTCGCGGCCTGTGGCTGCGGGTGCCGGCCGGCGTCGCTGGCGTGCATCTCAATGCCCGTCCGGTTCGCCGCAGCGCACTGCTAAGGGTTGGCGACCTGGTCTGTCTTGGCCCCCTGCAAATCCTGCTCGGCGAAGACGATGCTGCCCGGATTGACCGCCGCATCCCGCCGACACCGCCCCTGCCGCTGGCGGAAGCCCAAAGGCTCAGTGCCAGCCGTGTGCTGTTGCGGGCAGTTTCGGGGAGCCTGTTCGGACGCAGCTATACCTTGACCGAGCCCCGGTCGATCGGACGCGGTGCCGCTTGCGACATCCGGATCGATGATCCTGCCCTGGCCGAACGGCATGCTCAGTTTGAACTCCATGGCGATCGCGTCGTCTTGCGTGCCCTGGACCCCGCCGAGGGATCGGCGGTCAATGGCGTACCCGTGCGCGATGCCGTGCTGGCGCCGGGCGATCAGATCGTGGTTGACCAGTACCGGTTCGTGCTGGAGGCGCCGGGTTTGCCGGCCCGTGGCCAGGATGCGGGCCGGCGTGGCCCGAGCGTCACCCATACCCAGACGATCAAGGCGATTCGGAACAGCGCAGCCAATACGCCCTATGTCGCGCCCATGCCAGAGCCGGATAAGCCAGCATCGCCGCTGGATCCCGGCGCCTTGTGGTGGCTCATTGCCGCAGCTGCGGTGCTTGCGGCCGCGATGACCGCACTTTTGGTGTATTCCCCGCACCTGGGCGCAGCCTAACCGGTATCGCGTTCCCCTAGGCGCTGGCTGGAGTGGGAGCTATCCTGCCCTGAGTTGGCAGGGGATCCCGGAATGCGCCTGTTGGAGGCGTTCAGTGCGTCGGAAAGTATCGTGGCTCTGCTCACCGCGGGCGACGGCCTTTTCGTGGACGTCAATCCTGCGTTCGAGCGCATCACCGGACACCGCCTCGAACAAGTAGTCGGCCGGGCGCCGATGGAAATCGGTTTGTGGCGCGACCTCGAGTTCCGGGCGCGCCTGTGGGAAAGTTTGTCGGTCGAACGCCGCATCGCTGCTGCGCCGACACTGCTTACCTGCGCCGATGGTCGTGTCCTCGACTGCTGGTTGCACGTCGAACTCATCCACGGCGGCGGCAAAGCGCAACTGTTCTGCCTTCTGCAGGTCCTGCCCGAAGGGCATGCACAGACTGTTTCAACCCGCTACGAAAGTCTGTATCGGGAGCTGTTCCTGTCAGCCGCGGAAGGCATCTATCGCAGCTTGCCGGACGGCGGGTTTATCGACGCCAACCCGGCGATGGCCCGGATCCTGGGTTACGACTCGCCGGCGGAAATGCTGTTGGCTCTGGGCCGGCGTGCCCGCGACATCTACGTTGACCAGGACGAGGATCTGCGCGACAACCAGCTGCTTCAGGAACAGGGGCACCTGGAACAGAATCGAGTGCAAGTCTATCGGCGCGATGGCAGTGCCATCTGGGTCAGCGAAAATGCCCGTATCGTCCGTGACGCCGGCGGTCTTCCGGTGTTCATAGAAGGGTCGCTGGAGGACATTACTGCGCAAGTCGAGGCGGAAATTGCCTTGCAGCGGTCCCAGCGGCTATACCGGGACTTGTTCGAGGATTCGCCCGTCGGGCTGTTTCGCACCAGCCTCGCGGGCGAGATACTGGAAGTCAACCAGGCGCTGACGCGCATGCTCGGATTCCGCAATACCGAGCACCTGAAGTCGGGCTATCGCAATATGCTGGAGGTTTACGCCGAGCCTGAGCAGCGCAAGCTGCTAGTCGAGCGCGCCATCAGTGATAGCTCTTTCAACCATCACGAGTTGGAGGTAATAGACATCAACGGCCGGCGCCGCTGGGTCAGCGCCAGCGTGCGCCTGGTGCGGGATGAACAGGAACGGCCACTGTATTTTTCCGGCTCAGCCATGGATATCCAGGATCGGCGCGAAATGCAGCAGGCGCTGGTCCGCTCGGAGACCCGTTATCGCACGTTGGTCGAGGACAGCCACGTGGGCGTCTTCATCATGGATCGAAGTGGCTTGGTCTACGTCAATCATGCGCTGGCGCAGATGGTCGGGCTGGACGAACTGGAACTACTGCGCAGCAATTACCGCGACCTGCTGGCTCCCGAGTTTCGCGACGAGGTGGGCCAGATTCGCCGGCAGTTCCTGATGACGGGCGAGTTGTCCGGGGATTTCGAAAGTTGCCTGCTGCACTACAGCGGCCAGCGTGTGCATGTCAGGGTCAGCGTCTCCAGGGTCGAGATCGATGGTGCCCGGCACGCGTCGGGGACGGTCCTGGATATCACCCGCCAGCGTGAAGCCGAGCTGCGCCTGCGCTTTCACGCCACCCACGATCCGCTGACCGGGCTACCGAACCGGTCGCTGTTCAACCTGCGCCTCGCCGAGCGCTTGCAGCCGGAACCGCAGGATGAAGCCGAAGGTTCGCCGTATGCAGTCCTGTTTCTTGATCTGGATGGGTTCAAGTGGGTCAATGACAGTCTCGGCCATGGCGCTGGCGATCGCCTGCTGCTGGAAATAGCCCGGCGACTGGAATCCGAGCTGATCGCCGAAGTCATGATCGCCCGCTATGGCGGCGATGAGTTCACCCTGATGCCGGAGGGCCGTTGTGACGGTGCGCGCGCGGTCGCGATCGCCAGGCGGGTGCTGTCGTTGTTCGAACGCCCCTTCGACATTGGCGTCCAGCAGGTGTTCTCGGCGGTGAGCATCGGCATTGTGCTTGGCCGGCCTGACTATGAGTCCCCCGATCAGGTGTTGCGTGATGCCGACAATGCGATGTATCGCGCCAAGGCCGCCGGGAAATCCGGATTCGTGGTGTTCGATGAGGGCATGCACGCCGAAGCGCGACTGCGCCTGCGCATGGAAACCGATTTTCGCCTGGCGTTCGAACACGGCGAATTCAGCCTGGATTACCAGCCGATCGTCGATTTGAACAACCGCCGCCTGGTCGGGGTCGAGGCGCTGGTGCGCTGGCGGCATCCGATCCGCGGGGTGATCCCACCCTCGCAGTTCTTGCCTCTGGCCGAGGAGACTGGCCTGATCACCGAACTCGATCGCTGGGTCCTGATCGAGGCCTGCCGCCAGCTGGGGGCCTGGCGGCGACTCCGTCCGGATTGGCAGAACCTGGTGATGAACGTGAACGTCGACGAACGCCAGGTCGGCTCGCCGCAGATCCTTGCCGAAGTCGCGCGGGCGCTTGAGGCGCATGCTATCCCGGCTTCCTGCCTGCGCCTGGAAATCACCGAGACTGTTTTCCGGTCGGGCAGCGGCTTCGCGCAGAATCATTTGTCGGCACTGAAAGATCTTGGCGTCGGGCTGGCGGTGGACGATTTCGGGACCGGCTATTCCTCGCTCGAAGCATTTGCTGCCTCGCCATTCGACGCTCTCAAGATAGACCAGAGTTTCGTTCGCGACATCTCCTTCAACTCCCGGCATCGCGCGATCGTCAAGACCGTGATTGGTTTCGCCAACGATCTCGGGCTGCTGCTGACGGCTGAGGGTATCGAAACCGAGGAGCAGCGCCAGCTGTTGATTTCCCTTGGTTGCCAGTACGGGCAGGGCTTTCTGTTCGCCAAACCGTTGTCACCGGATGAATTCGAGCAACAGCTCTAGTTTTCATCGGCCATGAGTGGCTTCCGGCATGATCAGGCCGCGTGCTAGCCTGACTCGTCAATCACGAGGTTATCCATGTCGCGTGCCTTCAATTTCAGCGCCGGCCCGGCCGCGCTGCCCGAGCCCGTTCTGCGTCAAGTCCAGGAAGAAATGCTTGAATGGAAGGGCGAGCGCGCTTCCGTCATGGAGGTCAGCCATCGCGGCCAGGCCTTCATTGATTGCGCAGCTGAAGCTGACCACGACCTGCGCGAATTGATGGCTGTTCCGGACGACTATGCGGTGCTGTTCATGCAGGGTGGGGCGACTACGTTGGCGGCGTTGCTGCCGATGAATCTCGCCGGCCCCGAGCAGAGCGCGGATTACATCCTCACCGGGCACTGGGGCGAGAAGGCACTTGAGAACGCCAAGCCACTGCTGCAAACCCATGTTGCAGCGAGCGCCCGGGATTCCGGTTACAAGTCCATTCCGCTACGTGACCAGTGGCAGCTGACGCCAGGAGCAGCGTTCGTCCATTACACGCCGAACGAAACCATCCACGGGGTCGAGTTTTTCGATATTCCGGACGTTGGCAACGTCCCGCTGGTAGCGGATTTCTCCTCCAACCTGCTCTCCCGGCCGGTGGATGTATCACGCTTCGGCGTCATCTACGGCGGTGCGCAGAAGAACCTCGGCCCGTCCGGCCTGGTGATCGTTATTGTCCGCAAGGACTTGCTCGGCAAGCATGGCCGCAACCTGCCGCCGATCTTCGAGCTGCAGAACCAGGTCAAGAATGATTCGATGTTCAACACGCCGGCGACGTTCTCCTGGTACGTCGTTGGTCTGGTGCTGAAGTGGCTGAAGGCGCAAGGCGGCACGTCGGCGATGGAGCAGCAAAATCGGGCGAAAGCCGAGCTCCTTTACAGCAAGATCGACAAGTCGGGTGGCTTCTACGTGAATTCGGTTGACCGGGTTTGCCGCTCGCGGATGAACGTTCCCTTTATGCTGCCCAGCGCCGACCTCGACAAACCCTTCCTGAAGGAAGCAGAGGCTGCCGGACTGCTTGGTCTGAAGGGCCATCGCGCCCTTGGCGGCATGCGGGCCTCCATCTACAACGCCATGCCGTTGGCGGGCGTGCAAGCGCTGACGGATTTCATGGACGATTTTGCCAGGCGCAATGGTTGAGCCATGGCCGCGAAGCGAATACCGAAAAAAGCCGCTGGCAAACCCGGCGTTGTCGCGACCAAAGCGGCGACGCCATCGGCATTGTCGGAGGCGCGGGCGCGCATCGATGGCATTGACCAGCAGATCCAGGGCCTGATTGCCGAGCGTGCGCGCTGGGCGCACCAGGTCGGCAAGGCCAAGGGGCCATTGAAGGCCGCGATCGATTACTACCGGCCGGAGCGCGAGGCGCAGGTATTGCGACAAGTGCTCGACCGCAACGACGGGCCACTGAGTGACGAAGTTCTGTTGCGCCTGTTCCGGGAAATCATGTCCGCTTGCCTGGCCCAGCAGGAGCCATTGACGATCGGTTACCTCGGCCCGGAGGGAACCTTCTCGCAGCAGGCGATGATCAAACATTTCGGCCACTCGGCCCGCGGCCTGCCACTGTCGAGCGTCGAAGAGGTCTTCGAGGAAGTCGAAGCCGGACATGCCGACTTTGGCGTTGTGCCGGTCGAGAACTCGGGACAGGGCACCATCCAGTCGACCCTGGACATGTTCCTGACTTCGCATCTGAAGATCTGTGGCGAAGTCGAATTGCATGTCCATCAATACCTGCTGTCACGAACCGGTCGGATCGAGGACATCGAGCGCGTCTATTCGCATCCGATGTCGCTGGCGCAGTGCAAGGCCTGGTTGCGCCAGAACCTGCCCAATGCCGAGAAGATTGCAGCTGCCAGCAACGCCGAAGCGGCGCGCCGTTCGCGCATTGCTGACGATGCCGCCGCGATCGCTGGCGAATCTGCCGGGCACGTCTACGGGCTGAAGGTGGTCGCTGGTCCGATCGAGGACCGGGCCGACAACACCACCCGCTTTCTGGTACTCGGCCGCGAGCTGTTCACGCACTCCGGCCATGACCGCACCTCGCTGCTGGTGTTCGTGCGCGATCGTCCCGGCGCGCTCTACAACGTGCTCAGCCCCTTCGCCAAACATGGCGTGAGCATGAATCGGATCGAGTCCCGGCCGGCGCATTCCGGGCGTTGGCAATACGGATTCTTCATTGATGTCAGCGGCCATGTCGAAGACGCCCCGGTGAAGCAGGCTCTGTCCGAACTCGGCGAATACGCGACTGACGTCAAGATCCTCGGTTCCTATCCGGTGGCGTTGCTCTGACGATGTCCGCCCCGAATTTCAACGCGCTTGCGCAGTCCGGCATACAGCGCCTGCGCGCCTATGATCCGGGTCACGATCTGGTGGCGCTTCGGCGCGAGGCGGAAGCGTCGCGGCGTGTGCTCGTCGAGTTGGGCTCGAACGAAAATTCGCATGGCCCCAGCCCGCGCGCACGGCAGGCAGTACTCGATTGCCTGCACGAGATCTATCGCTATCCCGATCCGCTGGGCGGTGATCTGAAGTTGGCGCTGGCTTCGTACCATGGCCTCGATACTGCGCAGATACTACTGGGCAATGGTTCGCACGAACTGCTGATGATGCTGGCCCAGGTGTTCGCCGGGCCAGGCACGGAGATCGTAGCCTCGCAATACGGATTCGCGGTCTACGCACTGGCGGCTCAGGCCGCGGGCGCACAACTGCGCATCGCACCGGCGCTGCCGGTTGATCACGCCATGTCGCGCGGACACGATCTCGATGCGGTGCGTCGGGAAGTGGCGTATCGGACCCGGCTGGTCTTTCTGGCCAATCCGAACAATCCGACCGGAACCTGGTTTTCCAACGAAGCATTGATCGGGTTCCTTTCCGAAATTCCGGCAAGCACGATCGTGGTGCTGGACGAGGCCTATCACGAGTACGTCACCGATCCGGCGCTGCCATCGGCCTTGCCGTTGCTCGAGCGCTTTCCCAACCTGGTCGTAGCCCGGACTTTTTCCAAGGGCTATGGCCTGGCCGGGCTGCGCGTCGGCTTCATTGCCGCGCACCCGGAATTGGTGGCGGTGATGGAGCGGGTGCGCGAGTCGTTCAACGTCAACCTGCCAGCGCTGGCAGCGGCGCGCGTCGCTCTTTACGACCAGGATCATCTCGACAGGGTGCGCGAGCAGAACACCTTGCTTCGGAGCGAGCTGCTTGCCCAGCTACGAAAGCGCGGATTGTCCGTGCCGGATTCACAGACCAATTTCCTGCTGGTCGATTTTGGTCGTCCAGCCATCCCGATCGAGTCGGCCATGGTCCAACGCGGCGTGGTGCCCCGGCCTATGTCGGGCTATGGCTTGCCGACCTGTCTGCGGATCACTGTCGGTAATCGGGATGAGAACCGCCGGCTACTTCAGGTACTGGATGAGGTTCTGGCGTGAGCCTGGGCTGGCTCGCACGGCCGGGATCGGCCTTGCGTGGCGAGCTGGCCATTCCTGGCGACAAGTCGATTTCGCACCGCGCGATCATGTTGGCGGCGATTGCCGATGGCACGTCCCGGGTATCGGGTTTTCTTGAAGGCGAAGACACCCGGGCGACGGCAAGGATTTTCGGCCAGCTCGGCGTTGCCATCGAATCGCCAAGCCCGAGCGAGCGGATTGTGCACGGCGTTGGCTTGTACGGATTGACCGGCAGTGCCGAACCCCTCGATTGCGGTAATGCCGGCACCGGCATGCGCTTGTTGAGTGGCCTGCTCGCTGGGCAGGGCTTCGACTCGATCCTGGCCGGCGATGAGTCGCTGTCGAGGCGGCCGATGCGTCGCGTCATCGAACCCCTGATGGCCATGGGAGCGCGCATCGAGTCAGAATCAGGCGGGTTGCCACCACTTAGAATTCACTCGAATAATAACCTTCAATCCATTGATTATGAATTACAAATTGCTAGCGCTCAGGTAAAATCTGCTGTGCTTCTGGCGGGGCTGTACGCACAGGGCGACACGATTGTTCGCGAAGCGCATCCGACCCGCGACTACACCGAACGGATGCTGGCGGCGCTCGGTTGGCCGATTGAGTTCCGGCCTGGATTCGCACGATTGAGCGGGGGGCATCGCTTGCGGGCAACCAATATCCAGGTGCCGGCGGATTTTTCCTCGGCAGCGTTTTTCCTCGTGGCCGCCACATTGGTGCCGGGCTCGGATCTGCTGTTGCGCCGGGTCGGGATGAATCCGCGGCGCACTGGGTTGCTCACGGCGTTGCGCCTGATGGGGGCGGACATCACCCTCGAAAACGCGGGCAAGCAGGGCGGCGAAGCAGTTGCCGATCTGCGCGTTTGTCACACGCCGCTGCGCGGAATCATCGTGCCCGAGGCCTTGGTTCCGGACATGATTGATGAATTCCCCGCCTTGTTCGCGGCCGCCGCTTTGGCCGACGGCGAAACCAGAATCACTGGCGCGGCCGAACTTCGACTCAAGGAAACCGACCGGATTGCCGCAATGACTGCCGCGTTGCAGTTACTCGGCGCGGACATCGCTGAAACGCCGGATGGTGCCGTCATTCAGGGCGGTAATCTGCATGGCGGTTCGGTCGGCAGTCGGGGCGATCACCGCGTCGCCATGAGCCTGGCGATCGCTGCCCAGCGAGCGTCCGGCGAAGTTCGGATTGGCGACTGCGCCAACGTGGCAACCTCATTCCCGGGTTTTCTGGAACTGGCGTCGGCGTCGGGCTTCGGCCTGCGCCTGGCCTAGAATCACGAGCATGACTTCCGTCCCCGTGCTCACCATTGATGGCCCATCCGGTTCCGGCAAGGGCACGATCTGCCGGGCCGTCGCCGACCGCCTGGGCTGGCATTACCTGGATTCCGGGGCGCTGTACCGGGCCGTGGGCCTCGCTTCGGCCTGGGAGGGCGTGGACCTGAGCGATCCCGAAGCAGTGGCTGCCTGCGCCGCCCGGACCGAGATCCGCTTCGAGGACGACGCATCAGGCGAACCCCGGGTGATCGTCAACGGCAAGGATGCGACCCATCAACTGCGCATGGAAACCGCCGGGGCCGCTGCTTCGGCGATCGCCGCCCACCCGCCGGTCCGGGCCGTCCTGTTGGCTTTACAGAAGGGATTCCGGCGCCCACCCGGCCTGATCGCGGATGGTCGGGACATGGGAACGGTGGTGTTCCCGGATTCCCGCTACAAGGTATTCCTGACTGCCAGTGCCGCTGAACGAGCGAAAAGGCGTCATAAGCAGTTGAAAGACAAAGGGGTTTCCGTTAATCTTGACAGTCTGCTGCACGAAATCGCCGCTCGCGACGAGCGCGATGCCGGACGTGCCGTGGCGCCCCTGAGGCCCGCCGAAGACGCGGTCATCGTGGACTCCACCGGTATGCCGATCACCGAGGTGATCGAACGCGTGCTTGCGGTGCTGCCGGATTCCCTGCGGCGCCGCTAGCGCCGTCTCCGTCTTCGCAAAGTCCGAAGCAATTTCCCAAGCAGAACAAACGCCTTCGCCATCCGGCGAAGGTCCAACCACGCGCGCAAGCGCACAACAGGTGGGCCCGGCATTGCTGGTAGCCCGTGTGTTCAACCGAGATAGACAAACATGAACGAATCTTTCATGACCGAATCTTTTGCTGAATTGTTCGAACAAAGCCAGATCGCCATCGCCAAGCTCAAGCCTGGCGCGATCGTCAAGGGCATCGTGGTCGAGATCCGCACCGACGTCGTAGTCATCAACGCCGGCCTGAAGTCCGAGGGCATCGTCCCGATCGAACAATTCCGCAACGAACAGGGTGAGCTGGAGTGCGCCGTCGGCGACGAAGTCAAGGTCGCGCTCGACTCTCTGGAAAACGGCTTCGGCGAGACCGTGCTGTCGCGCGAGAAGGCCAAGCGCGCCATGGTCTGGGACGAGCTGGAAACCTCGATGGAAGCCGGCGAGATCGTCACCGGCCGGATCAGCGGCAAGGTCAAGGGCGGTTTCACCGTCGACATCCGCGACGTCCGCGCGTTCCTGCCCGGTTCCCTGGTGGATGTGCGCCCCGTGCGCGACCCGGGTTACCTGGAAGGCAAGGAACTCGAG
>JANXRY010000038.1 GCA_025356635.1 Gammaproteobacteria bacterium
GATCAAACACAACAAGGCATCGACATCGCCGGCAGCGCTGGGCAGCCGGTGATCGCCGCTGCCGATGGCGTGGTCGTTTACTCCGGCGCCGGCCTGGTGGGTTATGGCGAGTTGATCATCATCAAGCACAACGACCAGTGGCTCTCGGCGTACGGCCACAACCGTCGCCGGATCGTGGCCGAAGGCGCGCAAGTGAAGGTCGGCGATGTCATCGCCGAGATGGGTCGTAGCGGCGCGATCCGCGACATGCTGCATTTCGAGATCCGGTTCAATGGCAAACCGGTGGATCCGTTGCAGTATCTGCCGGCTAGAGCGCAATAAAAAACCCGCGATCGCTCGCGGGTTATTGCCCTCACCCCAACCCTCTCCCGCTAGCGGGAGAGGGAGTAGAAATGCTCAGACCTGCATCGCCTTCGCCACTTCGGCGGCGTAGTCTTCCACGACCTTCTCGATGCCTTCGCCGACGGCAAGGCGCTTGAATCCGACCACGTCGCCGCCGGCAGCCTTGACTGCAGCCTCGACGCTCTGGTCGGTATTCAGCACATACGGCTGGCCGTACAAAGTGACTTCATTGATGATCTTGGCGACTTTACCGCTGATGATCTTCTCGAGGATTTCGGCCGGCTTGGATTTGTCCTTCTCGGACATCTTGGCCAACTCGATTTCCTTTTCCTTGGCGATGAACTCGGCCGGCACGTCGGACGCTTTGTTGTGCGGAGGATTCATTGCGGCCACGTGCATCGCCAGGCCACGGGCGAGATCCATGTCGCCACCCTTGACCTCGACCAGCACGCCGATGCGGCCGCCGTGGATATAGGCGGCCACGTGATTGCCGTTCGCCGAACCGATTTTGGCCATCCGACGCACCTGCACGTTCTCGCCGACCTTGGCGATCAGTGCGGCGCGGGCTTCTTCGACAGTCTGCTCGCCGATCTTTGCGGTCTTCAGGACTTCGACATCATCGATACCTGCGGCCAGTGCCGCATTGGCGACGGCATTGGTGAAGGCAATGAAGTTTTCGTCCTTGGCGACGAAGTCGGTTTCCGAGTTGATTTCGACCAGTACGGCCTTGCCGACATCGCTGGCAGCGACTACGCGGCCTTCCGCAGCGACGCGGCCAGCTTTCTTGTCGGCTTTGGCCAGGCCTTGCTTGCGCAGCCATTCCGCCGAGAGGTCGATATCGCCCTTGTTCTCGGTGAGCGCCTTCTTGCATTCCATCATGCCGGCCCCGGTCCGCTCGCGCAGTTCCTTGACCAATCCTGCAGTGATTTCCATCGTGCTAATTCCCTGATTCTCTACGTGATTCGATTACTTGCCGTCGCGACGCGGGGCGGCGCGATCGCCATCACGGCGTGGCGCACCCTTGCGGGGAGCCGGGGCGCGGCGCGGGGCGGCTTTTTTGTCGTCGTCTTTCTTGCCGACCGGATTGCCATCGGCATCGAGTTCGACGAACTCGTCGTCGCGACCGGCAACGATCGGCGACGCGGCCTTGCCTTCGAGCACGGCGTCGGCAGCGGCGCGGACGTACAACTGCACGGCGCGGATGGCGTCGTCGTTGCCCGGGATCGGATAGTCGACCAAGGTCGGATCGTAGTTGGTGTCGACTACTGCGATGACCGGAATGCCGAGCTTCTTGGCTTCCTGCACGGCGATGTTTTCGTGGCCGATATCAATGACGAACAAGGCGTCGGGCAGACGGTTCATGTCCTTGATGCCGCCCAGCGAGGCTTGCAGCTTGTCGCGTTCGCGGCGCAGGCCGAGCACTTCGTGCTTGACCATCTTCTGGAAGGTGCCATCGGTTTCGGCGGCTTCGAGTTCCTTGAAGCGGGCGACCGACTTCTTCACCGTGGCGAAGTTGGTCAGCGTGCCGCCCAGCCAGCGCATGCTCATGTAGGGCATGCCGCAACGCTCGGCTTCTTCCTTGACCGAATCGCGGGCCGAACGCTTGGTGCCGACGAACAGGATGTGGCCGCGCTTCTGCGCCAGCGCCGAGACGAAATTCATCGCGTCGGTGAACAGCGGCAGGGTCTTTTCGAGGTTGATGATGTGGATCTTGCCGCGGGCGCCGAAAATGTACGGGCCCATCTTGGGATTCCAGTAACGGGTCTGGTGTCCGAAATGGACGCCGGCTTCCAGCATTTGACGCATGGTGACCTGGGGCATGGAATGCTCCTGAATGAAGAACCGGGCCGGTCTGGGCCTTGTGGTTCTTGGGTTGGGCCTCCACACGGGCCACGCCTCGAACCCATTGAAGGGCACCCCGGGGCGGGAAGCATCCGTGTGTGTGAATTCGCCGATGGCGCTCGGCGTGGGCGTTGCCCGATCGTCAAATCGAGCCGTGGAAGTATAGCGGGCTGGCCTAAACCCTTGCAACTGTTGGATAATCCGGCCCATGAAAGTCACGATCAAGACTGCCGAAGATATCGAAAAAATGCGTGTGGCCGGGCGGCTGGCCGCCGAAGTGCTGCAAGTGGTTGCCCCGTACGTGAAGCCGGGCGTATCTACCGCCTATCTTGACCGCATCTGCCACGATCATATCGTCAACGTGCAAGGAACCATCCCGGCGAACCTGGGCTACAAGGGCTTCCCGGCGACCGTCTGTACGTCTGTCAACAACGTCATCTGCCATGGCATCCCGACCGAGGCCAAGATCCTGAAGGACGGCGACATCGTCAATATCGACGTCACCGTGATCAAGGACGGCTTCCACGGCGATACCAGCCGGATGTATGTCGCAGGCAGTCCGTCGGTGAAGGCGCAGCGGCTGATCGATGTGACCCGCGAGGCGATGTTCCGCGCCATCCGCATCGTCAAACCGGGCACGACTCTGGGCGACATCGGCCATGCGATCCAGTCCTATGCGGAGTCCGAGCGCTTCTCGGTGGTGCGCGAATATTGCGGCCACGGCATCGGTCGGGTGTACCACGAGGATCCGCAGGTGCTGCACTACGGCTCACCCGGCACCGGTTTCAGGCTTGAGAAAGGCATGACCTTCACCATCGAGCCGATGATCAACGAAGGCGCGCGCCATACCCGGCTGATGCCCGACGGCTGGACCGTGGTCACCAAGGACCGCTCGCTGTCGGCGCAGTGGGAACACACGGTGCTGGTCACCGACGATGGCGTGGAAATCATGACCCGCCTGCCGGGCGACGACAACGACCTGTGAGCGTCAAGGACGATGCCGCCTGGCGTGATCAGGCGCGGCATACCCTCGCCGTGCAACGCGAACAGCTTCGCAACGATTTTGCCGCCGGCGAGCCGATCGAGCGCCTGATCCACCAGCATCGCGAAGCGATCGACAGCGTGGTGATTTCGGCCTGGCAACGTTGCCTTGGCGATGTCGATGATTTGAGCTTGCTGGCCACCGGCGGTTATGGCCGTGGCGAGTTGTATCCGCAGTCGGATATTGATCTGCTCGTGCTTGCCGAGCCGTCCAGCCAACAGGCACACGCAGCAGGATTGGCGCGTTTTTTCGCTCTCTTGTGGGATGCCGGACTCGCCGCCGGCCATGCCGTGCGTTCGGTCGAGGAATGCGTCGAGGCTTCACGCGCCGACATTGCGACGCTGACCTCGTTGATGGAATTGCGCGTGTTGGCCGGCGGCGAAGGCGCATGCCCGCCACTGGTCGCGGCGCTTGCGCCGGCCACCCTGTGGCCGCCGAAGGAGTATTTCCAGGCCAAGCGCGAAGAGCAGCGCGGCCGTCATGCCCGTTTCAACGACACCGCCGACAACCTCGAACCGAACCTCAAGGAAGGCCCGGGCGGCTTGCGCGACATGCATACGCTGGCCTGGATGGCGATGCGTCTGTATGGCGTGCCCGGGCTGCGCGCACTGGTGCCACTGGGTTTGCTAGGCGACGGCGAGCTGACTTCGCTGGAACGCGAATGGCGGGTGATCGCACGCCTGCGTTTCGGCCTGCATCTGGTTGCCGGTCGGCGCGAGGAGCGCCTGCTGTTCGATCATCAGAAATCGCTAGCGGCATTGCTCGGCTTGCAGGACGAGGACGGCAGTCTGGCCGTCGAGCAGATGATGCAAGGTTTCTTCCGCGCTGCCGCGACCATGCTGCGGATCAACGACCGGCTGTTGCAAAGGTTCGAGGAGCAACTCGCCGGTGCCAGCGCCCCTGTGCCGGTATCGCTGGGTTTCGAATTGCGCCACGGCTACTTGGCCATGACTGTGCCGACGCGCTTGAACGATGGCATGTCGGCGATGCTGGAATTATTCGAAGTCTGGACGCGGTTGGAGCCGGCGCCGGGTCTGCATTCGGAAACCGCACGCGCCTTGGCCGAGGCCTTGCCAACGATCAAGGCATACGTCGAAGAAGCGCCCGAAGTGCGGCGGCGCTTCGTCGAACTGATCGCCAGCCCTAATGCCGTGGCGATGTTGCATCGGATGGCGCGGTTGGGTGTGCTCTCGCGCTACCTGCCGGAATTCGGCAAGGTCTCCGGGCGCATGCAGTACGACCTGTTCCATGTCTATACCGTCGACCAGCACACGCTGACCGTCCTGAAGTTGATGGATGGCTTCCTGCATGGAACGGTGTCCGGCTTTGCGATCACCCAGGAAGTGGTGCCACGCCTGCGCAAGCCGTTTCTATTGCTGATCGCAGGGCTTTACCACGACATCGCCAAGGGCCGGCGCGGCGATCATTCGGTGCTTGGCGCCGAGGACGTGCGCGCCTTCGCCGAGGCGCATGAACTACCCAGCGCCGATACCGATCTGCTGGCCTGGCTGGTGCGCGAGCACTTGCTGATGTCGATCACCGCGCAACGCCAGGACATTTCCGATCCGGAAGTCGTCACCCGTTTCGCCACCCGCGTCGCTGATCGCGAGCACCTGGATTATCTATACCTGCTGACCTGCGCCGACATTGCCGGCACCAGTCCCAAGCTCTGGAACAGCTGGAAAGATCGTTTGATGGCAGACCTGTACACGGCCACGCGCTATGCACTGCGGCGGGGGCTGGAACATCCGCTCAATGCCGAAGACATCGAAGCCGACACCGGCAATATGGCGCTGGCGAAACTGCTTGATGACGGCTTCGACGAAGGCGCGATCCAGAATCTGTGGACAACCTTCCCGGACGAAGCCTTCCTGCGCTATCGGCCCGAGCAGTTGGTCTGGCAGACCGAAGGCGTGCTCGCGTTGGATCATCAACAGATCCAGGTGCTGGTGCGTGAGCACGGCTCGCCCGGCAGTTTCGAAGTGTTCGTGCGCGCGCCCGATCAGGACGGTCTGTTCGCAGCCGTGGTGGCGACCTTCGATCGGCTCGGTCTGGGCGTGCTTGATGCCCGCGTGCTGACCTCCAACGACGGCTACGCGCTCGATAATTTCCAGTTGCAGGCCGGCGCCGAAGCACCCGAGCATGCGCGCATCATCGAGCGCTTGCAGACGGCCTTGCGCGATCCCGCCAGCGCCTGGCCGGCGCGGCGCGCGACGCCACGGCACCTGCGGCATTTTCGCGTGCCGGTACGGGTGGACTTCGACACGCTTGAAAGCGGCGAACGCACGCGTCTGAGTCTGGTCTGCACCGACCGCCCCGGACTGCTCGCCGATATCGCCCAGGTGCTGCGCCAGGATCGTCTGCGCGTGCACGATGCCCGCATCGCCACGTTCGGCGAGCGGGTCGAGGATTTCTTCCTGCTCAGTGACGAAAATGATCGCGCGGTGCAGGATACGGAACTGTTGGTGACCTTGCGCGATGCCTTGGTCGCTTGCGTCGAAGGAGAAACAAGCCATGGCAAAGCGGAAACCCGATCCTGAGGCCGGACTACGCGCGATCATCGAAGATGCTTTCGAACGTCGCGCGAGTTTGACCAGTGCAGAAATCGACGGCTCAACCCGACCGTCGGTGGAGCAGGCGATTGCCCTGCTTGAGTCCGGGCAGGCGCGCGTCGCCGAGCCGGACGGCATGAGCGGCTGGAAGGTCAACGAATGGCTGAAGAAGGCGGTGCTACTGTATTTCCGCTGCAACGATATGCAGCTGATGGCCGGCGCGCCCGGCCCCTATTTCGACAAGGTGCCGACCCGATTCGAAGGCTTCGATGTCGCCGAATTCCGCGAACTCGGCGCCCGCGTCGTGCCCGGCGCGGTGGTTCGGCGCGGCGCGCATATCGGCAAAGACGTGGTGCTGATGCCGAGCTTCGTCAACATCGGTGCGCACGTCGGCGCCGGCACCATGGTCGATACCTGGGCCACCGTCGGCTCCTGCGCCCAGATCGGCGCGCGCTGTCATTTGTCCGGCGGCGTCGGTATTGGCGGCGTGCTCGAACCCTTGCAGGCCTCGCCGACCATCATCGAGGACGACTGCTTCGTCGGCGCGCGTTCGGAAGTGGTGGAAGGCGTCGTGGTCGAGCGCGGCAGCGTGATCGGCATGGGCGTATTCATCGGGCAGAGCACGCGCATCTACAACCGCGCCACCGGCGAGATCAGCTACGGCCGGGTCCCTGCCGGCAGCGTCGTGGTGTCCGGTTCGCTACCGTCCAGCGACGGCAAGTACTCGCTGTACTGCGCGGTGATCGTCAAGCAAGTCGATGCCAAGACGCGTAGCAAAACCTCGGTCAATGAATTGCTGCGGGGCGCGGTGGAGTGACTACCCTCTACGGCCTCGACAATTGCGACACCTGCAAGAAAGCGCGCAACTGGCTGGCGCGATTTGATGTCGCGCACGAATTCGTCGACTACCGAGAGCACCGGCAATCGCCCGATATCCTCAAGGCATGGGCGCAATCGGTCGGTAGTTGGGACAAGCTCATTAACAAGGCCAGTACAACGTGGCGGCAATTGCCCGACGCCCGCAAGCAGCCGAGGAGCGATCCGGAATGGACGTTGTTGCTCAAGGAATATCCGGCGCTGATAAAGCGGCCCCTGGCGGTGACGAGTGACGGCGCAGTGACGGTCGGCTTCACCGACAATGCGTTCAAGATGCGTTTTGGAGTGAAAAAATGAGCGCGGTTCTGGAACTGACACAGGAACTGGTGCGGCGCGTGTCGCTGACGCCGGACGACGCCGGCTGCCAGGACCTGGTCGCCACGCGCCTGGCGGCGGTGGGATTCCGGATCGAACGCCTGCCGTTCGGACCGGTGCAGAATTTGTGGGCGACGCACGGGCAGGGCGGACCGGTGCTGGTATTTCTCGGTCATACCGATGTTGTGCCATCGGGGCCGGTCGAAGACTGGACCAGCGATCCGTTCGTCCCGACACTGCGCGATGGTTTTCTCTACGGACGCGGCAGCGCCGACATGAAAGGCAGCGTCGCCGCTTTCGTGGTTGCGATGGAGGAATTCGCGGCCGCCCATCCCAATCACCCCGGAACGGTGGCGATACTGCTGACTTCCGACGAGGAAGGTGACGCCATCGACGGCGTGCGCAAGGTCGCCGAACATTTCCGCACAATCGGCCAGAAGATCGATTACTGCGTGACAGGCGAGCCTTCGTCGAAGGAAAAACTCGGCGATCTGCTTCGGGTCGGTAGGCGTGGCACATTGTCGGGCACATTGACGGTGCGCGGAATCCAGGGCCACGTCGCCTATCCCGATCGCGCGCGCAACCCCATCCACCAGGCGATGGCGCCGCTGTCCGAGTTGTGTGCGCGGCGTTGGGACGAAGGCTACCCGGAATTTCCGGCGTCGAGTTTCCAGATTTCGAACATCCACGCCGGCACCGGCGCCAATAATGTTATTCCGGGAAGTTGTGAGGTGGTGTTCAACTTCCGCTACAACCCGGGTTGGCAAACCGCCGATCTGGAGCGCGAAGTGCACACGGTGTTCGACCGCCATGGCCTCCAGTACGAGATTCGCTGGCACCGCGGCGGCGAACCCTTCCTGACCCGTGAAGGCCCGCTGCGGCGTGTCGTGCGGGAAATCCTGATCGAACGTTGTGGTGTGGTGCCCGAGGAA
Source organism: Gammaproteobacteria bacterium (assembly GCA_025356635.1). GTDB lineage: Bacteria > Pseudomonadota > Gammaproteobacteria > Xanthomonadales > Xanthomonadaceae > Arenimonas. The sequence continues at coordinate 7,902 of JANXRY010000038.1, forward strand.
AACACCAGCGGCGGCACGTCGGACGCGCGCTTTATTGCACCGCTTGGAGCGGAAGTTGTCGAGATGGGTCCGGTGAACGCCAGCATCCACAAAGTCGATGAGCGCGTAGCTGTCGATGAGATTGAGCGGCTGCCGGCGTTGTTTCGCGAAATCGCCGAGAAATTGTTGTTGTAGGAGCGATGGAAATCGCGACACCCGCCGCGACGTGGTCGCGATTTCCATCGCTCCTACAAGAGCGCTAGGGCCTCAAGGTCAATTTGTGCGTGGTCTTGCCCGGCAGGAACGGTGTCGGTTCGCCGTGGACCCATGCCTCGTGACCGGCGCCCCAGAATGGCGACAAGGGATTGCCGCTTTGTCCGCCGGGCATCTCGATGATGCCGTCTTCTTCGTGTCCGGGCGCAACCACCATGCGTTCGGAGGCGCCGAACTTCGGGCCGATCACGCGCGGCATGTTGGCGTCACCGGCCAGCGGGTCGGCCGGCATGCACAGCAAACCGGCAGCGAACTTTGGCAAGGCCGCCGCCAGCGGATGGCAGATCTGCGCGCTATTGCGCTCGCCCCAGGTCCGTTGCGTCAACGGTCCGCGCGCGCCGAGATCGGCGACGACGTCCTTGGCTGCATCGTCGAATAGCGCCTGCCAAGTGGCGTACTTGCGTGGCAGCAGGTTCGCTGGTTGTTGCAATGCCAGTTCCCAGGCCACGCCCTCGATCTGCGGCAGATCGGGCATCACGAAATCCTTGCCCAGCTTCGCCATCGCCGGTGCCATCAGGCCATTCCTGATCCGGTCGATCACCGCCAGCCGCCAGGCACGGACGATCCGATAGCTGACTGCATCGGGAGCGGCTCGGCCTTCCCATTTTCTAGTCGCGGCGGCGATCTGCTTCCAGTCGTCGCCCTTTGAAGTGCTCGCCAGTGGCTGCAGCAATTTCCACCAGCGTTCCAGGAAAATCGCACGATCGTCGAGCTGGATGGCGAGCAGGTCGCGTTCGGAGAAGCGATCCTTGGCCAGCAGGTCGTTGCGGATCTGCTCGGCGCGGGCGCCATTGGCGTAGCCGGCGTCGCCCATCAGGGCGAGTTGCTCGCCGTCGGTGGTGCGGGCGTTGGCGGTCCACAAACGATGCAAGGGCGGATCGACCAAGCTCGGGTTTTCCGAACCCTCGCGCCAACCTTGCCAGGCGCAATCGTGGTCGGGCATCGCCGGCGTTTGCAGTTCGCAACCCGGCACGCGCTTTGGCATGCGTGCGGTCAAGCGCCAGGCGATGCGACCGTGTGCGTCGCCGATCACTAGGTTCTGTCCGGGAATGCCAATGCCGGGCGCACGCGCAAGCGCAGCATCGAGATCGCCTGCGCTCTCCAGCGCGGCCAGGCCGAGCGTCAGAGAACCGGGATGATGCGCAGACCAATCCAGTGCCAGCGAATGACTGGCGTCGAGCATTTCAGTGACTGGGCCCCAGATCGTTTCGTCCACCGGCAGAACAACGTCAGCCGCGCCTTTCACATGGATTTTTTCGTCGAAATGACGAGCCGTCGCGATCCCGGCAGGTGTCTTGTATTGTTTGTGCGCGGCATCGAGCCATTGCACCTGGTAGAAATCGAGCCAGTCGCCGTAACTGTTGGTGAAACCCCAGGCAACGTGCCGGTTGCTGCCTGCAACCACGAACGGAACGCCGGGCAAAGTGAAGCCGGAGACATCAACTTTACCGCCAGGCGCGCTCGGATCGTTGAACTGCATGCGCGCGCGAAACCAGATGTCCGGTACCCGCAGGCCCAAGTGCATGTCGTTGGCGACGATGGAACGGCCATCGGCAGTGAGCGCACCATCGACGGCGAAATTGTTGCTGCCCGGCGCGGCCGGTTCGGAATCCGCGTGCTCGACTTCCTCGGCCGGCATCGGCAGCTTGCGCAAGTCCAGAACCTCCGGCCCGGGCAGCGGCACGTTGCCATGCGCAGCGCCGAAAAGTGGCGCGTCCCACTCGGTGCCATCAGCGGCGATCAATGTGTACAGCGCGTCCGGCACGATTTGCCGGATTTTCCACAATGCCAGTTCGCGCGAATTCGATTCGTCCTGCAGGTCGAAGAACATCGCATAGCCGGCCAGCGCGCTGTCTTCGATTTTCCAATCCCTGGGTTGTACGCGCAACAGCAGATACGGCCAGGGTCGGTTCTTGAGGCCGTGTAGCCCGGCATTCACACCTTCGGCATAGGCCTTGAGCACCGGCAGGCGGTCGCCGGCGACGTCGGCCATGCTGGCCTGCACGCGTTCGCGCAGGCGATGCACGCGCGCGGATTTGTCCTTGTCCATGGCGATCGGCCCGAACAATTCCGATAGCTCACCTGCGGCCGAGCGGCGCAGCAGATCCATCTCGAAGAAGCGTTCCTGCCCGTGCACATAGCCGAGCGCACGCGCGGCATCGGCCTCGTTGGCGGCGCGGATGCTGACCACGCCGAGGGCATCGCGCTCGATGCTCGCCGGCGCCGACAAGCCGGGCAGGTTCAAGCTTCCATCCAGCGTCGCCAGGCTGCCGCGCATCGCCCACCAACCTGCGAGTACAGCCAATACGATCAGGACCAACAAAACAATCAGTACGCGGCGCAAGATTCGCAGGGCTCGGGACATGGCGGTATTCCAGTGGGATGGCCCATGCTCGCATTGCCGGGGGGCTTGCGCCAAGCGCCGGCATGGGGTTCAATCGACCTATGCGCCACAACGCCGCCAACAATAATTCGAACAATAACGCCATCCCCTCGCGGGTCGACGATTAGGCGCGCTCGCACAGCCCCGAATCAACGACGACCCGCACCCATGTGCGGGTTTTTTATTGCCTCCAGGAAAACAAAGGATCCCCCCATGTGCTCCATCCTCGGCCTGTTCGACCTCAAACCCGGCGCGGACGTCACGGTGCTGCGTCCGTTGGCACTGTCCTTGTCGGCGCGCCAGCGTCATCGCGGCCCGGACTGGTCGGGCGTGTACTGCGAGCCGCGTTGCCTGTTGGTGCACGAGCGACTGGCGATTGTCGACCCGGCCGGTGGCGCGCAACCCTTGTTGTCCGGCGACGGTCGGCTGGCGCTGGCGGTGAACGGCGAGATCTACAACCATCGCGAACTCGAGCGTGACCTCGCAATCGCTTATGACTTCCAGACCGGCTCGGATTGCGAAGTGATCAACGCGCTCTACCTGGAACACGGCACCGCCGGCATCGCCAGGCTCAACGGCATCTATGCCTTCGCCTTGTGGGATGCGCTGCAGGGCCGCTATCTGATCGCCCGTGACCCGCTTGGCGTTTGCCCGCTGTACTGGGGCCACGACGGCGATGGCCGCCTGTGGGTGGCGTCGGAAATGAAGGCGCTGGCGTGGCATTGCCAGGACGTTTCGGCCTTCCCGCCCGGGCATGTCTACGACAGCGCCAGCGGCGAACTGACGTTCTTCCACGAGCGCGCCTGGCGCGACTACGACGCGGTGATAGGCAAAACCGTGAGCGCGCAGGATCTGCGCCGGGGCTTTGAGCAGGCGGTGCATCGGCAGCTGATGACCGACGTGCCGTATGGCGTCCTCTTGTCGGGAGGCCTGGATTCGTCCTTGGTCGCGGCCTGTGCGGCGCGCTTTGCCCGCCAGCGCGTCGAGGACGACGATCGCGGCGAAGCGTGGTGGCCGCGCCTGCATTCTTTCGCCATCGGCCTGGAAGGCTCACCCGACCTCGCCGCAGCGGAAATCGCCGCCAAGGCGCTAGGCACGGTGCACCACGGCTTCACCTATCGCTTCGACGAAGGCCTCGATGCACTGCCCGATGTGATCCGCCACATCGAAAGCTACGACGTCACCAGCGTGCGTGCGTCCACGCCGATGTACCTGCTGGCGCGGCGGGTCAAGGCCATGGGCGTGAAGATGGTGCTGTCCGGTGAAGGCAGCGACGAGATTTTCGGCGGCTATCTTTATTTCCACAAGGCGCCGGACGCGCGCGCCTTCCACGAGGAATGCGTGCGCAAGCTCGGTAGCCTGCACCTGTACGACTGCAACCGCGCCAACAAGGCGATGATGGCCTGGGGCGTGGAGGCGCGCGTGCCGTTCCTCGACCTCGAATTCCTGGACCTGGCGATGTCGATGGATGCGGCGCACAAGATGGCCGGCAAGGGGCGCATGGAAAAATCGGTGCTGCGCGAAGCCTTTGAAGGCGCGCTGCCGAAGGAAATCCTGTGGCGGCAGAAGGAACAGTTCAGCGATGGCGTCGGCTACGGTTGGATCGACGGCCTCAAGGCGCAGGCGGAGGCCTTCGTCAGCGACGCGATGTTTGCGCAGGCGGCGCTGCGCTTCCCGATCAACCCGCCGCAAACGAAAGAGGCGTACTGGTACCGCGAATTGTTCGAACGCGAATTTCCGGGCGAGGCCTGCGCCCGCACCGTGCCCGGCGGCAAATCCATCGCTTGTTCATCGGCGGCGGCCATTGCCTGGGACCCGGAATTCGCCAAAGCCGCTGATCCATCCGGACGCGCCGTGGCGAGCGTGCACCACGCGGCGGCGTGAGAATGGCTGGGAGCGACCATGCAGCGCCGTTTCGAAACTGTGGTGGGCGTCTTGGAACGGGTTCCATTCCACGCTGGTAGAGCGTATGTTACGAGTGCCGACAGTACTCTTCAGTACGAATCTCAGGAGGCACCAAAATGACCCGTTTCCGCCAGACGATCACGCTCGCGACGTTCGTCGCTGCTGTCGCTTCCATCGCAAGCTTCACTCCGGCACCAACGGTGGCCGCGCAAGGCGCGAACCCGGTGTATCGCCCGGAAATTTCGTATCCGCTGATGCACGATGTCTCCAGGCCGCTTCGCCTGGTAGCTCCGATTCCACCGCGGATGGGGCGCTTCGAGAAGCCGCTTCGGCTCCCGAACATCCACCACGTCAACGGCACAGACACTGCGGTTCAGACCTCCAGCGGGCCGCAGGTCGCTGCGACGGCCGGCGTGGGCATGGAAGGCGTTGGTCTTGGTAACGGCTATGGCGTCAATGCCGCGCCTCCGGACACGAATGGCTCTGTTGGCGCAACGCAGTACGTGCAATGGGTCAACGAGGGCTTTGCGATCTTCAACAAGACCACTGGCGCGCAGGTTTATCCGGCGACCGGTGCTGCCGCCGGCAACACCCTCTTTGCCGGTTTCGGCGGTCCTTGCGAAACCAGTAATGACGGCGATCCAATCGTGCTCTACGACAAGGCTGCGGGGCGCTGGATCATGACCCAGTTCGCCGTGTCTTCGGCGCCGTACCTGCAGTGTATTGCGGTTTCCCAGACCAGTGACGCCACTGGCGCCTGGAATCGTTACTCCTATTCCTTTGGCACCGGCTTCAACGACTATCCGAAATTCGGTGTCTGGCCGGACGCCTATTACGCTTCCTACAACATCTTCGCCAACGGCTCGTCTTTTGCCGGCGCAAAGGCTTGCGCCTACAACCGTACCGCGATGATGGCCGGCGCAGCGGCGCCGACCCAAGTCTGCTTTGCAACCTCCACCGCCTACGGCGGGCTGCTTCCGTCCGACCTCGATGGCCCGACGCCGCCAGCGGCCGGTTCTCCGAACTACTTCCTGAACTTCGGTTCCAACTCGCTCAATCTCTGGAAGTTCCATGTTGACTGGTCCAATACCGCCAACTCGACGTTCACCGGTCCGGTCAGCCTGCCGGTGGCATCATTCACGACAGCGAACAACGTCCCGCAGGCGGGCACCACGCAGAGGCTCGATTCATTGAGTGACCGCCTAATGTATCGGCTTGCCTATCGGAACATCGGCGGCCACGACACCCTTCTGGTGAACCATTCCGTGGCGGTAGTTACCCTGTCGACCCGAAACAGGAAGTCGACCATCGCCGCCGTTCGCTGGTACGAGCTGCGCGGCACCAGCGGTAACTTCAGCGTCTACCAGCAGGGAACGTTCGCGCCGGACAGCAATCATCGCTGGATGGGCAGCATCGCCATGGACAAGGTCGGCAACATCGCCCTCGGTTACAGCAAGTCCTCGAACGCAATGAATCCGGCCATTTTTTACACCGGCCGGGCGCCGGGGGATGCGCTCGGCACGATGCAGGCCGAAGCGCAGCTCAAGCAGGGCGCCGGTTCGCAGACGACCGGCCTCTCACGCTGGGGCGATTATTCGAGCCTGAGCGTTGATCCGGTCGACGACTGCACGATGTGGTACACCACCGAATACATCGCCGCCAACGGCACTTTCAACTGGCATACGGCGATCAACAGCATCAAGTTCCCGACCTGCAACTAAGACATCGATCAAGTTGCTAAAAGCCGTCCGGCAATGAACCGGGCGGCTTTTTTCTTGCTCGATCACGCTGCCAAAAGACGGATTGATGCTGCTGAACGGTAATAGCAGCATCAGGTCGATTCGATCGAATCCACACGCTGGAACCCGCGCGGCAGGGCGTTGCCGCGCGCCGCGCGACTGCCTTCGTAGGCCTGCAGGTCGCGCCAACCGAGCACCAGTTTGCGCTGGCCACAGTAGAGCGTGATCTCGCCGCCCTGGCGGACGCTGGCGATTGCAATCAGCTTTTCCTCGCCAGATTTCAGTTTCGCCGGCGGGATCTGGATGAGTTTGTTGCCCTTGCCTTTGTCGAGTTCTGGCAATTCGCTGATCGCGAAGGCAAGCAAGTGGCCACTGTTGGTGATTGCCACCAGCCAGTCGCTGGTGGCGTTGGCGACCGGCGCTGGCGGCAGGATGTCGGCCTTGTCGTCGGCATTGATCAATTGCTTGCCGGCTTTGTTGCGACCGGTGAAATTTTCGAAACGGGTGACGAAGCCATAACCGTAACTCGACGCCACCAGGAAGCGCGCATCGTTGTCGGCCACGGCGAGGCCGACGAATTGCGCACCGGCAGCGGGCGTGAAGCGGCCCGAGAGCGGCTCACCGTTACCGCGCGCCGAAGGCAGGGCGTGTGCCAGGGTTGAATAGGCGCGGCCAGTCGAATCCAGGAACGCGACCTGCTGCGTGCTGCGCCCGCGCACTGCCTGCAGTAGCTTGTCGCCATCGCGATAACTCAATGATGCTGCATCTACTTCATGGCCTTTGGCTGAACGAATCCAGCCTTTGGCCGAGAGCACCACAGTGACCGGTTCGCTCGGCACCAGTTCGTTCTCGCTGATTGCCTGCGCGGCCTCGCGCTGCACCAGCGGCGAACGGCGGGCATCGCCGAACTTCCTGGCGTCTGCCAGCAATTCGTCTTTGACCTGCTTCTTGAGCTTGGCGTTCGATCCGAGAATGGAAAGGATCTTGTCGCGTTCCTTGGCCAGTTCGTCCTGCTCGCCGCGGATCTTCATCTCTTCCAGGCGGGCGAGTTGTTTCAACTTGGTCTCGAGGATGTATTCGGCCTGGTCCTCGCTAAGGGCGAAGCGCGCGATCAGCGCCGGCTTGGGCTCGTCCTCGCTGCGGATGATCCGGATCACTTCGTCGAGATTGAGGAAAGCGATCAACAGGCCTTCGAGCAGGTGCAGGCGGCGTTCGACTTTTTCCAGGCGATATTTCAGCCGCTTGCGCACGGTGTCGATGCGGAACAGCAGCCACTCGGCGAGGATCTCGCGCAGGTTCTTCACTTGTGGACGGCCGTCGAGGCCGATGATGTTGAGGTTGACCCGGAAACTCTTCTCCAGATCGGTGGTGGCGAACAGGTGGCCCATCAAGGATTCGACATCGACCCGGTTCGAGCGCGGGATCAGCACCAAACGAACAGGGTTCTCGTGATCGGATTCGTCGCGCAGATCTTCCAGCCAGGGCAGCTTCTTGGCGCGCATCTGTTGCGCGATCTGTTCCATGATCTTCGAGGGCGAGACCTGGTAGGGCAGGGCGGTGAGCACGATATTGTTGTGTTCGCGAATCCAGGTGCCGCGGGCGCGAACGCTGCCGCCGCCGGTCTCGTAGATCGCGGCGAGGTCGCGCGCCGGCGTGATTATTTCGGCGGTGGTCGGATAATCCGGGCCACGCACGTGCTCGCAAAGATCGCGTACGCTCGCATCGGGATCGTCGAGCAAGCGCACGCAGGCGCTGACGATCTCGTTCAAGTTGTGCGGTGGGATGTCGGTGGCCATGCCCACCGCGATACCGGTCGTGCCGTTGAGCAGCAGGTGCGGCAAGCGCGCTGGCAGCCAGCTGGGCTCTTCCAGCGTGCCGTCGAAATTCGGCACCCAGTCGACCGTGCCCTGGCCGAGTTCGCCGAGCAGCACTTCGGCGATCGGGGTGAGCTTGGCTTCGGTGTAGCGCATCGCCGCGAACGATTTGGGATCGTCGGACGAACCGAAATTGCCCTGGCCCTCGATCAGCGGATAGCGGTACGAAAACGGCTGCGCCATCAGTACC
>JANXRY010000104.1 GCA_025356635.1 Gammaproteobacteria bacterium
TTCATACTTGTGCAACTGGTCTAGCAGCCACGACACGTAATCCATGCCGCCGTGGTTGGCGCGGTCAGGATAGCAGCACCAGTTATTGGCGGCGGCGTATTGCTGGTCATAGCCGGAATAGAAATAGCCACTCCAGCCCCACTCTTCCGGTCCGATGACCACCGCGCCGGGGTCGATCGCCTTGACCATGCTGCCGTAGTCGAGCATTTTCTGGCGGATTTCATCCATGGTCGCGCCAACCGGATGCACTTCGCGATGCGCGACCTGCCAGAGACTATGCTCATTGTCGAGCAGGTAATAGCGCAGGCCGCCATTCGCGGAGCTACCCCAGCGACTGACCAGGTGTTGCGCCCAGCCTTGCTGGAAATTCACGCCCGCCGGTGTGTTGGCGTCGTTTGGATCGTTGCCGGTGATGTCCTTACCGGTGCTCTTGAGCACGCCGTTGCCGGCATCGGGAAACCACTGGGCATCATTACCGGTTTGCGCACCGTATTTGCTTTGCGAAAAGCCCGCGAGCTTGCCGCGATTGCTGCCAAGCTTGGCGACCCAATCGAGCATCGGAATGGTCAGCATCGGTTCGGCGCCACCGGCCCGGCTATTGGTGATGAAGGTGTCGCCGAGTTCGCCGGCGGTGGCGCTGGTCTCGGGAATGCTTTCGAAATACCAGTCGAAGCCGCGATTGCTCGCATTCTGTTGCCAGTTGTAGCCGGAACTGGCGTTGCCGCCATAGCGATTGAGCGGTGCGTTCAGATCACTTAGTTGCGCCGTGCTCGCGAAGGCCACGCCGTAGATATTGGCGCTGATCGGATGGCGATTGGCATTGGTGTCGACAGTGATTGTGACGGCGGCATTCTGCGCCAGCACCGGTCCCGCGAACAGCGCGGCAAGCGTCATGGCGGCACGGACAAGTTCGGACGACTTCGACATACGCTACCCCGAGGAGACTGGCCGCCGCAATCGTCGGCCGACCCTGGGCGATGGTCAAGCCAGCGCGGGTGCAGATCGCGTTGCTCCATCACACTATTCTGGTGTCGGCCCCGGTGTATCTTGGTCCTGCCCAGCACAGGAACATGCCATGCCCCGCTATTCCCGTTTTCGCGCCTGCCCGCTCTGCGAAGCCATCTGCGGCCTCGAATTGCAATTCGAGGACGATAGGCTCGTGGCCATTCGCGGCGACGGCGCCGACCCGTTCAGCCACGGACATATCTGCCCCAAGGGCAACGCCATCCTCGATCTCGAAACCGACCCGGATCGATTGACCAAGCCCATGCGCCGGGTCGGCGACGACTGGCGCGAAATCGGCTGGGAAGAGGCCTTCGCGTTGGCAGGCCAACGCCTGGCCGAAGTCCAGAAGCAGCATGGCGCCAGCGCCGTGGCGGCCTATCTGGGCAATCCCAATGTCCATCACTTCGGCCATATCGCCACCTTGCCCGCGCTACTGCGCACGATCCGCACGCCCAACGTATTTAGCGCGTCCTCGGTGGACCAGTGGCCGCACCAGTTCGTGAATGCAGCCATGTACGGCCATCAATTCCTGTTGCCTATTCCCGATATCGATCGCACCGACTACTTCCTGATGCTCGGCGCCAATCCGGTGGCCTCCAATGGCAGTTTGATGACTGCGCCGGGAGTGGCGAAACGGCTGAAAGCGTTGACCGTGCGCGGCAAGCTGGTAGTGATCGATCCGCGCCGCACTGAGACCGCCGCGATCGCCAGCGAGCACCATTTCATCCGTCCTGGTAGCGATGCGTTGTTCCTCGTGGCATTCCTGCAGGCGCTGGTGCGTACGGGGCCCGCACGCATCACTGCCTACGGCGAAAAAATTACTGGCATGGGCGCAGCGTTGGCCGCCATTACCGCCATCGATTGCCACGGCGTCGAGGCGCATACCGGCATCGCCATGACGACGATCGATCGCCTGGCGAACGAATTCATGGCCGCGTCGCGTGCCGTTGCTTACGGGCGCATGGGTGTTTCCGTGCAAGCGAATGGCACGCTTTGCCAATGGCTGCTGCAACTGATGAATGTATATAGCGGAAACCTTGACCGCGAAGGCGGCGCCCTGGTCAATGAACCAGCGATTGCCGTCACCGGGCCGGGCACGAATCGCGGCCAGCGCGGGCGCTGGCATAGCCGCGTACGCGGACTGCCGGAGTTTGGAGGTGAACTTCCAGTCGCCGCGTTGACAGAGGAAATCGCCACAGCCGGTGTCGGCCAGGTACGTGCGCTGCTGACTATCGCTGGCAATCCGGTGCTGTCCACGCCGGATGGACGCGCGCTGGATGCGGCTATCGTCGGGCTCGATTTCTACATCGCCATCGATTTCTATATCAACGAAACCACGCGCCATGCCGATCTCATTTTGCCGCCGGCCTCGTCGCTGACCCAATACCACTACGATATGATCTTCAATGCCTTCGCGGTGCGTCGTGTCGCGCGGCTGAATGTGCCGGTCCGCGAACGTAACACGGAAGAACGTGCCGACTGGGAGATCGTCAACGGCATCGGCGCCGCCTATTCGGCGGCGGTCGGAAAACAATGGGTGCCGTTGCTGCCACCGCGCGAGATGATCGCAACATGCCTCGCGCAGGGTGGTAGCGGCTTGGATATCGCCATGCTGGAAGCAGCACCGCATGGCCTGGATCTCGGGCCACTGCGCCCCTCCCTGCTGTCGCGACTGGAAACCGAGAGCGGAAAAATAGAAGCTGCCCCGGCGATTTTTCTCGACGAACTGGACCTCCTGGCCCAGCGCATGCGCCACGAAAGCGCAGCCGCGTTCAGTTTGCGATTGATCGGTCGCCGCGACGTGCGCAGCAACAATTCCTGGATGCACAACGCGCCGCGACTGGTGAAAGGCAAGCTACGGCACCAATTGCTCATGCACCCCGACGACCTCGCAGCACGTCGCATCGACGACGGCGCGCGCGTGCGCGTGCGTTCAAAAACGGGCGAGATTATTACCGAAGTGGCGGCCAGCACCGAGATGATGCCGGGCGTGGTCTGCTTGCCGCATGGTTACGGCCATGCGCGCGACGGCGTCCGGCTTGCGCGAGCCCGGCAAGTCGCCGGCGAAAGTTACAACGATCTCACTGACGCGCTGGCTATTGACGCGCTCTGCGGAAATGCCGCGCTCAATGGCTTGCTGGTGGAGGTTGAACTGGCGTGAGGGTATTGCACTGCGCTAGCGGCAGGCTCAGCGCCTGCAAGGTTTCGCCGTTCTCACTGTCCTGTACGAATGCCGTCAATCCTGAATTGGCGAGATTGGCATCGCTTGGCAGGCTTACGCGCAGATCCTGCACGGCGCCATTGGCAGTCATCGGCCAAGGGCCCCAGAAGCCGCGCACCACACGATCGTGATGCAAGGTGGCGCCACTGTTTTCACCGGCCTTGATCCTGGAGATCAGGTCGTTCTCGTAGAACGCCAGGTAAAGCTCCGCATGTTGGGAAATCGCTGCGGTGACCGTCGCTTTTACCGTCACTCGCCAATGCGAGTCTTCCGGGTGAGCGCCCAGTTCGATCCGCACTTTCGCTGGTAACTGTTGGCCTTGCGAAAGAGCGACAGCCACCGCATCAGGCTGATACCAATGCAAGCCAAGCACCGCCGACAGCATCACCTGCGGCGTGTAGATGGTTGTGCTGCCGGCAGCACGGACACGACGGCTCTGGCGTTCGGTGTAGGCAGGCCGCGCGAACCGATCGGGCCAACCGAGCGAATCCCAGTAATCGACATGGAAGGCGAGCAGGCTGAGCTGTTTCGGATCTGCGGTCTTCGCCATCCGGCTGAACCAGCGGTCGGCCGGTGGGCAACTGCTGCAGCCTTCCGAAGTGTAGAGCTCGATCAAGCTACCCAGCTGGGTGTTGCTTTGTTCGTGGCAAGTCGCAGCGCCATCGGCGAGTGCCATGGCAGGCGTCATCGCAAAGCCAAAACTGATCAAAAATATCCGGTTCATACCTTCCTCCAGGGAGTGTTTCCCCCTAGAGGCAGGCATGGGGCGAAAAGATGCGCCCAACTTGGATTAGTGGTGATGGCCACCGGCGCCATGAACATGACCGTGCAGGCATTCTTCGACGGTTGCCTCGCGCACATCGGTGATGTCCACCGCGAAGTGCAGGGTCTTGCCGGCGAGCGGATGATTGCCATCGACGGTAATCTCGTCGCCGTTGATGCCGGTGATCGCCACCGACATCGGGCCTTGCGGCGTCTGCGATTGAAAAGCCATGCCGACTTCCAACTTATCCACACCCTGGAACGCCATGCGCGGCACGAGCTGGACCAGCATCGGATTGGGCATGCCGTAACCTTCTTCAGGCGATACGACAACCTTGAGCGAATCGCCGGCGGAACGGCCTGTCAGCGCGGTTTCCAAACCAGGCACGATGTTGCCGACGCCGTGCAGGTAACTCAACGGTTCGCCGCCGGATGAACTGTCGAGCACATGGCCCTCGGCATCGGTCAGGGTGTAGTGGAAAGAAACGGCGGTACGGTCGACGATTTGCATGGCGAGCGGTCTACGAACAGGAAGGATGTGCATTATACCTGTGCGACAATAGCCTTAGAACGCCGACTCGCACTGCCCCATGGCCTCCCCGTTCATCACCGAAACCGTGCTTGATGTCCGCCACTGGACCGAGTCGTATTTCAGCTTCACCACCGCCCGCGACGACGGCTTCCGCTTCGACAACGGTCAGTTCGTGATGATCGGCCTGGAGGTGGACGGCCGACCGCTGATGCGCGCCTATTCCATCGCCAGCGCCAATTGGGAAGAGCATCTGGAGTTCTTCAGCATCAAGGTTCCAGACGGGCCGCTGACCTCCCGCCTCCAGCACATCCAGCCCGGCGATTCGCTGTTGATCAGCCGCAAGCCAACCGGAACCTTGTTGATCAGCGATCTGTTGCCCGGCAAGACCTTGTACCTGTTGGCCACAGGTACCGGCCTGGCACCGTTCTTGAGCATCATCAAAGACCCGGAAACCTACGAACGATTCGAGACCGTGGTGCTCACCCACGGCGTGCGCAACATTTCCGATCTCGCTTATTACGACTACATCCGCAACGAACTACCCAATCACGAATATCTAGGGCCACAAATCGCACGGCAATTGCGCTACTACCCGGCGGTTAGTCGCGAGCCATTCGGCAATCACGGCCGGCTTACCACGCTAATGGAAATCGGCTGCATGGCTCAGAATCTCGGCCTGCTGCCGATCAACCCCGAAACCGATCGCGCGATGATCTGCGGCAGCCCGCAGATGTTGGCGGATTTCCGCCGCATCCTGGATGGCCGGGGTTTCGTGGCTGCACCGAAGATCGGTGTGCCGAGCCATTACGTTTTCGAACGCGCGTTCGTGGACAAATAATCGCCATGGAACTCAGCGTTCGATTCGCCGTGCCGGCCGATGCGGCAAGCTTGGGCGAGTTCATGACCCGCAACTTCCTGGCCGCCTATGCGCATACGGCAAGCCCGGAGAATGTCCGCCGCGCCATCGCCGACAACTACGCCGAAGCTGCGCAGCAGCGGCAGCTGTCGGACCAAAAAAACCTGGGCCTGATCGCGGTGTATGGCGAAGACTGGGCCGGCCATGCGCTGATGACTCTCGCCGGTGCGGCACCCGAGCCCGTCGTTTTGCGTCCAGCGATCGAGCTGGCGCGGTTCTACGTCGATACCCGTTTCCATGGCTGCGGCGTTGCCCAGGAATTGATGGCCCGGGTCAAGCAGGTGGCGCTGCAACGTGGCGCAGCAAGTTTGTGGTTGAGCGTCGCGCAATCGTCGCAGCAGGCCATTCGTTTCTACCAGAAGGAAGGCTTCCGGATATCCGGCGAACTGATCTACATGTTCGGCGACGACCCCAAGGACGACTGGCTGATGATCTGCGACCTCTCCGCTTAGAGGACCGCCGCCAGGTCTTTCTCGATCTTCTCCGGTGTGTCGGTCGGTGCGTAACGCTTGACCACCTTGCCGTTCTTGTCGACTAGGAACTTGGTGAAGTTCCACTTGATCGCCTCGATGCCGAGCAGGCCGGCCTTCTGGCTCTTCAGCCATTTCCACAAGGGGTGGGTGCCGCCGCCATTGACCTCGATCTTCTCGAACAGTGGAAACTTGACGTCGTAATTTAGCGAGCAGAAATTCTTGATTTCAGCGGCATCGCCCGGTTCCTGGTGGCCGAACTGATCGCAGGGAAAGCCGAGCACGACCAGGCCCTGCTTTTCGTATTTTTCCCAGAGCTTTTCCAGGCCGGTGTATTGCGGCGTAAACCCGCACTTCGAGGCTGTGTTGACGATCAGCATCGCCTTGCCTTTGTAATCGGTGAACGGCTTGTCTTCGCCATCGAGCGTTTTTGCAGAAAAATCGTAGGCGGTGGTCATGGTGGTCTCCAGTGATTGATGATTCATCCTAGCAGCGGGATCGGGGCTGCAGGTCAAGACCGCGGCAAATTTGCCGGATCCAGGAGACGTAATTCCAAAAGACCCATGCCCTCGAATTCTTCGCTGTAAGCCTGGCCTAGTCCGGCTGCCGGTGGCCAGAGGCCGGCTACGGCACCAGAAAGCAGCACGTACTCGCGTCCCGGAACATGGTTCTTCATCAATCGGTGGATCAGGATCACGTCTTCGCCGGCGAGTTCCTCAAACTGGCGGAACTGCTTGACGGCGATTTCGCCACAGTGCACGAACGCTTTCAGCCTCAAGTTGGCGACATTGGCGCAAGCATCGCAACCGCAGTGACTGCGATCCTGGCGAACCTGGTCTAGCCGTTCATAAAATGCCGGAAACAGCGCCGCCACCTGCACCAAGGTATCGTGCACCGCAGCGGCATGATCGTCGCCCGATTCCGCATACAGGAAGGCGGCATCGCCTTCGAGCTTGTTGAGCGTCAGCGGATGCTCGGTGCGGTCGATCATTGATTCCAGCAAATCGTTGATGACCTGTTCGGCGTGCAGCAGGCTCACTTCGCGATTAGTGATGAATTGGGTATAGCCACTGATGTCGGCGAGTACCATCACGGCATGGGTCAGGCGCATGGCCATGTCACACTGCCTCCGGTCCGGTATCGAGCGCGGCGCGCATGAGTTTGTCGTCGCGCAACCCTTCCCAGCGGGCAATGAACATCGTCGCTACGCCGTTGCCAATCAGGTTGGTCAAGGCCCGGGCTTCCGACATGAAACGATCCACGCCCAGGATCAGTGCCACGCCTGCCACCGGCACTTTGCCATGCAGCGCCGCCAGGGTCGCGGCGAGCGTGATGAAGCCAGAACCGGTGACTCCCGCAGCTCCCTTGGAGGTCAGGAGCAACACCGCGAGTAGCGTCAGCTGATCGGCAAGACTGAGCGGCACTGCGACTGCCTGCGCGATGAACAGCACGGCCATGGTCAGGTAGATGCAAGTGCCGTCGAGGTTGAACGAATAGCCGGTCGGCACCACCAGACCAACCACGCCCCGGTCGCAACCCAGTTCTTCGAGGCGTTCGATCATGCGCGGAAGCGCCGATTCTGACGAAGATGTACCCAGCACCAGTAACAATTCGGCGCGGATATAGCGCAGGAATTTCCACAGGGAAAAGCCGGAAAAATGCGCGACCAGCCCGAGCACCACCGCGATGAACACAGCGCAGGTCAAATAAACCGATGCCATCAACCAGGCGAGCGATTGCAAGGTCGCCACGCCATACTTGCCGATAGTGAAGGCCATCGCGCCGAAGGCGCCGATTGGTGCGAAACGCATGATCACGTGGACGACGCCGAAAAAGACATGGCTCAACTTGTCCATGCCATCAAGAACTTTGCGGCCGGCGTCGCCGGCCCGGGTCAGTGCAATCCCGAACAACACCGATATGAGCAGCACGTCTAGCGGGTTGCCCTCGGTGAATGCCGACAGGAAGGTTTTCGGGATGATGTCGAGCAGGAAGCCAACGACGCCGCTGGCCTCGGCTTTCTGCTGGTATTCGGCGACCGAAGAAGCATCGAGACTGGCCGGATCGATGCCCATGCCAGCGCCCGGGCGCAAGACGTTGGCGACGAGCAGGCCGATGACTAGTGCCGCAGTGGTCAGGATTTCAAAGTAAACCAGCGCCTTCAGACCAACCCGGCCAACATGGCGGAGGTCGCCCATCTTCGCCATGCCGACCACGACGGTGAGGAAGATCACCGGCCCGATGATCATCTTGACCAGAGCCACAAAGGCATCGCCCAAGGGCTTTAGCGAGGTCCCGGTTTCCGGCGCGAAGTAGCCGAGCGCGACACCGGCGGCGATTGCCACCAGCACTTGTACGTAAAGGGACTTCCACCAGCCGTTGCGCATGCGGCGAGGTTAACGTATCTCGCAAAGAAAAAGCCCCGGGCGTTGCCGCCCGGGGCTCGTTTTTTCGTGGTGCGGTGCGGCTTAGACGGCCTGGACGGCGTCGGCCTGCAGGCCCTTCTGGCCCTTGACGACGGTGAAGGTGACCTTCTGGCCTTCCTTCAAGGTCTTGAAGCCACTACCCACGATGGAACGGAAGTGGACAAAAAGGTCCTCACCGCTCTCCGGGGTAATGAAGCCAAAACCCTTGGCGTCGTTGAACCACTTCACGGTACCGCTTTGACGATCCGACATAACTAACTCCTTGGAACTTTAGATTTTCGCGACCCGGAACACCCGGGTCCAGACTGTAGGTTGCAGGGAGCAAGCTTGGCGAAACGATGTAGCGGATCGTTGGATCTACCGCACCGGGCCACAATTAAACGTGACCCTGGCAATCACAGTGGCCGCACCATACACCGATTTTGGCCGGAAAGCCACTCGTAGCGGCCTGCCCGGCTGCAAAGGGCCGGGACCGGCGGAGCCCGTTCAGCTTTTCGGGTCAGAACGTGCGGTGGTACTCAATGCCCCAAGTGCGCGGCTCGTTCACGAACCCGGTCAGGTTGTTGAAGTCGATGCCACCGACGATGGCCTCCCGGTCCAGGATGTTCCGGCCGAAGAAGGCGACCTCGCTCTGGCCGTCCTGCCAGTTGTAACCAACCCGCAGGCCGCCTTCGAGCAGGGACTTGCCGATGAAGGAAACGGAGTCGTACAGGAAAAAGTTGACCTCGCTACGATAAGCCCAGTCGGTGTAGACAAAGAACTCGCCGTTGGCCGTCGGAACACTGTATCGGGCTGTCATGTTGAAGACAGTCTTCGGGGCTTGCGGCAGCGAGTTGCCGTCGATCAACACGGCACCCGGACGGTTCGGGTCAGCCGGGTCGAGCACCGTGCACAGGTTCAGGGCGCATGGATAGACGCTGAGGGTCTTGTCCTTGATCTCGGTGTCGTTGTAACTCGCCCCGACGGTGACCAGCAGGTTATCGGCAAGGTAGGCCTCGATATCGAACTCGGCGCCCTGGCCGACGGTCTTGTCGGCATTCACCAGTCGGGCGACGTTGGCCACGCCACCGACCGCGGTCAATTGCTGGTTGCTGACGTCGTAGCGGAACACCGAGAAATCGACGCGGACTCGATTGTCCATGAGGTCGGATTTGATGCCCACTTCCCAGGACAACACCGTTTCGGTATTGGCGACCGTCACCAGTTCATTGCTGGGCAAAGAGGCATCGGCGAACATCAGCCGACCCTGGATGCTCGGCGCACGGAAACCCTTGGCCACGCGCGTGTAGAAGTTGGTGGCATCACTGACCTGATAGACCGCGCTCAGGTCCCAGCTTACGTTGCTGGCGTTGGGCTTGACCCGGATCGGGGCGATCGGCGGCCCGAACGGACCAACCACACGCTCCGCGACGAAATCCTTGCTGTCCTGGGTGAAGCGCACACCGCCACGCAGTTTGAGCTGGTCGTTGACATCGAAATCGCCGGACGCGAACAGCGCCCAAGCGGTGTTGTCCTGGCTCTGGGTGGCGTAGCCATTCTGCGCGCCGCCGAAACCATCGTAGGAGAAGCTGTCGATATCGATCGATTCGTTGAACCAGAACGCCCCGGCCTGCCAGTCGAAACGCCCCCACTCATTGGACTCGAGGCGGAATTCCTGGCTCAACTGGCGATGGTGCGGCAGGCCATCGGCGGATTCGGCCGGGAACAGCGACTCGCCCAGCTCGTTCGGCGGAAAGGTGTAGACCGAACCGCCGTCGATGTCGCCACGGCTATAGGTGTCGACGCTTTCGTAGCCGGTGATCGAAAACAACGAGGTGCTGCCGAAATTCCAGCGCATGCGCAGATTGCCGCCGACCTGGTTCAGATTTTGCTTGTTGGCGCCATCGATGGAGACTTCATCGCGCTTGAAACCGTCAGCGAAATCATTGGTCCCTGGCTTGATGAGCCCGGCGCGAAACAGCCTGGCGGTACCGTTGAGATTGCGAGTATGGATGTTGGCCAAAGCCTCGAAATCGTCGCTGGGCGCAAACAGGAACTGCAGGCGTGCGGCCGTTTCGTCGTAGCCTTCGAGGTCGTTGCCGGGGCCGTTGTGGAGGTTGTCGACCCAGTCATCGCGGTGCTGGTGCAACACTGAAAATCTTGCTGACACCGTGTCCGACAACGGACCGGTCACCGCGCCTTCGACGTTCGTGGTGTTGAAGGTGCCCCAGGAAATGCGGCCATAGCCGCCGAACTGCTGGCTTGGCCGGGCCGATTCGAACTTGACCACGCCGGCTGGTGAGTTGCGCCCGAACAGGGTGCCCTGCGGGCCGCGCAGGAGCTCGAGCTGGTCGAGGTCAAATACCGGAAATCCCTTCAGGATCGGGTTTTCCTGGACGACATCGTCGTAAACCAGGGACACGGGCTGGGAGGCATTGAGGTCGAAATCGGTATTGCCCAGGCCGCGGATATAGAAACGGGGAAAGGCACGGCCGAACGAGGATTCGATGTTCAGGCTGGGCAGGCGACCGGACAGGAAGCGCACATCTTCGCCGCCGGACTTGATGGCATCGAGCTTTTCACCGCTGACCGCCGTGATCGAAACCGGGACTTTCTGGATGTTCTCGACGCGCCGCTCGGCGGTGACTTGGACCGTGCCGAGAGTGGATGGCGTCGCCTTCTTGTCCTTGCCATTCTCGGCGTTGGCGGCATCCTGGGCCAAGGTGGCAGCCGGCAAGGCCATCACGATGGCCAGGGCGAGCACCTGATAACGAAGTTGGCGGGTACCCGCCCCAGTGAAAATGACCATGTCCCTACCCCCTGGTTGAAAAATCCCGGTTCCAGTTTACTCGATACCACCGTACTGGCAGTGTCCGACCCGCGGAAACGGTTCGCTGTAGAAGTTTATCGCCGACGCCCATTTGTGGTGTAATCCCCGCGCAGCGCTCCGGTTCAC
>JANXRY010000115.1 GCA_025356635.1 Gammaproteobacteria bacterium
CGAAAATACCCGTCAGCGCTGGCAGCTCAGGCCGAGTTCGATCGTGCGGGCCCGCAACCGGTAGTACTGGCCTTCGCCCAATTCGCTCTCGGCGACCGGATCCCGGCGATCGCCCAGGTTGCGGCCGGAAAGGCGCAGTTCGCAGCGTTCGAAGCGATAACCGAGCGAGGCCGCCACCGTGGTGTAACCAGGAGCCGGCGCAGTATTGCGCTTGTTGAGGAAGCGATCGCCGACGCGATCGAGTACCAGGCTCGCTTGCCAGCCACGGTCCGGCGCATACACCAGCCCGGTGCCGAACAGATGCTGCGGGGACATTTCCAGGCGTTTGCCGCGCAACTGCGTCGGGGTGCCGTCGAACTGCGTCACGTAGTCGCCGAAACGCGCGTTGTGATAAGCGTAATGGCCGGTCAGGCGAAGGTCGTCGACGATTTCAAAGCCGACTTCGAATTCGGCGCCCTTGAACGTTTCCTTGCCGGCATTGATCAGGGTCGGAAAACCATTTACGGCCTGCGACACCACCAGATTGTCGAAATGCATCAGGAACGTGGACAGATCCCAGTCCAGCCGGCCATGCATGAATTGCCCTTTCATGCCGATCTCGCCACTGGCGGCGGTTTCCGGTTTCAGGATGTCGGCTTCGGCTTCGGGGCCGAAGTCCAGCGCGGCCGGTTTGTAGGTATTGCGGATGTCGCCATAGATCGTCAACGCATTGTCGCCGTCGCGCCAGGCATGCCAGCTCAAGCCGAGGTTGCCGCCGAACCGGGTCTTGCTGCGGTGGTCGGTGGCTGGCACCGGATCGCCGCCCACGACATCCATTTCGCCATCCATGGTTTCCTGCGTGTGATTCAGGCGCAATCCGGCCAGCACATCGAGCTTGTCGGAAAGCTCCCAGTCCGTCTGCACGTAGAGCCCCAGGAAACTGCGGCGATCGGCGCCAGCGGGTTCGTCGAGAATCGGCAGCGATGCCAGGCTCGGACGGTTCGAGCCATCGAGGCCGACGTTGTATTCGTACAATTGGTTCTGCAACTTGGCGCGGCCGTACAACCAATCCAGACCATAGGTCAGCGACATGCCGGCGCTCGGCGTGGCGACGACATGGGTATCGAAATAAATATCGTCGACGTGACGCTGCTGGCCAAAGCCTTCGGCATTGGTCGGCGGGTTGTCGGCATAATCGGGCGCCAGAAATCCGCGCCGGATATCGCTATTGGTGCGCGCGTAAGAAAGCGTGGTGTCCCAATCGCCATTGCCGATGTTCCGGTGATAGCGGCCGGTCAGCTGGAAGCGGTCTTCGTCGAGTTTCGCATCCGATGGATTGTTGTTGGCGTCCAGCGGCACCGCCGGATCGAGCACGTGGCCGGCGCGCGGCGACGGGCTGTTCGGCTGTTGACGAATCATGCTGGCGTTGAGATCGAAGGAAAAATTGCCGCCAGCAACCTCGTGCTGCAGGCGATAGAGCAAGTTGCCGCGCGTGTAACCGGCGTCGTCGTCCTTGAGGCCAACGCGCTCGCCTTCGATGGAAATCGACTGCGGCAATTCGCTGTTGCCAATATCGGTGCTGATGCTGGCGCGCGCGCTAGCGAAAGTTCCGGCGGAAATGCTGGCGCGACTGGGCGTGTGGCCGGGAGCGTAATGAATGATGTGGATCACGCCAACGAACGAAGTGGCGCCGTACATCACCGGCGCTGCGCCGCGCATGATTTCGATGCGTTCGACATTGACCAACGACAACGTCGTCAGTTGCGGATTGAACGCGCCGCCGCTGGGCACGCCGTCGATCACCAGCAGGAAGGCGTCGAATTCGCGCAGACCCCAGAACGCCGGCACCGAACCGGCCGGGCCGCCGTCGCCACCGGGGGTGATCTCGACGCCCGCCACCAGGGCGAGCGCGCCGCCCAGATCGTGCACACCGCGCGCACGCATCTGCGCGTCGGTAACCACGCTGATCGAGGCCGGTACCGAGTCAACTAGTTCGGCTTCGCGGGTGGCGGTGACTTGCAGCTGGCCGATCTGCGGGGCGTCGGCGGCGAACGAGGGCACGGAGAAGGCGAGGGCAATGGCGGCGGCGAGGTGTGTCGGTTTCCAGGTCACGGCGATCCTTATTGGGTGTTTGTAGGAGCGATGGCAATCGCGACAAACGACGTCTCGATCCGGTCGCGATTGCCATCGCTCCTACTAAAGCTTTATTTCTTCAAGCCCCCGGCCTTGCGCAACGCCTCGGCGCGATCGGTCTTTTCCCACGAGAACGAGGTGAACTTCTCGCCGTTTGGCAACATGATCTCTTTCGGCTTGCGGCCGAAGTGGCCGTAGCTGGCGGTAGCCTGGTACATCGGGTGCAGCAGGTCGAGCATCTTGGTGATGCCGTACGGGCGCAGGTCGAAGTGCGCGCGAATCAACTTCTCGATCTTCTCGTCGCTGATCTTGCCGGTGCCGAAAGTGGTGACCGAAATCGAGGTCGGCTGGGCGACGCCGATCGCGTAGCTCACCTGCACTTCGCAACGATCGGCCAAGCCGGCCGCGACCAGGTTTTTGGCGACGTAACGCGCGGCATAGGCCGCGGAACGATCGACCTTCGACGGATCCTTGCCGGAGAACGCGCCGCCGCCGTGGCGGGCCATGCCGCCGTAGCTGTCGACGATGATCTTGCGGCCGGTGAGGCCGCAGTCGCCGACCGGGCCGCCGATCACGAACTTGCCGGTCGGGTTGATGTGGATCTTCGACTTCGGCAGCGACTTCAGCCATTCTTTGGGCAACACCGGCTTGAGGATGTGCTCGTAGACGGCCTCGAACAGCGCTTTGTGCTTGATGTCCGGATCGTGCTGGGTGGACAACACCACCGCGTCGAGGCCCTGGACCTTGTTGCCGTCGTAGCGCAGGGTGACCTGCGACTTGGCGTCCGGGCGCAGCCACTTGAGCTTGCCGGACTTGCGGATCTTGGCCTGCTGCTCAACCAGCCGATGGCTGTAATAAAGGGGAGCCGGCATGAATTCGGGCGCTTCGTTGCAGGCGTAGCCGAACATCAGGCCCTGGTCGCCGGCGCCTTGTTCTTCCGGCTTCTTGCGGTCCACGCCCTGGTTGATGTCGGGCGACTGCTTGCCGAGCATGTTGATGATCGCGCAGGTGTGGCCATCGAAGCCAACTTCGGAATTGTTGTAGCCGATGTCGTTGATGACCTTGCGCGCCAGCGCCTCGAT
>JANXRY010000009.1 GCA_025356635.1 Gammaproteobacteria bacterium
GCCGGGGCCGCCGTTGAAGCAGAACGTGATCGGCCGATGCCCGGCCTGAGCACCATCGGCGGTGTAGGCGACGTAGAACATCCGGCCGATCGCATCACCGGCGTCGTTCTTCAGGTCGATCGTCGCGGCAGTCGCGGTGTAGGCGATGGTCTTGCCGGCGATGACAATGCGATGGTGAGTGATAGCTGGCGTCGGCGCCGGCGCATCGGTTTTCTCCGGAGCCGCATCCTTGCCGTCGGGTTTTAACTCGGGCGCATCAGCGGCCCACGCCGACATCGCACCGCAAAAACAAACAACGAAAACCATCAAGCAACGTCGCGCGGTGTTGAGCTGGGTCATGTGGGCATGAGTCCGGTAGCGGGATTGCACAAGGTACGCCCAAGCGCCGCACTTGCATAATCCGTTGGCTCACCGCCCGGAGTCTGCGATCGGTCCGGACACCGTGAACGCATCAATGAAGCAGGCGTTCTCACTCAGCCCCTGAGCCAGGAACGCCGGCACCGCATCGGCCACCAGTTGCACGGAGCCGCAGACGTAGACTTCGTAGCCGCTCAGGTCGGCGAAATCCGCAAGCATCGTGCTATCCACGTGACCGGTGCGCCCGGTCCAGTCCTGGCCTTCGGGCCGCGACAGCACCGGAACGAAGGTGAAGTCCGCGTGCTCGCGCTGCCAGCGCTGGGCCAGGTCAAATGCGTACAGGTCACTGCGCTTGCGCACGCCCCAGTACAGCCGCATCGGGCGCTGGATGCCGCGATGGAACGCGTCCTCGACGATGCTCTTGATCGGCGCGAATCCGGTGGAAGTGGCCACAAGCAAGATCGGCTGGTGGCCGGGTCGCAGCGTGAAGCGCCCGAACGGACCCTCGAACGGCAGCGTGTCGCCAGCCTTCATGGTGGTGAACACCCGGGTCGAGAACAGCCCGCCCGGGATCAACTTGATCTGCAGTTCGATCAACGCGTTGTCGTAAGGTGCATTGGCGAACGAGTAGGCACGCTGCTGGCCGTCCTCAAGCAGAATATTGAGGTACTGGCCGGCGCTGAATTCCATGCGTTCGCCGCCCGGCAGCGCCAGCATGACTTGCATCACATCGTCGCTGAGCGCTTGCATGCTTGCGACAACGCCCTGGTACCGGCGCACAGGAACCGCCTGCTCGGGGTCGATCGAAACACCCTCCACTTCGATCGAGACTTCCCCGAGCGGTGTGGCGCAGCACATCAACGCTTTGCCATTGGCCCGCATCGCCTCCGTCAGCGCCGCTGGCTGGTAGTCGCCAAGGTCGACATCACCTTGCAGCACCGTGCACACGCAGACTTGGCAGCCGCCGTTGCGACATTCGTAGGGCAAGGCCAGGCCGGCGCGAAGCCCGGCCTCGAGCAAGGTTTCGCCCGGTTGCGCGGTGATCCGACGCGGGCCAGGATGAATTTCCAAACGCAGCACGCGCCGTTCGCCGGCACGGCGCAGCGGCAGCCAAGGCAAGGCCGCGAGCAATAGCGTGAGCACGAAGGCCAGCACCCACACCTGCGCCAGCGGCAACGCATAAATCAGCGGATACAAGCCGAGATAGAACCAGTCCAGCGCCACAGTAGTGACCGCACTGGCCAGATCGGCAGGACCGCCCTGGCTCCACACCGGATGCAGCAGCGCCAGCGCCAGCAAGGTCGCGACCAGGCCGAGCGCGATCGGGCGTGGTGGCTGGGTGCTGGCCTTGGGAACGCGCTGGATGTGCACCCACATCAACAACAGCGTCAGCAGCGGCGCGCCGATATGGATGAACGCCAGCAGAGAGAAGAATCGATCACTGACGCTTCCCGGATAGATGACGTTCCGGATCAGGCTGCCGCCAAAGCCGGGCAGCCAGTCCAGCCATTCGAAGGTGGCGACCGACACGAATTGCGCCAGGCGATCCCAGGGCAGCATGTAGCCGTTGATGCCGCTGATGAAAACGAACCAGATCAGCGCAACGCCCGTCACCCAGGCGAACCAGCGAAAACCGCGCAGGCGGTCGAAGGCGAAGTAGCGCAACAGATGCACCATCATCGCCAACACCATCCCGTCGGAGGCGTAGCGATGCACGCTGCGCATGATGCCGCCGACATACCGCTGGCCATGGGTAAGCGCTTCGACCGAAGCGTAGGCGCCAGCGACGGCAGTGTCGAAAAATGCGTACAGATAGACGCCGGTGGCCGCGACCACCCAAAACAGGAAAAAAACGATGGCGCCGAGGTGGTAGAGCGGATTGAGGCGGTCGCCAAAGGCGCGGTTGAATACCGCTTCGACCTGCATGAAACACCAGCGAAGCAGGCGCTGCAGCGCAGCGATCATGGCGATCCCGGTGCTGGTTCGGGCTGCGCTCGCATCGCCCGTGCGACTACCAGCACGAACAGGAAGCCGCCGATGATGGCGATCAACCCACCCAGGCCCATCAATCCCATTCCGGCAATCTCGGACGGGCTGTGCAGAACCTGTTCAGCGCCCGCCACTTTGCGCTGCACCCCATAGCCGCCCGACCAGACCAGACCGATGATGTGCAGCAGTTGCCCCGAGCCGTAGAGCGCCGGCTGCCAGCGCGCCAGCCGGCCGGTGGGGGCGCGATAACCGAGCACTGGCAACAGCAGATAGACCAGGCCCATCAACGCCAGCGTCACGCCGACGATGCAGCCGTGGTAGTGCGCCGGGATCTTGACGTTGTTGCCGCTGATCAGCCCGCCGATCACGCCGCCGGCGGCGAACAACAGGATCGAGGCCACCAATGCAGCGCGTAGCGGTCGATCACTGTCCTGGCGTGAGGCACCGGCGCGGACCAGCGCCAGTACCACGGCTAGACCGATCGGAACGATGGCGACGCCGCCGCCGAGGCGCATGGCCCAGGTGTTGATATTGCGGAACTCGATCGAGGTGACATCGGTTACGAAATAGGCGAAAGGCGTGACGAACACGCTGGCCAAGGCCAGGAGGAACAGCAGCAGCACCAGCCGCGGGCTGAGCGACACGCGCGCACCGGTGGCGCTGGCCAGCCATAACCACGCCAGTAACATCAGCAGGGTCCACACCACCTGCAACGCATGGCCGCCACCCCAGAATACGATCTCGTAGTAGACATGGCTGTCCAGTGCCGGCGACACCAGCGCCAGCGACAAGGCAAAAGCAAGTACCGCCACCGCCGCGGCAACCGTGCTGGCGGCAATACCGAAACGCAGCGCGCTTTCGCCGCTGACATCAGCAACACTCCAGAGGCCGGAGCCAAGGCTGCGCAGTACCAGCATCGTCGCGCCCAACCCGAACACAGTCAGCCCGAACAGGAAAATCGATCCATCCAGCACCGGGATGTAATTCGACATGATCGGCTCGGCCGTGCCGAGAAATGGCGCCAGCACCATCAGCGCCATGCCAGCCGCAGTCAGCCCGAGCGACAGCCACGCCAGGCCCGTGGCCCGTTGCGGACCCGCCAACGTCCAGAGCAGTCCGGCCAGTGCGACAAACCACACGAGCACCGACAAATCGACATGCACTACCAGGGCGACGCGGAAGAAATCCGCTACCGGAAACCATTGGTTGACCTGCGGCGTGCGCGAAAGCACCAGCAGGATCGAGAACACTCCGGAGGCAGCGAGTGCGATCAGTCCCAACCACAACCAGCCACGCGCCAGTGGTCGCAGGCCGGCCTGCGGCTCCGCGAGCGCGTAACTGTAATTTCGTTCGCCGGTCGTAACGACCCGACGCGCCGACGCGGTGACATTGACAGGTACGCTCATTTCAGTTTGATCTCACGCGCAGTGGAATCGAAATCGATCACCAGGATCTGTCCAGGACGAAGTTCGACCCGCGCCTGGCGCTGGTAGTCGAAGCCGGCACTGCGCGCACTGTCGCGCAGCCTGACTGAGACAAGGTGGCTACCAGCAAGCACCAACTGGCGGTGGTACAGCGAAGCGGAACCGTCGCGCGACAGGCCCGAGGGGCGCGCCAGTTGCCGGTGCGCCAAGCGTCCGTCCACGTCCAGCTCGACCAACAATGGCGCGCGTTCGCGCGGGCACAGCATCGGCGAACGCATGTTCGGCGGCAGGGCTTCGAGTTCCTTCGCCGACAGCAACCGGCAGGCCGAGATGCGCTGGCCATCGTGGACGATGCTGAGCTTGATCAAGGCCTGATCGGGCTCGATCTGCCGGTAGCGCGGCCATCGCGAGAACAACGCGATCGCGATCGCGAATGCGCCGTACAGAAGGAACTGGCCAATCCAGGCAACAAGGCGGCGCGGCGGCGGCGCTTTCGTCATCGCAATCAGCCCGCGACCGCACGCCGAGTCGCGCGCTGCGCGAACCACTCGGACAGGGCGAACCAGAGCATCGCGAAAATGAAGGTGGCACCGCCGGCAATCTCGAAGTAGATGTCGTAGTCAATCCGGTACCGGCCTGTTTCCGGGTCGTATACCGAACACAGGATGCGGACGCGATCGAGCAGGTCGCTCCAGCTGCCGGCATCGCCCACCGGCTGGCCGGCGATCATCTGGCGGAGCGGTTCGCCGAGTGAATCAGCGGAAAAAGTATCGCCTAACACCTGCCGGCGGATGACACCGTCGCGATCGAGGATGCTCACTTGCAGCGTGTGGTCGAAACCGAGCGGTGTCGGCACATAGCGGAACCCGAAGTCACGCGCCAGCGCGGCGACATCGTCGCGGCGTGGGCTGAGGAATTCCCAATTGCGATCGTCGATTCGCTGCTGGGCAGAAAAACTGCGTAGCGCCTGCGGCGAGTCAGTCGGTTGGTCGAAGCCGATGCTGACGATATTGAACTGGTCGCTGCCGAAACGATCGCGCATCGCGATGATGGCCGAGTGCAACGCACGCGAACTGTTCGGGCACACACGGAAGCACCCGGTATAGATGAAATTCACCAATAGCGGCTTGCCGCGATAGACCGACAACTTGACGATGCGTTCCTGGCGGTCGCGCAGCTGGTAGTCACTCGGCGCGTGGCCGATAGCACCACGACTGGCTGCCAGCGCTGCTTCCTGGTCCAGCCGGTTGCCGGCGCCGGCGCCGAGCCCGCTGGCAATGCGCGGCGAAGCCGTGGCGATTGCTTGCGTCGGGATTGACCACACCACCAGCAGCAACACCATGACCCCGCGCGAAAGCCACGGCTGGATCATCGCCACATCGAATCGACGCTGGCGCCGATCAGCAGCAGGCTGAGTTGGCACAGCGAGGCGAGGAAACAGGTGATCGCCGTTTTCCGCGATGGCAAACGGGCCAATGCATATGCCCGGAAGATGAAGTAGCCACCACCCGACAGCGCACCGGCCAAGTAGATCCAGCCGGCGCCGAACGCCATCGGCAGCAATGATGCGGCGACCAGCAACAGAGTTGCCAGCAGCACCACTTTCGCGGCGCGCGCTTCCCCCGCGACGACCGGCAACATCGGCACTCCCGCAGCCTGATACTCGGCGCGATAGGCAATGGCCAGGCTCCAGAAATGCGGTGGCGTCCACAGGAACAAGGACAATGCCAGCAGCAACGGCAGTGGACCCATCCCCGGATCGACCGCCGCGGCTCCGGCGAGCACGGCAAAGCTTCCGGCCAGGCCACCGACGACAATGTTCCACCAGGTCCGCCGTTTCATCCAGACGGTATAGACGACACCATAGAAAAACGCCCCGAGGAACACGAACAGCGCACTGATCGGATTCAACACCCAGGCGGCGGCGGCCACGGCGGCAACCAGCATCGCGCCGATCATCCAAAGCCAGGATGGCGAGGCGGTCAGCGCACCGGTGACAAACGCCCGGCCGCGCGTGCGCGCCATCAGGTGGTCGACGTGGCGTTCGTAGTATTGGTTGAAGGCGCCGGCGCTGGCGGATGCGACCAGTACCGACAAGGCCAACACCAGCGTCTGCGGCCAATGCGGTTTCGCCCCCGGCATCAACAACATGCCGACCAGGGCCGTGACTGTGATCAGTACGCCGATGCGCAACTTGAACAGGCCGAGCACATCACGGGCAACGGCCAGCGTGGATTGGCGAACCGGTGCGACGACGACGTTCATGACGCTTAGCTCAAGCCCCACAGGGTGGACAGGTATTTCCAGTTGACGAAGTAGTACAGGACGAAGGACACCAGGAAGATCATCGCCAGGGTGAAGGTGCCGGGCGCTGCAAAACCGAGCGAACCGTAGCCGTGTGCTTCTAGCGTCGGTGCGGTCGGCGGGATCGGTGTGAAGTGCTCGCTCTGTGCGCCAGTCTCAAGCCGCTTGCCCCACAGCAGCGAACCGACGGTGATGTAGATATAGATGGCACCACCCACGATCGCGCAGACACCGGCGATGCCGACCAGGCCCATCAGCAGGTAGACCGCGCCAGGCCAGGGATAGGCCAGCGCCATGCCGCTGAACGACAGGTCCCAATGCCGGCGCGGCACGCCGAGGGTACCGGCGCCCATCATCACCAGGCAGAAGAAGTACATCGAAAATCCGAACAGGTACGGCTGCCACTTGGCCAGGCCCGGATTGATCATTTCACGCCGGAACAACACCGGGATCAGGTAATAGGTCAGCGCCATGAACGAGAGGGTTGTGCCGATCACCACCGTGGCATGGAAATGCCCCGGCACGTAGATCGTGTTGTGGATGATCATGTTCAACTGTTCGGTGCCCATCATCACGCCGGAGATGCCACCGAGGAAGCCGAAGCCGATGATTGAGATGAACACTCCCGAGAATGTCGGATTACTCCAGGGTGCGCGGCGCAGCCACTCAAACAAGCCGCGCGTGTAGCCCTTCTTGCGCTGTGCCACTTCCATGGCACCGGGAATGGTCAGGCCATGGATCATCGAAGCCAGTACCGCGAAATACATGAAGTAGCTGGTGTTCATCACCTTCCAGCCGGTGCTCATGCCGGGGTCGGAAAGCAGGTGGTGGGCGCTGGCCAGCTGCAGGAACAGGATGTAGAGCAGGAACGCGCCACGACTGACCCGCTCGGACATCGGCTTGGCGCCGAACACCACCGCTGCCACCAGATACCAGATCGAGATATGCGCCGCGACGTTGATCTGCTGCGAGGAATGACCGAAGGCCCACCAGATGGTGCGATACATTAGCGGATCGACCTTGTCGATGACGCCCATCGACAACAGCCAGGTCGGCACCAGGATGATCGCGCCCGAAGCGATGGTGAACACGGCGATGATCGCGGCGGTAATCGCACCGAAGGTCACCAGCGGCACCGAACCCTCGTAGGTTTTGTCCTGCTTGGCGATTACCAGCGTGCCGAAGAAAACAAAACACCCGATCAAGGCGCCAACCGCAAACAGGATCAGGCCCAGGTAGAACGCCGGCGCCGCCAGCATCGGCACGTACGACGTCATCATCACGCTCGACGCGCCCTGATAGACCGCCACGTTGTTGGTGACTGCGCCGATCAACATGAGTGCGAACGCCAGCCAGGCGACTCTGGGCGTGGCGATCCGGCAGCGCAGCAAGGTCGACGAGCAGAAATACAGCACCGCCATCTCGAAGAAGATGATCCAGAAGATCAGCATGTCGATGCCGTGCGCAGTCAACACCTGATAGAAGGTGTCGGAGGCCAGCCAGTGCACCGCTGGCCAGCGGGTCAGCACGACGCCGATGGCCAGTACGCCTCCGAGCAGCAGGAACACCACGGCGGTGACCGCGTTGGCGATCATCAGCTTTTCCGCCTGCGACTCGAACTGCAGGCCGGAACGCGGGCAGGTACGGTAGATCGTTGCCTTGGACATGGGTGATCTCCGTTATTTCACGTAGATGCGGCCGACCATCGTGTGATGGCCGATCCCGCAGAATTCATTGCAAACCACCGAGTAGGTACCGGCCTGGTTCGGCGTAATCGTGACCACGTGCTCGTAGCCGGGAACAATCTGGATGTTGATGTTGGCCGGCTGCAGCGAGAATCCGTGGTTGTAGTCCATCGAGGTCAGGTGCAGTCGGTAGGTCTTGCCCTTCTCAAGCTCCAGGATCGGCCAGAAACTCCACAAACGGGCAAGCAGGTAGACATCGCTTCCGGCGGGTGGCGCCACGACCGGAAGGCCAACGCTCTTTTCTTCGCGGACGGTGTACTTGTCGACCATCGCCTGGGCCTTGGCCATGAACTTGTCCGGCGTGGTGGTGTACGTCTCAGTCGAAAGGTTCTGGTGCCCATACAGGTGCCAGTAGATCATCATGAAGAACATGACCATGCACCAGACGAAGGCGATGGCGATCCAAGTGCCCTCGACACGGTCGATCGGTTGCTTCCACCAGATTCGTTCGGCGGGGGGCAGGATGGCAGTCATGGGCAGGCTCCGTAGTGGGCAGGGAAACAAAAAAACCCGCGACTACGGCGCGGGTGGAATGGTGAGGATGTCGATGATTCCCCACAGCGTGTACACCACCATCGGAATCAGTACGCCGAGGAACAGCAGCAGGAACGGGTTGTCCAGCAGCTTCTGAATCATCGGAATTTTTTCCAGCGTCTCGCGGGTATCGCTCATGACATCCCCTTGGCTTCGCCGATTGGCGGCATTCGGGCGGCGCAAGCCGCACGTTTTCCCAGTGGTCTTTATGCAACTTCGGCGGCCGGACCTGCCTTGACCTAGGTCAACCGCCCCCGCGATGTGTCTGCAACTGCCTGAACAGGCGCAGCATCCGGGCCGGGTCGTGTGGTGCCGGCAGCGCGCCGACAACCTGTCCGTCCGGGTCCACGAGCACGACCGACGTGCTGTGATCCATGCTGCGCACACCCTGTGCATCGATGTGTTCGGCATAGGCGACACCCAGCGAACGGGCGAGCGCCGCCAGCTGATCGGGTTCTCCAGTCAGGCCAACGAATTCCCGGTCGAAGTAGGCCAAGTAGCCGGACATGCGCGCGGCGTCGTCATGGGCGGGATCGACCGTGACGAAGACGAAACGATCGCGCCTTGCGCCGGGATCGTCGGCAAGCAGCAAGCGGCGAAATTGCGCCAGCGATTGCAATGTGGTCGGGCATACGTCCGGGCATTGCAGGTAGCCGAAAAACAGGAAGTTCCATTGCCCGCGCAACTGCTCGGTGCTGAACTCGGTGCCGTGCTGGTCGTGCATGTGGAACGGCGCGACCGGATGCGCCACCGGCCATAGCACCGCCTGCAACTCGGGAGACGCCGTTGCCAAATCGTCACTTCGGGCACCGTAATGGCGTTGCATCCAGGCAAGCGTCGTCACGGAAAAAGCGATAGTGACCAGCAATGCAAGCCAGCGTCGGCGATTCTTCGGCATGGATGCCCCACGATCCAACCCGGCACGTTCGGCCGGCTCCGGGCGAGCATGCAATCGGGTGTGATCGGGCGCCTTGACCGTAGTCAAGGTTGCCACCGGCCGTATCGGGGAGGATCTCCCGTTGCCGAAACTGCGCAAGGCGGGCGATGAACACCACCGAACTGTTGCCGCACGTCAATGCCGTACTGAATGCGAGTACCTGCGTTCTGCTGATGCTGGCGCGTGTGCAAATAGCCCGGCGCCGAATCCAATCGCACCGCGCCTGGATGCTCGCGGCGCTGGCGGTATCGGCGCTGTTCCTGGTGTCTTACATCACCTACCACCTGACCTCGCCAATCTTCGTGTTCCGCGGCCACGGTCTGGTCCGGCCCCTCTATTACGCGCTGCTGATCAGCCACGTCCTGCTGGCGGCCATTGCGATCCCGATGATCCTCGTCACCGCCTGGCGCGGCCTGCATCGCAGCGATGTCCAGCATCGCCGCCTGGCGCGTTGGACCTGGCCGGTGTGGATGTACGTTTCGGTCTCGGGCGTGGTGGTGTACCTAATGCTGTACCAGATCTACCGCTGAGCGAACAGGCCGACGGTCGTCACCCTGCGCCGGTCGCGGGATTCGAGCCGTACACTAGGACCCGCAACCGGCCCGGAACCGGCACCAGGGAGAAACGCACGCATGAACAGCAGATCGCTGGCAATTGCCATCGTCACGGTGCTGTCGTGGGCGTTCCTGCCCAGCATCGCCAACGCCGCTGACGATACGCCGGAAGCGGGCTCGGCCGAGGAGATCGCCAAGGCGACCACCGAGCCGCGTTTCCTGTCACCGTGGGTTTCCTCCCTTCCAGCATCCAGCAGCGTTCCTTCGCCGCGCGCGTTCTTCCATCGCATTCCTGGTGCGCCCGGCGAACTGGTCAATTCCGAACAGACCTACGCCTACTTCAAGGCACTCGCCGCAGCGTCGCCGCGAGTGCGGCTATTCACCATCGGAAAATCCGAGGAAGGCCGCGACATCATGATGCTGGCGATCGCCGATGAAGCAGGCATCGCCAAGCTCGATACGCTCAAGGCGGCCACCGCGGCGCTGGCCGACCCTCGCCGCACTGATGCGACGCAAGCCGAGGCGCTGATCGCCTCGGCGCGGCCGATCTACTACTTCAATGCGGCGCTCCACTCCGACGAAACCGGATCCACCGAATCGATGGTCGAACTCGCCTACCGGTTGGCGGTATCCGAACAGCCGA
This sequence comes from Gammaproteobacteria bacterium, assembly GCA_025356635.1. GTDB lineage: Bacteria > Pseudomonadota > Gammaproteobacteria > Xanthomonadales > Xanthomonadaceae > Arenimonas. Next base: position 10,488 of record JANXRY010000009.1, read on the forward strand.
TGATCCAGCGCATCCGCTCGCGGCTGGTGGTGCTCATCAACCCGGTCTCGAACCCGGATGGTCGCGACAAACAGGTCGACTGGTTCTACCGCTACCTCAAGGGCAAGACCGATTTCGCCACGCTGCCGCGGCAATCGCCGCCCTATTGGTCGAAGTACGCCTTCGTCGATATCAACCGCGATGCGCACCAGTTGACGCACGAGGCGACCAAGGCGGTGCATCGCATGTTCCACGACTGGCATCCGACCATCGTGCACGACCTGCATGAAGCGGTGCCGCTGCTGATGACCTGGAACGGCACTGGCCCCTACAACCCGAACATCGATCCGATCACCTACAGCGAATTCCTCGAACTGAGCTTTCATGAAGTACAGGTGATGACCGGATTCGGCATGCCGGGGGTTTCTACCTGGAATTTCGGTGAGGCTTTTTCGCACCAGTATCTGGATTCGGTCGCGATGAACCATAACGCGATCGGGCGCGGCTACGAAACCTTCGGCAACGGCACGGCCGAGACGCTCACACGTACGCTTGCACCAGATGAGATCAGCCGCGAGTGGTATCGGTTGCTGCCGCCGACGTCGGCGACGATTTCCTGGTCGGCGCGCGATAACGTCAATTACAACGAGACGGCGGCGCTGGCCGCGCTTGATGCCACCGCCGAGCAGGCGCAGACGCTGCTGCGCAATTTCTACAGCAAGAGCTTGCACTCATGGCACAAGGGGCTGGACGAACCGCCCTACGCGATCCTGATTCGCGATGACCAGGGCGATCCGACGCGGGTTGCAGCCATGGTCGCGCGCCTGCTGGCGCAGGACATCGAAGTGTCGCGCGCGACGGCAGCGGTGAATCTCAAGGAAGGTACGTTTCCTGCGGGAACCTACGTCGTGAGACTCGACCAGCCGTACCGGAACTATGCGGTCGACCTGCTGATGCCGCAGAACTATCCAAAGGCCGCCGCCGAGCCCTACGACGATGTCTCCTGGGAACTACCGGCCAACTATCACCTGGGCGTGGTACCAACCGCCGATGCCGCCGTGCGCGACGCGGCGCTGGCGCCGCTGTCCGGTCCACCGCATGTCAGCGGCGCGGTGACCGGCAGCGGTGCCGTCTACCTGCTCAAGGACACCGGCCAGGAAAGTCTGTTCGAAGCGCGCTACCGGCTGGCGGCCTTCGGCGTGGAAATCGCCGAACGCTCGTTCCAGGCGGGCGGCAACGAATATCCGGAAGGCTCATGGATCATTCCGTCGCGACCGGGACTCGCGACCAAGCTTGACGCGATCGCCGCCGACCTGGGGCTCGATTTCGTGGCTGTCGCAAAAGCGCCGGAGGTCGTCAGTCATGCCGTGCCGGTACCGAGACTGGGTGTTTGGGTGCCGTGGGCGGACACCGACTCGATCGGCTGGGTTCGCTATTCGCTCGATCAACGCCACATCCCCTACACCTACGTGCGCGACGAAGACATCCGTGCCGGTCGCCTTCGCGACAAGTACGACGTGCTGCTGTACGGACACGTGGACCTCGAACTCGCCGAGCAGATCCAGGGAATTCCGAAAGCCTGGGGCCCGATGCCGTTCAAGAAGACTGCGGCGACGCCAAGCCTCGGCACGCCCGCTTCCTCGGACGACATCACCGGTGGCATCGGCGGCGGCGGCCTGGGAAACATCCAGGAGTTCGTCGAGAGCGGCGGTTTGCTGGTCACGCTTGGCAGCGGTTCGATGCTGGCGCTCGATGGCGGCATCGTCCGCGGCGTGCGCCGCGATTCCGGCGGTGTGCCGCGCAGTTCGGCCGGCGGCGGCGCGGATTCGGCCGCCGATTCGCAGCTGTCCGAGGCGCGCACGCCCGGTTCGCATGTACGCGTCACGTTCGCGCGGCCCGATCACCCGATCGCCTACGGCTACGCCGCGGACACCTATGTGTTCCGGCAAAACTTCCCCGTCTACAGCGTGCCTCGCCGCTGGTTGCGGATGGCCTACTGCACCACCTGCCTCGACGGCCCGTTCGATCCGAGCGGCGTCGTTCTTGAGTGGGGCGATCGCAACGGTGCACCGTTCGTGGTCAGCGGGCAAGCCTGGGGCGAGGGAAACCTGATCGGGCACCCGGCCATCCTGGACATGCCGGTCGGCCAGGGCCACGTGGTGAGCTTCAACTTCAATCCCATCCACCGCGACATGAATCGCGGCGACCAGCGTATGTTGTGGAACGCGATCATCAACTGGCAGGCGATTGTGGCCGCGAAAGGGCAAGGGCACTAGGCCAGGAATTGAACCGCGGAAGTCATCGGGTTGGATCGGGCTTTCGGCTCAGAATGACGTTGCCTGAGTAGATCTCCATCCGTTCGCGTTTGGCAGGCGCGATGCCGTCGGCCGGACAGACCTCATCGAGCACGAAACCGGCCGCCGACAGGCGCTCGCGATAGTCGTCCCCGTAGAGCCGCAGGATCGTCTCGTCCTTGAACAATTCAAGCCGTTCTTCCGCCGTGGCTGGCTCGAGCGTTCCGACTCCAGTCGCGACCGGATTTTCGATGACCGCGATACCGCCCGGGCGCAACACGCGAAACATTTCGGCGATGGCCGGCGCGTCGTCCGGCAACATCATCAAGACATGACAGCAGCAGATCAGGTCGAACGACGCGTCCGCGAACGGCAGCCGGCAGATATCCAGGCGGACGTCGCCGATGCCGGCCACGATGTCGCCGCACACGTAGTCGACGTTGGTCAATGCGGCCAGGCGACGGCCCAGGTGCGGCTCCGGCGCGACATGCAACAGGCGCAGCCGCCCCGACGCGCGCCGGCAGTAATCCTGGATGAACAGCCAGTCGCAGCGGTGCGGACACTTGCATGCGCACACCGGGCAGAGCGAATCGAATTGCATTTCCGGGTCGTTGCGGTGGGCAACGAACGCGCGCAGATGGCTCTCGCAGACCGGACAATACCGGCGCCAACCGACGTGGCGGATCCGCCGGTTCCAGAACCCGGCGTACCGGAACCACGGTTCCGGAAGCAAGGACCGGGCTACTGATTTCAGGACGGAAGGAAGCCGCATCGCCGTCGATATTGGCAGTTCCATGCGCAAACAAAAACCCCGCCTCGCGGCGGGGTTTGTTTTCCAGCAAACCGCTCTCAGTGCGGCACGATTCGCCAGGGCACCCCGACCATGGCCCCGCCGCCGTCGCGCGTCGCATCGACGGTGGCACGACGTTTGACCGTGCGTCCGTTCATGAACCAGATCTGGGTTTCGCCGGTCGACTCGTTGTGCCAGAGGATGTCGGAAGTCCCGTCCTGGTCGAAATCGTTGCTGCCGGTGATCTGCCAAGGCAGGCCGACCGAGGCGTCGCCACTGCTCTCCGACAGCACCGTCGCCCGGCCAGTCACCTTGTGGACATTCATGTACCAGATCTGCGTCTCGCCGCTCGCGGCGTTGTGCCAGAGCAGGTCTGACTTGCCGTCGCGGTTCATGTCGTCCGAGCCGACGATGCTCCAGGGCAATCCGACGAACGCGGGGGCGCCGTCTTCGCCCAGCACCGTGGCCCGCCCGGCCACCCGGTAGCCGTTCATCAGCCATAGCTGGGTCTCGCCCGTTGCGCTGTTGTGCCAGATGATGTCGCCATTGCCATCGCCGTTCATGTCGTCGGTCCCGACGATGCCCCAGGGCGGACCGATGGCCACTCCACTGCCATCCTCGCCAAGGACGGTCGCGCGACTTGCGATTTTCGATCCGGCCATGAACCAGATCTGGATCGCGCCGGTGGCGTCGTTGTACCAAAGCAGGTCGGTGTTGGAATCCCGGTTGAAATCCCGGCTGCCGACGATGCGCCAAGGCAGGCCGATGAGGATGGCTTTCCCGCCCTCGTCGACGACAGTCGCACGGCCAATTCGAGACGACACGTTCATGAACCAGATTTGCGTCTCCCCGGTCTGCTCGTTGTACCAGACGATGTCGGGAAGATTGTCGCCGTTGAAATCGTTCGGCGCCGGCTTTGCCACCGGAAGACCGCTCGCCACGCTCGCCAGCCTTCGCCCGAGCTGTGCGCAAGCATTGCTGTCGCCCTTGTCACAGGCGGCTGCGTTGTCGGCCGCTCCGGCGATGTCGTTGATCGGAACGTGGTCCTGGATGGCTTCCTTGGCCAGCTTCACGCAGGTGTCCTTGTTGCCGTCCAGGCAGGCCTGGCCATCGATCAAATCCCCGGTCAGCGATCCGGTTTCGATGCCACCGGCGTCGGCGGCTTCTTTGCCCAGGCGCACGCAGGCGGCGAATTCGCCGGCGTTGCATTTTTGCGAGTCCTCAAACACCTTGATGGCAGGAACGCCTGGGATCTCCAGGCCGGCCGCCTTGGCGCCACGCACGCCCAGGTAGGCGCAGGCAACGACGTCGCCGTCGATGCATTGCGGCGCCTTGTTGGCGATATAGATCGCGTCGCCGACCTCGGTGGGAATCTTGAGTCCGGCCTGGTCGGAAACTTCCAGGGCCAGGACCGCGCAGGCGTAGATCTGTCCATAGACGCAGGTGACGCCGAGCACGCCCTCGGCCACGAACGGCGCGGCGGTCAGCAAACCCTCGCCGATTCCGGTCCAGATGTGGATGATCTGGTCGCCGATGGAATCGGAATGGTAGCGAGGACTGCAATGGAGAGTTCGAAAATCGGTTTGCGGCACAAACCCTACGGCGACATAAGAGTCGTGATCGGCACAGTATTTGTTCATGCCCATGAAATCGGTGCAGGCCTCGATGGCGTTGTCGTTGTCATAGCCATTGCGCCACTGCCGAAAGAAGCGCGTGCAGGCGCCGGCATTCGGGAACTCCGGGTAATAGGTGTCCTTGCATTGGCCGGTGTTGTTGCAGCTATGCACCGTCTTGGCCGGGATCTTGGTATAGGCAAGGGTGGTGGACGGCGCCACCGACAGCATTGCCAGCACGAGGCCCAGCGCGCCGGCGATTCGCCGCATGTTCATGCCCGTTCTCCCCGATGAGGCCTGAGCTGAAACCCGATGCCTGCCGCGTGCATGCGTCGCATGCGCGACGGTACCGTAGCACACGCCAAACAAGGCCCCCGCCTCGAATGGCCGGAACCCGTAAAGTGAACGGACCTCGACCCGGACCCGAGCCATTGTTCCCGTTGCACCCGTCGCAGCCCACTGGCACAGGCCGCAAGCCAAACCGATGACCCGCGTACCGCAAATTTCCCTGGTGATTCCAGCCTGGAATGAGGCCGCGCTGCTGCCGCGCCTGCTCGACAGCGTGGCGGCCGCGCGCGATTGCTGGACTGACACCGGTCGTTCCGCGGAGGAGATCGAGGTCATCGTCGCGGACAATGGCTCGACCGACGCCACTGCGCAAATTGCGCATGGGTATGGCTGCCGCGTGGTGCTGGTCGAAAAACGGGTGATTGCCGCGAGCCGCAATGGCGGCGCGGCCGTGGCCCAAGGCGAGATCCTGTGCTTCCTCGATGCCGACAGCACGCTGCACCCGGACAGCTTCATCGCGGTGGTAACCGCCATGGCCGATCCGCGCAATGTCGGCGGCGCCAGCGGCGTGACGATGGAGCGCTGGTCGGCGGGCATCGCCTTGGCCTACGTGATGATGCTGCCGCTGGTCTGGCTAACCGGTTTTGACACCGGCATGGTGTTCTGGCGACGCGCCGATTTCGTGGCGCTGGGCGGGTACGACGAGCGCCGCCTGATCGCCGAGGACGTGGACTTCCTCTGGCGACTGCGTCGCCTGGGCCGTTCGCGCGGACAGCGCCTCGTCCGACTGCGGCGCGTCAAGGCAATGACCTCTACCCGCAAGTTCGACAAGCACGGCGAATGGCATTGGTTCACGCAGATGCCGGCCATCGCCTGGAAGCTACTGCGCGATCGCCACGCCATCGATCAATTCGCGCGCCGATACTGGTACGAGGACCGCTGAGCAACCCAGAAAAAAACCCCGCCTCGCGGCGGGGTTTTGTTGTTGCTCGAAGCTCTGGGGCGCGACTCAGAAATCCATGCCGCCCATGCCACCCATGCCGCCGCCACCACCGTGGCCGCCGCCCATCGGCTCGTCTTTCTTCGGCGCCTCGGCCACCATCGCTTCGGTGGTGATCATCAGGCCGGCGATCGAGGCGGCGTTCTGCAGTGCAGTACGCGTGACCTTGGTCGGATCCAGGATGCCCATGGCGATCATGTCGCCGTACTCGCCGGTCGCGGCGTTGTAGCCGTAGCTGCCCTTGCCTTCCTTGACCTTGTTCAAAACCACCGACGGCTCTTCGCCGCAGTTGGTGACGATCTCGCGCAACGGCGATTCCATCGCGCGCAGGGCAATGACGATGCCGTGGTTCTGGTCTTCGTTGGCGCCCTTGAGACCGGCGATCGCCGACAGGGCACGGATCAGGGCGACGCCGCCGCCCGGGACCACGCCTTCTTCAACGGCGGCGCGGGTGGCGTGCAGGGCGTCTTCGACGCGGGCTTTCTTTTCCTTCATCTCGATCTCGGTCGAGGCACCGACCTTGATCACGGCGACACCGCCGGCGAGCTTGGCGACGCGCTCCTGCAGCTTCTCCTTGTCGTAGTCCGAAGAAGTCTCTTCGATCTGCGCCTTGATCTGCTTGATGCGCGACTGGATACCGTCGGCAACGCCGGCGCCGTCAATAATGGTGCTGTTTTCCTTGGTCACCTGGATCTTGCGGGCGCGGCCGAGGTCCTTGATCGTCGCCTTGTCCAGGGCCAGGCCGACTTCTTCCGAAATCACCGTGCCGCCGGTCAGGATCGCCATGTCCTCGAGCATCGCCTTGCGACGATCGCCGAAGCCCGGCGCCTTGACGGCGCAGACCTTGACGATGCCGCGGATGGTGTTGACGACGAGCGTGGCGAGCGCTTCGCCTTCCACTTCTTCAGCGACGATCAGCAACGGCTTGCCGGCCTTAGCGACGGCTTCGAGCACCGGCAGCAATTCGCGGACGTTGGAGATCTTCTTGTCGTGCAGGAGGATGAACGGGTCTTCCAGCTCGGCCGACATCGACTGCTGGTTGTTGATGAAGTAAGGCGACAGGTAGCCGCGGTCGAACTGCATGCCCTCGACGACGTCGAGTTCATTGTCCAGGCCGGAACCTTCTTCAACGGTGATGACGCCTTCCTTGCCGACCTTGTCCATGGCCTTGGCGATCAGCTCGCCGATGTTCTCGTCGGAATTGGCCGAGATCGAACCGACCTGGGCGATTTCCTTGGAGGTGGCGCAGGGCTTGGAGATGTTCTTGAGCTCGGCCACGGCGGCGACGACCGCCTTGTCCATGCCGCGCTTGAGGTCCATCGGGTTCATGCCGGCGGCAACCGCCTTCATGCCCTCGCGGATGATCGCCTGGGCGAGCACGGTGGCAGTGGTGGTGCCGTCGCCGGCGATGTCGGAAGTCTTGGAAGCGACTTCCTTGACCATCTGCGCGCCCATGTTCTCGAACTTGTCGGCGAGCTCGATTTCCTTGGCGACGGAGACGCCGTCCTTGGTGATGGTCGGGGCGCCGTAGCTCTTGTCGAGCACGACATTGCGGCCCTTCGGGCCGAGGGTTGCCTTGACGGCGTTGGCAAGAATATTTACGCCTTTCACCATGCGGGCGCGGGCGTCTTCACCGAAACGGATTTCTTTGGC
>JANXRY010000058.1 GCA_025356635.1 Gammaproteobacteria bacterium
CTGAAATCGCCGGACAATACCGGGCGCACTCGGTCGATCATTTTTTTGTCACAGTGAAACGTTGCACTTGTGAGCGTAGAGGTCGTGTTGTTGACCATCGTTCCCTTGATATGGGGAAAGTCGGATGAGTCCGACCAAAAACTGATCTCGGCATCAATCGGTTCTCTCTTTGGGGCGGAAGGTATCGGACTTACAGGCGCTATCTGTGATCCTGCCTGCAATGCAAAAAAGAAAATCAATCCATACATATTCCAGCCCCCTAAGCGTGGAAAGATCCCGCGCCGATCCTACCCCATCTCTCGTCATTCAGATCAAGGTCCTTCGAACATGGAGATTCCCGCCAAAGCAGGGGTTTCGAGCGATGAGCACCTTTGGTTTGCCAATTCGGCGGCTGAGAAATCCGCCCCGAAACGACCACCGATTGCCCCCAAGAGAGAAACCTTCCAAGCCGCACTGCAGCCAATTCCCCGGGAAGTTGGCGATCTCGGGCTGCGCCGTGATTCGCAGCTGACTGCTTGGTGGGCCCACCAGGACTCGAACCTGGAACCAAGGGATTATGAGTCCCCTGCTCTAACCAATTGAGCTATAGGCCCGCTAGTTGCGCCAGCTTAAATGAAAAACGGCCGCGTCAGCGGCCGTTCTTCCTTGGTGATGAAACGCGCTTACTCGAGGTCGAGGAAGGAGCGCAGCGTTTCCGAACGGCTCGGGTGGCGCAGCTTGCGCAGGGCCTTGGCCTCTATCTGGCGGATGCGCTCGCGAGTGACGTCGAATTGCTTGCCGACTTCTTCCAGCGTGTGGTCGGTGTTCATGTCGATGCCGAAGCGCATGCGCAGCACCTTGGCCTCGCGCGGGGTCAGGCCGGCGAGCACGTCGCTGACGGTTTCGCGCAGGCCGATGTTGGTCGCGGTCTCGATCGGCGATTCGACATTGGTGTCTTCGATGAAATCGCCGAGGTGGGAATCCTCGTCGTCGCCGATCGGCGTCTCCATCGAGATCGGTTCCTTGGCGATCTTGAGCACCTTGCGGATCTTGTCCTCGGGCATCTCCATCTTCTTCGCCAATTCTTCCGGTGTCGGCTCGCGGCCCATTTCCTGGAGCATCTGCCGGGAAATGCGGTTGAGCTTGTTGATCGTCTCGATCATGTGCACCGGGATACGGATGGTGCGCGCCTGGTCGGCGATCGATCGGGTGATCGCCTGGCGGATCCACCAGGTGGCGTAGGTCGAAAACTTGTAGCCGCGCCGGTATTCGAACTTGTCGACTGCCTTCATCAGGCCGATGTTGCCTTCCTGGATCAGGTCGAGGAATTGCAGGCCGCGATTGGTGTATTTCTTGGCGATGGAAATGACCAGGCGCAAATTCGCCTCGACCATTTCCTTCTTGGCCTTGCGCGCCTTGGCTTCGCCATAGGCCATCGCCCGGTTGATTTCCTTGATATCCGTCAGCGACAGGTACAGCGCCCGCTCGATGCCAATGAGCTTTTCCTGTTCGGCGACGATCTCATCCTTGTGCTCGCGGATGCCCGACGACCACTTCTGCTTGCGGCGGATAACCTCGTCGGCCCAGCCGATGGTCGTCTCGTTGCCCGGCCAGGCGCGGATGAAGTCCTTGCGCGGCATCTTGGCGCTGCGCGTGGCGATGTCCAGGATCTTGCGCTCGTGTTCCTTGATCGAATTCACGACTTCACGAAGTTTGCGCAGGAAAGCTTCGGTCTGCATTGCCGGAAGCTTGAGGCGCATGAACTCGGCGGCCATCTCTTCGCGCAGCTTCAGGGTCTTCTTGTCGGCCGGGCCGGCTTTGGCGTGGGCCTTCTGGAACTTGCCATAGAGGCCGCGCAGCACGTCCATACGGCGCGCAACTTCTACCGGATCCGGGCCGGTATCGACGACGGCGGTTTCACCGTCTTCGCCTTCCACTTCCTCGTCGGCGAGCTCGGCGGCATCGACGATGACGACCTCCGGCAATTCCTCGACCGGTGCTTCGACGTCCAGGAACCCGGTCAGCAGTTCCGACAGGCGCTTCTTGCCGGCGAGATGATTGTCGTACTCCTCGATCAACAACTGGATCGACCAGGGAAAGCTCGCCAACGAGGACTGGACCTGGAACAGGCCCTCTTCGATGCGCTTGGCAATCGCGATCTCACCCTCGCGGGTCAGCAACTCGACCGTGCCCATTTCGCGCATGTACATGCGCACCGGGTCGGTAGTACGGCCGCCTTCGGCGTCGAGCGAGGACAGTGCCGCGGCGGCTTCCTCGGCGGCGACAGTGTCGTCTTCCGAGCGGCTGGGTTGCGCGTCGGACAGCAGCAAGGTTTCGACATCGGGCGCGACCTCGTGCACCTCGATGCCCATGCCGTTGATCATGCCGATGATGTCTTCGATCTGCTCCGGATCGACGATGTCGTCAGGCAGATGATCGTTGACTTCGGCGAAGGTCAGATAGCCCTGCTCCAGGCCCTTGCTGATCAGCTGCTTGATTTCGGACTGTTGCGCGGGGCGATCGATGGCCATGGAGTCTGCCGGGAGTAGGTTCAGGGGAACCGCGTATTATACACGGGGCGCTTTTTATTTCGCCATACCTATGTTTTATAACGGATTTTAGTCCTGTCTAGCTTTCGAGCCAGAACGTCACCGGGCCGTCATTCACCAGACTTACCCTCATATGGGCGCCGAAACGCCCCGATTCAACCAGGCCAACGCCCGAGTGGCGTTCACGGCAAATCGCCAGCAGCCGATCAAAGCCGCGCCGGCCGAGTTCGGGAGGCGCCGCCGAGCTGAAACCCGGGCGCATCCCCTTGCGGGTATCAGCCGCCAATGTGAACTGGCTGACCAGCAACAGATCACCGCCGGCTTCGACCAGGGACAGGTTCATCTTGCCAGCGGCATCGGAAAACACCCGGTATCCCAACAGACGTTCGGCCATGCGCTGGATACGCGCCTCGTCGTCGCCCGGTTCGACCGCCACCAGCGCCAGCAAGCCAAGGCCGATCACGCCGACGACCTCGCCATCGACATCGACTTGAGCGCTGCTGACACGCTGGATCAGGGCAATCATGGCGCGAATGGTACTTGCTAGACTTCCATCATGCTTGCGTCTGACTTCCCCGCGCGATTGCTCGCCGGTCTCATGTTCGCCATTGCCTGGTGCGTCGGCAGGATTCCCCTGCGCCTGTTGCGCGCGCTCGGCAGCGGCACCGGCCGGCTTGCGCATGTGGCCAATATCCGCGAAGTGAAAGTGGCGCGGCGCAACCTCGAGATCATCGCGCCGGAACAGTCCGTTTCCGAGCGCGAGGCCAGGGTCGGCGCGATCCTGCGCGCCACCGGCCGTAACGCCCTGGAAACACTGCGCATCTGGACGGGTTCGCGCATGACCAACCTGCGCCAGATCAAGCACGTGCATGGCGTCGAGGTATTCGATACGGCGCGGGCCACGACTGGCGGCGTGATCATTGCCGCGCCGCACTTCGGCAACTGGGAATTGTTGATCGAATACCTGGCCGCGCGGGCGCCGTTCGCGCTGGTCTACCGCGTACCGGAAAAACGCGCCGGTGATCTTTTCCTGCGTTGGGCGCGCGGCGGCCCGAACGTGCGCCTAGTGCCGGCCGAAACCAATGCCATGCGCCCGCTGTGGAAAGCGCTCAAGGAGGATGGTGTCGTTGGCATTACGCCCGACCAGCAACCCAAGTTCGGCGGTGGCGAGTTCGCGCCGTTTTTCGGAAGGATGGCGTTGACCTTGAGCCTGATCCCGAAACTGGCCGAACGCAGCGGCGCGCCGGTGATCTTCGCCTGGGCCGAGCCGGTGCCCGGTGGCTTCGACATCCACTTCGAACCCGCCCTGCCCGGAATCGCCGATCCCGACCTGGCCAAGGCAACCGCCGTGATGAATCGCCAGGTCGAGGCCATCGCCGCACGCGATCTCTCGCAGTATCAATGGACGTACAAGCGCTATTCCCAGCGACCCATGAATTCCAGCGAGAGTAATCCCTACCACCCGGACTGTTACTGAGAGCGGAGCTACTCGGTCCAGAATTGCGGGGTCAGCAACACCAATACCGTGAATACTTCCAACCGGCCGAGGATCATCGCGAAGCTGCAGACCCAAGCCGAGGCGCCATTCAAGCCGCTGAAGTGCACGCTGACGGCACCCAACCCGGGGCCGACATTGTTGATGCAGGCGGCGACCGCCGAGAACGCGGTGACAATGTCCACGCCAGTCGCGGTCAGCGCAAGAGTCATCACCAGGTAGCTCAGGATATACAGCGCGCAAAACCCTCCCACCGAAATCACCACGCTTTCAGACACGCGTTTGCCACCGATCTTGACCAGGAACTGGCCTTTCGGGTGGACCAGTTGCCGGATCTCGCGCAAACCTTGTCGCACCACCATCTGCACGCGCGCCACTTTCATGCCGCCAGCAGTGGAGCCGGCGCAGCCACCGACGAAACCCAACATCACCAGCAGCAACGGCGCCATGCCCGGCCAATTGGCGAAGTCGCTGCTCTTGAATCCGCTGGTGGTGATGCTCGACACTACCTGGAAGACGCTGTGTCGCAGTGCCACCGGATAACTTTCATAGCGGCCACCGAACCAAAGGCTCAGGCTCACAAGTACGGTGGCGACAGCGATGATGCGCAGGTACGTGCGCAACTCCGACTCACCCTGGTAGTGGCTTACCGTTGCGCGCCGCCAGGCATACCAATGCAGCCCAAAGCTGATGCCACCGAGCAACATGAACACGATCGCGACGCCGTCGAGCAGCGGGTTGTTCCAGTAGCCGAAACTGGCGTCATGGGTCGAGAAACCACCGGTCGACAAGGTCGCCATCGCATGGCAGACCGCATCGAAGAAATTCATGCCAGCGATCCAGTAGACCAAGGCGCAGAGCACGTTGAGCCCGGCATAAACCAGCCAAAGAGCTTTAGCAGTATCGGCAATGCGCGGCGTGAGCTTGGTGTCCTTGACCGGACCGGCGCTCTCGGCATGGAACAGTTGCATGCCACCGATCTTGAGCATCGGAAGGATCGCCACCGCCAGGATGACAATGCCCATGCCACCGAGGAAATTCAGCGACTGCCGGTAGAACAGCACGCTCCTGGGAAGATGATCGAGCCCGGTGATCATGGTCGCGCCGGTGGTGGTCAGGCCCGAGGTTGCCTCAAACACCGCGTCGGTGAAGTCCAGGTGTGGCGCGGTCAGCATGAACGGGATCGCCGCCGTCAGGCTGGCGATCACCCAGGTCAGGGCGGTGACCAGGAAACCATCGCGCAGGCGCAATTCGTATTCCGCCCGACGCACCGGCAGCCACAACACCAGGCCGATCGAGGCGATCATCAGGAAACTGTCGAGGAAGGCCTGCTGGGTGGCTTCGCCCAACCAATAGGCGATCAGCAGCGGCGGCACCGCGACCAGCGAGCACAGCGCCACGATGGCGCCGAAGATGCGTTGCATCGCCTGTAACCGTGGGCTCACTCGTGGGTTCCCGCCTGCAACAGAGCATTCACCTGCGGCATCTGCCGTTTGTCCATCACGAATACGATCACATGGTCGCCGGGCTCGATCACCACGTCGTGGTGCGCGATCAACAGTTTGTCGCCACGGACGATGCCACCGATCGTGGTCGCCTCGGGCAGATCGAGCTCATCGAGCGAACGGCCGATCACCCGCGAAGTGCGGCGATCGCCGCGCACCACCGCTTCGATCGCTTCGGCGGCGCCGCGGCGCAACGAGTACACCCGTGCCGGCGCGCCTTCGCGGATATGCGCGAGCAGGGCACTGAGCGTGACTTGTTGCGGACTGACCGCGATGTCGATGCTGCCACCTTCGACCAGTTCGGCGTAGGACGGCCGATTGATCAACGCCAGCACGCGCGGGCAGCCGAGCCGCTTGGCCAGCATCGCCGAGAGGATGTTGGCCTCGTCGTCGTTGGTCAAGGCCATGTAGAAATCGGTCTGGTCGATGTTCTCTTCGCGCAACAAATCTTCATCGGCACAATCGCCGACCAGCACGATCGAATTCAGCAGCTCTTCGGCGATGCCGCGAGCGCGCTCACGGGAACGTTCCAGCACTTTCACCGAGTAGCGGTTCTCCAGGCTGCGGGCGAGCTTGCGGCCGATGTTGCCGCCACCGGCGATCAGCAGGCGTCGGGTCGGCCGGCTGTCGAGCTGGCGCAATTCGCTCATCACCGTGCGAATGTTGCGGGCGTCGGCAAGGAAGAATACTTCGTCGTCGGCTTGGATCACGGTATTGCCCTGCGGCTTGATCGGCCGGCCGTCGCGGAAGATCGCCGCAACGCGCGCGTCCACATTCGCCGGCAAATGCTGGCGTAGTTCGCGGATTTCGTGCCCGACCAATGCGCCATCGGGCACCGCACGCACGCCGACCAGTTGGGCGCGACCATCGGCGAAATCCAGCACCTGCAACGCACCCGGATACTCGATCAGGCGTTCGATGTGCCGGCAGACCAGCTGTTCGGGGCTGATCGCGGCGGTCACCGCCTGGGCCACGCCCACGTACTCGTGTTCGCGCAGGCGCGCCACTCGTGTCGGCGTCTTGAAACGCTGCTCGGCCACCTGGCAGGCGATCAAGTTGACTTCATCACTGGACGTCACTGCCACCAGCAGGCCTGCCTCTTCGGCGCCGGCCTGGGCCAGGACACTGGGCAACGAAGCGTGGCCGACCACGGTGCGGATATCGAGCTTCTCGGCCAGATCGCGCAGGCGTTGATGGTCGGTATCGACCACGGTGATGTCGTTGCGCTCGCCGGCCAGCGCCGCGGCTACTGATGAACCGACTTGCCCGGCACCGAGTATCAGGATTTTCATGGTTCCTCGAAGCTATGCCCGGCCACAGGCGGCGGCCTCAATGATAGCCGAGCCGGCATGGGACGGCGGTACCGAGGCATGGCCTAGAATGTCGGCAATTCCCGGAACATCCGCCCATGCCACTACCGCTTCCCCTTGTCGGCGTCGTGATTGCCAAGAACGAAGGCGATCGGATCGAACGTTGCGTCCGTTCAATGGCTGGCTTGTGCATGGAAGTCATCGTGCTCGATTCCGGCTCCTCCGACGACACGGTGCTGCGGGCAGGTGCCGCCGGTGCAACCGTCGTGCACCAACAATGGCTGGGCTTTTCCGGCCAGAAAAATGCCGCCATCGCCATGGCCGCGCAACCTTGGGTGTTGCTGCTCGATGCCGACGAATGGCTGGGCGAGGGTGCCGAAATGCGTTTGCGCGCACTGTTCGATTCCGGCGGCGTCGAAGCAGCCGATGTCTGGATACTGGAGCGACGCACCCATTATCTCGGCGGCACGCTGAATTTTGGCGGCTGGGGCCGAGAGTCGGTGCAACGCCTGTTCCGGCCCTCGCTTCGCTATTTGCCGGCCAAGGTGCACGAGAAACTCGACACAAAGGGTTGCCGGATGAAAAGCGCGCGCATCCGAATCGAACATGACACTGCCCGCTCCGCCAGCGAGTACCGCGACAAACTCATGCGCTATGCCGAACTTTGGGCAGACGAGAAAAAGCAAACGGGCCGACGCGCGGGCGCGTTGTCGCCGTGGCTGCATGCCGGCGCCTATTGGCTGAAGAATTACCTGCTGCGCGGCGGCTTTCTGGATGGCCCGACTGGCTGGCGCTACCACAGCGCCCACACCCGCTACGTGTGGAGGAAATACCGATTCCTGCGCACGCTGACTCGGCAACAGGTGACCGCATGAGTTCGATTCTGTTCTGGGACCCGTCCTGCCTGCACCCGTACGACTCCGACACCATCGCCAACCAGGCCAGTGGCGGCACCGAGTCAAGCCTGTCACGCATCGCGGACGCGCTGGGCGCCCACGTAATTCAACACAACCGAACCGAAGCAAGTGGTCGCTACCGGCCGCCGGGGCGCATTCCGGGCATTGCCCATGTGGTGGTCAACCGGGACTCGCGCGCGCTGCAAGCGGTCCGTCAACTGTACCCGGACGCCCGGTTCTACCTGTGGGTGCACGACCAGATCCATCCTCGCTCCACGCGCGGACGCCGGCTGGCTGCGACCGCCGCGATCATGCGCGACTTGTCCGTCCAGGTGGTTTGCGTATCAGATTCGCAACGGCGCGGAGTGGAAGCCACGTTACGGGGCATGCATGGCAACGACCGCATGGGCGCCTGCACCATCTACAATCCCATCGACGGAACCCTGGCGCCCGACGGCTCGCCGATTGATCCCAACAAGCTGGTGTTCTTTTCTTCGCCCAACAAAGGGCTCAAGTACACCCTGGACGCCTTCCAGGCCCTGCGCCGGCGCATGCCCGAGCTGTACCTCGTGGTTGGCAACCCCGGATACAAGAACAGAATGCCCGCTGACATCGCCGGCGTGACGTATCTTGGCGCCCAGCCGCAGGCACGAATCCATGCCGAAGTGCGCACCGCGTTGTGCACGTTCTTCCCGAATTTCGTCATCCCCGAAACCTTCGGGCTGGTGTTTGCGGAATCGCTGGCGCTGGGCACACCCGTATTGACCCACGATTGCGGCGCCGCCAGCGAGGTCATCGGCGACCCCGAGCAAGTGTTGCCGGTCACGTTCTGGCAGCGCGCCTACGAATCCTCGTTGAACCGGTGGCCTTCGCGGCTGCGGCAGTCACCGGCCCGTTTGGCCGATCGCCTGGGGCTGTTCGACGCCTACTGCGAGCGCTTGGGCGAATGGCGCGCCGGGGCAAGGCCGCAGACCCGTCCTGACCCGCGATTCCAACTCGCGCGGGTCGCAGACCAATGGCGAACGCTGCTGTCGTCTTGAGCCGCACGAATCGCTCATCACCGGCAGGGCGCAACGATCGCCCGGCTATCCGCCAGCCACCAGACACGGCGGTTCGCAACTCCTACCCACAATGCATGCCCAGCATCGAGGCGCAGGCATTCGGGATCACCGCTCGCCTGCACCAGCAACTGCCGGCCTGGCGCCGCGTGTAGCCAGGTTTCAGCGCGCTGCAGCTGCGCCGCGCGGGAAGTACGAAAACCAAATTCCGCGACCGGGCCGATTGCCTGCAGCAAGTTTTGCTCCTGCCAGTCGATCAGCCCGATTTCCGTACCAGGGCCGGCCAACACGCGCACCTGTTGCATCAGCGCACGCGAAGAGCTGGTGGCGTCGAGCAAGGGATGCACGACCAGGCCATAACCCGTCCACAACGCGACCAGTGCGAAGGCCAGCGCGGACCCCGCCCGTGCCGGTCGCCACCACGCCGCGCCGGCCAGAGCGAATGCACCGAGACCGGCGAGCAACCACCACAGCCACCGGACTTCCATGCCAAGGCCACGTTCATCGGCGAAGGTGGTGGCGAATTTCGGATGCCCGAACAGCGCGCTCGCACCCACCGCGAACAACAACAGACCGAGCACCAACACGAATCCCCATAGTGCCATCCGGAATCGTGGCCGCAACCACAGGCTATCCGCAAACGGCGCCGCCGCCAGCGTAAAGGCCGGCAACGCCGGCAGGATATACATGTCGCGCTTGCCTGGACTGAGGCTGAAGAACAGCAGCACCAGCAGCCCCCAAGACAACGGCAGCCAGACGCGGGCATCGCGACGACGCCAGGCTTCGCGCCAGTCGCGCCACAACCATGGCAGGGCCAGCGAGAACGGCAGCCAGAACAGTGCGATGATTTCGGCGAAATACCAGAACGGTTGCCGATGGTGCCAGGCTTCGGCGTAGCGGGTGGCGGTCTGCTTGAACAACAGGTCGTCCAGGTAGGCGCGATGCCCGGGATCGCCACCGTGCAATGCGGCCATCAGCATCGGCACGAACCAAAGCGCGATGGCAGCGAAGAATGTGAGTGCGCCCAAGCCCCAGCGCAGGCTTTGGCCACTCTTCGATGGCGAGAGTCCGTGCCAGGCGCGACGCCGCATGAGTGCGTAGGGCAACAACGCCAGCAACGGCAGAAAGCCCACGCCCTTGAGCACCACTCCGAGGCCAGCGGCAAAACATCCACCCCAGAACCAGCGCCAGTGCGGGCCGAGCAACACATGTCGGCAGATTCCGTAAAACGAAAGCGTGGTGAAAAACACCAGTGCTGGATCGATCTGCGCGTGCTTGAACTGGTAAACGAACTGCAACGCCGACAGGATGGCGATCGCTGCCCAGAGTCCCGCGCGGGGATTCCACAGACGCCGCCCGAGATCGAACGCCAGCCAGAGCGTGCCCATTCCCGAGAGCAGCGAAGGCAACAGGAAACTCCAGCGCCAACTGCCGATCATCTGCTGGCAGAGCGCCAGCAACCAGAAAAAAAGTGGCGGCTTGTCGGCATATAGTTCCTGCCCGCGATGCGGGAACAACCAATCGCCACTTTCAACCATCTGCTTGGCTACCAGCACGAACCGTGGCTCATCGGCGGGCCAGGGATCGCGCAGCCCGTAACCGGCCGCCAGCACCCAGAAGGCGATCGCGAAGAACCAGATTGTCTGCCGACGTTCGTTCATGCGCGCAGCTTATCCCAGCGCTTGTTTGCCCAGTAGCGCGTAGTAGAAACCATCCATGCCGTCTTCGCCGGGCAGGCGTTGCCGGCCCGCGCCGGATTCGCGGCCGTAGCGCGCGTCCAGCGACAGCGGCATCGCATCGGGCGTGTGCGCGAGGAAAGCGGCGACCTGGCGTTCGTTCTCGTCCTTGAGCACCGAACAGGTGGCGTAGAGCAGCCGTCCACCGGGCGCGAGCACGCGCCATAGCGCATCAAGCAATCGCGCCTGCAACGCGACCAGCGCCGGAATGTCTTCGGCACGGCGATGCCACTTGATATCCGGCTGGCGGCGGATGATCCCGGTGGCCGAGCAGGGTGCGTCAACCAGGATCGCGTCGAAAGCAACGCCATCCCACCACGCAGCCGTGTCGGCAGCATCGGCGACGCGGCATTCAACGCGCGGCGACTCGAGCGCGAGGCGGGCCAGGGTCTGCCGGACATGCGCCAAGCGCCGCGGGTCGGTATCGAGCGCCAGCAACCGTCCTGGCGCGATAATAATTTCCGCCATCTGCGCGGCCTTGCCGCCGGGCGCAGCACAGGCGTCGAGCACGATGTCGGTCTCGCGCAGAGCCAGCGCCTCGACCGCGAGTTGCGCTGCAGCGTCCTGCACCGTGACTTCGCCTTCGCGCCATCCCGGCAGATTTTGCGGCGCCCCGGGCGCATCCAGGCGAATCGCCTGCGCGGGGAAATCCGGAAGGGTTGCTCCGTAACCGGCGGCCGTCAGTCGCGGCACATACTCGTCGCGCGCTATCTGCGCAGAATTGACCCGCAGCCAGACCGGCGCGGCGCGGTTGTTCGCCGCCAAGATCGCAACGGCATCGTCCGGCCAGTCTTCGCGAAAGCATTGCAGCAGCCATTCCGGATGCGAGTAGCGCACGGCATCGTGTTCCGATTCCGGCAGCGCTTCGCGGATCGCGCGACGCAACAACGCATTGACCAGCCCAACCAACGGCGCGCGATCGAGCAGGCGCGCGGCTTCGGCTGTCGCCGCCACCGCCGCATGCGCGGGCAATTTCATCACGTCGAGTTGCGCCAGCCCGGACAGCAACAGCATCTGCACTGCCGTGTCGCGCGCTGGCAACGGTTTCGCCAACCATTGCGAGAGCGTGAATTCGTAGCGTCGGCGATGCCGCAACACGGAAAAACAGATCGCTTCCAGCAATGCACGATCACGGACCTCGGCGATCCCCGGCAGGACTTCCGCGAGCAGCGTTTTCAGCGAACGGCCATCGACCAGCACGGCGGCCAATACGCGCGCCGCCTGCGCACGCAGTGCCGCGCCAGGAACGCTCACAATCCCCTCAGGTTCGGTCGGGCATTGAGATAGTCGCCGATGGCGACCGGCCGGCCACCGTCGCGCTGCACGGTCAACAGACGCAGCGCGCCCTCACCACAGGCGATGTCGAGACCGGCCCGGCTCGCGGCCAATACCGTTCCCGGTGATGAGCGATGCTGCAATGGCAGGGCAAACGCCGCATGGATACGCAGGCGTTCGCCGGAAACATTGGCTTCGCACACTGGCCAGGGATGAAACGCGCGCGCCTTGTTGACCAGCACGGTCGCGGATTGTGTCCAGTCCAGTATGGCTTCGGACTTGTCCAATTTGTGGGCGTAGATCACGCCTTCTTCCGGTTGCGACACCGGCACGGGGCGAATGCCGGCGCGCAGGAGTTTCAGGCTGTCCTCGACCATCTCCGCGCCCAACAGCGCAAGCCGGTCATGCAGGCTGCCGCCGGTATCTGTAGGCGTGATCCCGGTGTCCAGGCACAGCAGTACCGGCCCGGTATCCAGGCCTTTTTCCATTTGCATCAGGCACACGCCGGTGTGGGTGTCGCCGGCTTCGATCGCGCGCTGTATCGGTGCCGCGCCGCGCCAGCGTGGCAGCAGCGAGGCATGCACGTTCCAGCAACCATAAGTCGGGATTGCCAGTACCGACGGCGGCAGGATCAGCCCGTAGGCAACCACGAGCATCACGTCGGGGCGCAGGGCTCGCAAAGTGTCGCGTTCGCGCTCCGAGCGAAAATCCTGCGGCTGGAACACTGGTATTCCCAGCGCCATGGCCTGGACCTTGACCGGCGACAGCGCCAATTGCCTGCCGCGCCCCGATGGCCGGTCCGGCTGGGTGTAAACGGCCACGACTTCGGCGCGGTTCGCCGCCGCGCGCAAGCTGGGGACGGCGAACTCCGGCGTGCCGGCGAAAACGACCCGCAGCGACATCAGGCGGCGTCGCTGTCTTCGGCGAGCTTGCGTTGTTTGGCAAGCTTCTTGCGCACCAGCGCTTTCTTCAGCGGCGACAGGTAGTCAACGAAGACCTTGCCGGCAAGATGATCCATCTCGTGCTGTAGGCAAACCGCCAGCAGGCCGTCGGTGGTCAATTCGAAGGCCTGGCCGTCGCGGTCCAGGGCCCTGACCGTGATCAGGTTGGCGCGTTTGACGTCGGCATAATAGCCGGGCACCGACAGACAGCCTTCCTGGTAGATCTGGCTGCCTTCGGCGGAGACGATCTCAGGATTGATGAACACCTGCGGTTCGTTGTGCTCCTCGCTGATGTCGAGCACCAGCAACCGCACGTGGGCATCCACCTGGGTGGCGGCGAGGCCGATTCCAGGCGCGTCATACATAGTCTCGAGCATGTCGTCGATCAGGCGACGCAGGGCGGCGTCTACCCGTTCGACCGGCTTGGCGACCGTCCGCAGGCGTGGGTCCGGGAACTCGATAATGGGCAGCTTGGCCATGGCATTCAGGCCGGCAGCAGGGCCGGCAGCAGGGGTCATCAACGCATTGTATCGCGGACGGCTTGCAATCTATGACCGGATTTGGGCTATATTGGGTTCACATGTCCCGGGGAATCAGGTGGATAGCCGCCATGCTTAAACGGTTTCTTGCAGTTTTCACTGCCATGCTTCTCACCCTGGCCACCTTTGCCTTCGCGGCAGAGCTGCGCCAGGATCATCCCGACACCTACACGGTGAAGAAGGGCGACACACTGTGGGACATTTCAGCGCGCTTCCTTCAGAAGCCGTGGCTGTGGCCAGAAATCTGGCAGGCCAACCCGCAAGTCAAGAACCCCCACCTGATCTATCCCGGCGATGTGCTCAGCTTGGTCTACATCAATGGTCAGGCGCGCCTGGTCAGCAACGACAACGGTCCGCAGATTCACTCTGGCGAGGCAATCAGTTCCATCCCGCTGGCAGAACTTGATCCTTACCTCAAGCAGCTGACCATCGTTTCCGATCCCAAGTCGCTGCCCTACGTGGTCGGCCTGGAAGAAGACCGCCTGCTGTCGTCGTCGGGCCAAGTCGCCTATGTCCGCGGCCTTGCCAATCCACAACCGGGCGACGAAGTGGAGATCGCCCGTCCGATCAGCGTATTTGCGCTCGGCCGGGTCAAGAACGGCCGGCATGTCGGTGGTGTTTCGCCACTGGACTTCCGAGGCGACACGTTCCACCGTCATTGGGGCTATCTGGATGCGCCTTATGAGGCACACGGCATCGTGCTCGGCTACGAAATGATGAAGCAGAGCATCGGCCAGGTCACCCGCGTGCAGGGCAATACCGCCATCGTGCTGCTCAAGGAAGAAGGCCGTGAGGTCCGGGTTGGCGATCGGGTGATGCCGGTTGAAGAGCACCCCTACGACGCCAACTTCTATCCGCAGTCGCCAACCAGCATCCCGGACGGCGCCACCATCCTGGCTGTCCCGGATGGTTTGGAATTTTCCGGCACGCACAACGTCGTGGCGCTTTCCATCGGTGCTGCCGACGGCGTGCGCAACGGCACGACTTTCTCGGTCTGGCACGATGGCGCCAACCGCGGCGATACCGTCAGCCACCGCAACAACATCGCCATTGCCAGCGACAAGTCGAGGATGCCGGACGATTATCTCGGCCATGTCATGGTGTTCCGCACCTTCGACAAGGTCAGCTATGCCATGGCGATGGATGGCATTCGGCCGATCGCGGTTGGCGATCTGCTCAAGGATCCTGACGCCGTTCAGTGATGTTTCCTGACATCGCGGCGCCTACGGGCGCCGCGATGCTATTGGGCCTATGGAACCAGCCCATTCCCTACTCCTCCTCGTCCGAAGCGTGGCCTCGCCCACCGCTTTGCGCGCCTTGCTGGAGCGTACCGGCAGTCCCGACGCCGCCATCGCAGCCGGCCCCCGCACGTGGCGGGAATCCGGACTGGACCAGGATGCGATCGACTTGCTGCAGCAGGCCAAGCTCACGGCCAGTGACACGGAGTGGCTGTCGGCACCGGACCACCACCTGATTGGCTGGCACGACCCGGACTACCCGACCCTGCTTCGCCGGATTTCCCATGCCCCCGCCGCCCTGTTCGTGGCCGGCGACCCGAACCTGCTCTGGCATCCGCAAGTGGCCGTAGTCGGAACCCGGCGACCCAGCGCAGGTGGTCGCGAACACTCGCGTCGGTTTGCGCAGGCATTCACCCGCGCCGGCCTCGTGGTAGTCAGCGGGCTGGCTGAAGGCATCGACACCGCCGCCCACCTGGGCGCGATGGAGGCCGGCCGGACACTGGCCGTGGTTGCCACCGGCCTGGATCGCTGCTTTCCCAGCTGCAATGCCGCCCTGCTTCGACAGATTGTCGCGAACGGTGCCGTGGTGTCGGAGTTTCCACCCGGAACCCGCGCCCGTCGCGAATACTTCCCGCGCCGCAATCGACTGATCGCCGGGCTTTCGTTGGGCACCGTGGTGATCGAAGCGGCGCAACGCTCGGGGGCGTTGATTACTGCACGGATGGCGGCCGATGCTGGCCGGGAGGTTTACGCGCTGCCGGGGTCAATCGCCAATCCAGTCTCCCGAGGCTGCCACCGCCTGATCCGGGATGGCGCCGGACTGGTCGAAAGCCCCGATGAAGTCATCGCCGGCTTGGCGCCAGTCGCCGCGCAATTGGCCGATGCCTTGCGGGGTCGCCTGCAGCCCACCACCGCGTGTGCAACATCCTCCCCCTACCCCGAACCCGACGACCCGCTGTCGCGTCTGTTGTGGCGTGCACTGGATCACGATCCAGCGAATATTGATCAGCTGGCCGACCGTTCGGGATTGACGGTCGCAGCCCTGTCCTCCATGCTGCTGGCCATGGAGCTGGAAGGGCGCGTCGTCGCCGAGCATGGCCGCTACGCCCGCCGCTTCTAGGTTTTCTCCCAGTGCCGGATCCGGCGCAAGCGACAGGGTGATGAAAGAAGAAAGCATACTCGACGTACTTCTCTACCTCTTCGAACACTACTTCTACGACGACCCCGATGCCGTCCGGGATCGCGACTCTCTCCAGCACGGCCTGATCCAGGCCGGCTTCAGCCCCACGGAAATCAGCAAGGCGTTCGATTGGCTCGACGAGTTGGCGCAGCAGCGTCCGGCCCTGTCCGAACCGCGCGTGGGCGGCCCGGTGCGGGTGTTCGTGGAAGCCGAGAACGACCGCCTGGACGCCGAATGCCGGGGTTTCCTGATGCTGCTCGAACAGCACGGCGTGCTCGATGCCGACCAGCGCGAGCTGGTCCTGGACCGCGCCATGGCGCTGGATCAGGACGAAATCGACCTCGACGATCTCAAGTGGGTCGTGCTGATGGTGCTGTTCAACCAACCCGGCGCGGAAGCAGCCTTGGCCTGGATGGAAAGCCAGATTTTCGGCGACGACCCCGAGCCGGTCCATTGACCCGGCCAACACGTCCGGCTTGACAGCACCGGCCATTCCGGCCACTTAATAAAAAAGCAGGGCCCGCGGTTTCGCGGGCCGTTGCCTTCTGGGCGGCCCTCCGGGCAGCCCGTCACACAGGCTACCAAGGTCCCATGGCCAAGAACCTCCTCATCGTCGAGTCCCCCGCCAAGGCCAAGACGATTAACAAGTATCTGGGCAAGGACTTCACCGTCCTGGCCTCATACGGCCATGTCCGCGATCTGATCCCGAAGGAAGGCGCGGTCGATCCCGAACGCGGCTTCGCCATGCGCTACGAGCTGATCGAAAAGAACGAACGACACGTCGAAGCCATCGCCAAGGCCGCACGAAGCGCCGACGCATTCTTCCTCGCCACCGATCCGGATCGCGAAGGCGAAGCGATCTCCTGGCACATCGCCGAAATCCTCAAGGAGCGCGGCCTGCTCAAGGACAAGCCCCTGCATCGGGTCGTGTTCACCGAAATCACCCCGCGTGCGATCCGCGAAGCGGTCGAACACCCGCGCAAGATCGCCGGCGACCTGGTTGATGCCCAGCAGGCGCGCCGCGCGCTCGACTACCTGGTCGGCTTCAATCTGTCGCCCGTGCTCTGGCGCAAGGTCAAGCCCGGGCTGTCGGCGGGCCGGGTGCAATCGCCGGCGCTGCGTATGATCGTCGAGCGCGAGGAAGAGATCGAGGCCTTCGTGGCGCGCGAATACTGGTCGGTCGAAGCCGAGCTGGCGCATCCGCAGCAGGCGTTCACCGCGCGGCTGGTGAAGCTCGACGGGCAGAAATTCGAACAATTCACCATCACCGATGGCAAGACGGCTGAAGCCGCCCGGCAACGCCTGATCGCCGCCGCCGGCAACGCCCTGCACGTTACCGATGTCAGCAGCAAGGAACGCAAGCGCCGGCCGGCGCCGCCGTTCATCACCTCGACCCTGCAACAAGAGGCTGCGCGCAAGCTCGGTTTCACCACCAAGCGCACCATGCAGGTGGCGCAGAAACTGTACGAAGGCGTGGCCATCGGCGAGGAAGGCAGCGTCGGCCTGATCAGCTACATGCGCACCGATTCGACGCATTTGTCCGGCGAAGCCCTGCAAGAATTGCGCGACGTGATCGCCCGCGATTTCGGCACGCATGCGTTGCCAGACAAGCCGAATTTCTACAAGACCAAGTCGAAGAACGCCCAGGAAGCGCACGAAGCAATCCGCCCGACCTCGGCGCTACGCACGCCGGCCAGCGTCGCCCGCTTCCTGGCTGACGACGAGCGTCGCCTGTACGAGTTGGTCTGGAAGCGCGCAGTCGCCTCGCAGATGGTGCCGGCGACGATGAACACCGTCACGGTGGAACTGGCCGCCGGCAATCAGCACAGCTTTCGTGCCAGCGGCACCACCATCGTCGATCCGGGTTTCCTCGCCGTCTACGAAGAAGGCAAGGACACGCGCAGCAGCGATGACGATGACGAAGGCCGCAAACTGCCGCCGATGAAGCTCGGCCAGAATGTACCGCTGACGTCGATCCACACCGACCAGCATTTCACCGAACCGCCGCCGCGGTTTTCCGAAGCCTCGCTGGTCAAGGCGCTGGAGGAATACGGCATCGGCCGGCCCTCGACCTACGCCAGCATCATCCAGGTGCTGCTGTTTCGCGCTTACGTGCAACTGGAGAACAAGCGCTTCCGCCCGAGCGACGTCGGCCGCGCCGTGGCGAAATTCCTGACTGGAAGTTTTTCCCGGTACGTGGACTACGACTATACCGCGGGCCTCGAGGACGAACTCGACGCGGTGGCCAACGGCGAAGAGCCCTGGACCGTGCTGCTCGGCAAGTTCTGGAAGCAGTTTGCGAAAGACCTGAAAGTGGGGAGCGAGGGCGAGCGCCCGGACGGCGATCGTCCACTGGGAATTGATCCGGTCTCGGGTCGTCCCGTGATCGCGCGACTCGGCAAGTTCGGCCCGATTGCCCAGATTGGCGGCCCCGATGACGAAGAAAAACCGCGCTTTGCTTCCTTGCGGCCCAGCCAGAGCATCTACACCATCAGCTTCGAAGAAGCGCTCAAGCTGTTCGACCTGCCGCGCAAGCTTGGCCTCGACGACGGCAAGGAAGTGTCGGTCGCAGTCGGTCGCTTCGGCCCGTTCGCCCAACGCGGCGACACCTATGCCTCGCTCGGAAAGGAAGACGATCCCTACACAGTCAGCTTCGAACGCGCGCTCGAGCTCATCCGCAGTCGCGAGGAACTGATCGCCAATCGCCTGATCAAGGCTTTCCCGGGCACCGATATCCAGGTCGTCAACGGCAAGTTCGGACCGTACATCACCGATGGCGAGAAGAACGGCAAGATTCCCAAGGACCGCGAGCCGGCGTCGCTGACCCAGGAAGAATGCGAGGAACTGCTTGCCGCCGGCAAACCGATGCGCAAGGGTTTCGGCAAGAAGAAAGCAGCGGTGAAAAAAGCCCCGGCCAAGAAGGCCGCCGTTGCCAAGGCCCCGGCAAAAAAAGCCGCCAAGAAAACCGCCAAGAAAGCGACCAAGAAATCCACCAAGAAGGCCGCGAAGAAAGCTGTGAAAAAGAAAACCGCCGCCTGACCGCTGGCCCGACATGACTCGGATCACTCGGCCATTTTTTTTCGCCACGCTGGCCTGTGCCAGCGCCCTGCTTGCGGCAGAAAACAACCCTGCCAAGAAGCCCGAAGCCACCGTCACCATCCACCGCTGCGTGGACAGCAAAAATCACGTCACCCTGCAAGACGAGGCTTGCCCGGCCGGCAGCCAGGATTCTTCACGCGTCATGCAGCGGCCCAAGGACGCTCCGGAATCACCATTGCCGCCCGCTCCCGCACTCCCGCCCGAGCCCGAGCCGATTTTCGAGCCCGCCCCGCCGCGACCACCACCGCCGGACATGTACGTTTGCACCAGCTACGACGGTAACGAACGCTACAGCGAGTCCTACGATCCCAATCCGCGCTGCGAACCTTATGTTCTGTACTACCCGTACCTGACCGAGCAGGCGCCACAGAGGCTCGCCTGTCGCTGGGTCGAGGACAGCTGCGTGCAGCTCAGCGGCGACCGCACCTGCGTCGTCTGGGAACAGAAACGCAAGGATGCCGAGTCGGAAGCGCGACGCGCCTTCAGCGATACCGCCGCCTACCGGAAATCGGAACTGGCGCGGATCACCCGGATCGTCAATGAGAGTTGTCGCTAAACCTCAAAATCCGTAGCGCAGGAACCCGCCATCAACGGCGATGCATTCGCCGGTCACGTAGCTGGCCGCCGGCAGGCACAGGAAGGCAACCGCCGCGGCCACCTCCTCGGGTTCGCCAATGCGACGCATCGGTGTGCGTGCGATCACTTCGTCGAAATAATCCGGATCGGCCAGTGAGCCAGACGTGCGACGCGTGCGGATGTACCACGGTGCGACCGCGTTCACGCGAATGCCGTCTTCGGCCCATTCGCAGGCGAGGTTTTTGGTCAGTTGATGCAAGCCCGCCTTGGTCATGCCGTAGGGCGAACCGGTGCGCACATGGGTCAGTCCGGACACACTGCCGACGTTGACGATGCTCGACGCCGCATGCCGGCTCAGCAGCGGAAACGCGAAGCGCGACAATTCGAACGCTGCGAACAGGTTGGTTTCGAACAAGGCCCGCCATTCCGCCTCGGCGTAATCCAAGGTCGGCTTGCGCGCGTTGTTACCGGCATTGTTGACCAGGAGGTTCAGGCCGGTGCCCAGGTCTTCGACCCAGTCGAGAATTTCCTGGCGTTGTTCGGCATCGCCGACATCGGCGGCGAAGTGTCGGACATCGCGGCCGGGATATTCTTCCGCCAGCTCGGCCGCTGTCGCGGCCAGCACAGACTCATCGCGTGCGACGATCAGCACATCGGCACCCAGGCCGAGCAATTCCGCAGCAATCGCCCGACCGATGCCAGCGCTGGCGCCGGTAACCAGGGCGATCTGACCGTCCAGCCGCCAGCGATTCACGCTCATCGTTATCTCGTCCTCGAACGGTGCCGGCAAGTATGCCGCCGGCATGGCCTGGGCGTAGGATAGCCGCAGACCGACCCCCGGAGGATTCCGATGCGCATTTCCGCCTTGTTGCTATGCCTGCTCGCTTCCGCCTGCACCATGGCACCGCCGCCCGACCAACAGAGCGAAGCGGCGCAGAAAGCTGCGAAGCACACCGAACTCAACGACGCCATCCAGCGTCCGATCGATCGCGCCAAGTCGGCCAATGATCCGAACCTGCAACACGATCAGGACCAGGCGAAGGCCGTCGAAGACTCAGGTGGTTGATGCGGACGCCGAGGCCACTGCCCCCATCATTGGCCGGCAGGCGGTTGCCACAGTTCTAGCTTGTTGCCTTCCGGATCGATGACCCAGGCAAACTTTCCGTACTCGGAGTCGTCGATCTTATCGAGGACGTTGCAGCCTTCTTCGCGCAGGACTTTGACCAGAGCGTGCAGATCCTCCACCCGGTAATTGACCATGAAAGTTGCGGTGCCGGGCGCAAAGTTGTCGCCTTGCGCCGAACCTATGGACCAGACGGTAGTTCCGGCCAGCGGCTTGCCGACACTGTCGGTCCAGGTGAAAGCCGTGCCGCCCCATTCCTGGGCATCGATGCCAAGGTGCCGCTTGTACCAGGCCTGTAGTGCCGGAGCGTCTTTGGCCTTGAAAAAGATGCCGCCAATGCCAGTGACTCGCTTCATGGAACCTCCGAGGTCGAGTAGCGCCTTAGCGCATCATTAAAGTCCGCAGAAGCAGTGTGCCAGCGCGCGTACCGGCATCGCCCCACGCGGCACTTGCAACCAACTCAGATCGTGTTGCAGTTGTGCGCCAGACGGCTGCGTGAGCAACAAGGACTGGAACGGGCCGAGTTCGCGTACCAACGCTGCCATCCGGCTGTTCCGACTCAGGTCCATGAACCACTTGTCGAAAGCACCCATTGGTTTTTCGATGTATTGAACCTCGTAATTTCCCGCTTCCAGCCGCGCCAGTTTGGCAGCTTCGGTTTGCGCAGCAGCGAGCCCGCCGAGTTCATCGACCAAACCGCGCTCCTTGGCTTGCGCACCGCTCCAGACACGGCCACGAGCGATCTTGTCGATCGCCTCGGGCGTGCTGCCGCGCGCCGCAGCGACTTTGCCGATGAACTGCGCATAGCCATGATCGATTACCGACTGGATCATCTGTCCGGCCTGGGGATCGAGCGCTCGAGTCGGGTCGAAGGCGCCAGCCCATGGCGTCGTGCCGACACCATCGCTGTGCACGCCGATTTTTGCCAGTGCCCGCGGGGCATTGGCGAACAAACCGTAGATCCCGATTGAGCCAGTGATCGTCGAGGGGTCGGCATAGATGCGATCGGCGTTCATCGAAATCCAGTAGCCCCCGGACGCCGCCAGGTTGCCCATCGAGACCACCACCGGCTTGCCGGCTTCTTTGGTCAACGCAATCTCGCGCCGAATCTGCTCGGACGGGAACGCGCTGCCGCCCGGAGAATCCACCCGCAATACCAGTGCCTTGACCTGGCCGTCCTCGCGCGCCTGCCGGATCAGGTCGGCAGTGGATTCACCACCCACCGTACCTTGCGGCTGCTTGCCATCGGCGATTTCGCCCTGCGCCACCACCACCGCCACCTGTGACTTCGAATCCAGGCGCAGACCCGAGCCGCGCACCTGTGCGAGGTAGGTAGCCAAGTCGACCTGGCGGAAGGAATCACCGTCCTCGCCGGCCGCGCCGCGCTGCGCCAGCAAGGTCTCCATGTCGTGCGAAGTCTTCAGCCCGTCGATGAGCTTCGCGCCCAGCGCCAACTGCGCGAGGTCGCCTTTCGCCGCCGTCAAGCGGTTGGGCATGTCGGCGATCAGCGACGACAGCGCGCCCGGCGCCAGCTTGCGCGCCTCGCTGACCTCGCCCAGATAGCGCTGCCAGAGATCGTTCATCCAGAACAGGTCGGCCTCCCGCGACTCGGGCGAAGCGGCATCCAGGATGTAAGGCTCTGCGGCCGACTTGTATTCACCGACGCGGAACAGGTGCACGTCGACGCCGAGCTTGTCCTGCAGCGCCTCGCGGTAGTACAGCCGATAACGGCCCAGGCCTTCGAGCAGCACACCACCGTCGGGATCAAGGTAGATTTCGTCGGCTTGCGCCGCCAGGTAATATTGTTTCTGGTCCATCGACGTGCCGTAGGCAAGCAACTGCTTGCCGCTTTTCTTGAATTCGCGCAACGCCGTTGCAAGCTCGCCGAGTGCAGCAAATCCGGAAACCTCGAAGCCATCGGTAAGCAGCACGATGCGCTGGATGTGGTCGTCGCTGCGCGCGGCAGCAATCACCGCGACCAGATCGCGCTGTTGCAGTTCGCGGCCTTGGTCGTCACCACTGGCTTGGGCCAGGGCACGCTCGATCGGCGCGCTCGTGTACTGCTCGACCAGGGTGCCCTTCAGATCGAGCACCAGCGCGGTTTTATCCTGCAGCGGATGCAGGCTACCGCCGGATTTCACCGCAAAGCCGGTGCCGATCGCCAGCAGGATCAGGAACAGCAGGCTGATCATCACCACGTTGAAAACGAGGTGGTTGGCGAAATTGATGAACCTGCCGAAGCCGACCAGGAAACTCCAGAACGGGTTGGGGCGGAGCTCGCTCATGCATTTCTCCAGCAAAGTGGCGTCTAGGATAGCGGGCCGATGCCGCCGGAGCATGTCCCGCAGGTCATGCTTTTACCGTCGGCGAACGGGTCATGCGCCAGACCCGCAGCACCAGCAGTATGCCGGCCACGGTCAAGCCGAGGATCAACCCGACCCACAGGCCGGGGGCGCGTCCCTGCCAGTGCAGGCCGAACCAGGCGCCCAGCGGCAAGCCCACGCCCCAATAGGCCAGCACGGTGATCAGCATCGGCATCCGCGTGTCCTTCAGCCCGCGCAGCGCTCCGTTCGACAAGGCCTGGAGGCCATCCGGATACTGGAACACCGCCGCGTAGCGCATCAGTACTACGGCGAGTCCGACGACCGCCGGGTCGTCGCTGTACAGCCGGGCGATCGGAACAGCGGCGAAGATCAGCAGCAGCGCCGCGCCGGTCTGGGTGAAGAAGACCAGGCCATAACCGGCACCGGCCGCCCAACGCACGCCCGACGCATCTTCGGCACCGGCAGCATGGCCGACGCGTACGGTCGTGGCCATGGCGATGCCCAGGGGCAGCATGAAGCAGACGCTGGCGATGTTGATCGCGATCTGGTGCGCAGCGACATCGATCGCGCCGAGGTGTCCGATCAACAGGGCGGTGGCGACGAACAGGCTGCCTTCCATGAAAATCGAAATTCCCATCGGCAAGCCGAGCGCCAGCAGATCCCGGATCGGCGGCCAGCGCGGAAGTTCCAGGATGGTAAACAGCTCAAGATCGGCGAAGCGCGACGACAGTCGCAGGTAGGCCAGAAATCCCGCTGCCTGCAACCACAACACGATCGCCGTGGCCGCGCCAAGGCCGCCGGCACCGAGTTCCGGAATCGGCCCGGCACCGAACATCAGCACGATTCCAAGCGGAATCAGCAGCGCCAGGCCGAGGAGACCGAAGACCATGGTCGGCTGCGTCCAGGCGATGCCTTCGCTGAGGTTGCGAAAGCAAAAATACAGCGACAGCGCCGGCGCGCCGAACGCAATGGCATGCAGGAATGCCGTCGCTTCCGGCCGAACTTCCGCGGCAATGCCGAACAGCGCCAGCAACTGCGGCGACCACCACATCAGCACGGCGAGCAGCAGGCCCATCACCAGGGACAGCCAGACCGCCTGGCGCCAGATCGGGCCGATCTCGCGGCGTCGATCGGCGCCGTTGAGTTGCGCAACCGATGCCGGCACAGCCATCAGCACGCCGATGCAGATCATCAGGGTCACGCTCCAGAGCGCGCTGCCGACCGCGATCGCAGCCAGCGTTACCGAGCCGTGACGACCGGCCAGGATCGAATCCACTACGTTCATCGCAATCGCCGCCAGCTGGCCGAGCACCAGCGGCAACGCGAGGACGAAGCTGACCCGCAGCTCGCGCAGGGCGCGCGCAAAACGGCTTTCGGCATGACTCATGGGAGGCCAACGGGAAGATTTCTGCCGCTATAGTAGCGCCCAGTCCTGAGAGCGCCGAGATGTCTGCCAGCGATCCCGTAGCCGAGCCCACCGCCGCACTGACAGGCCCCACGCGCGCCTGCGAAAACTGCGGCGCCGCCTTGCTTGGCGAACATTGCCATGCCTGCGGCCAACCGACCAAAGGCCTGGTCCGGCACTTCGGCAGCATCCTCGGCGATTTCTTCGATACCGTTCTCAACATCGATTCGCGGGTGCTGCGCACGCTGTGGCCCTTGTTCGCGCGACCCGGTTACCTGACTCGGGAATACTTCGCCGGCCGACGCGTGCGTTACGTGACGCCGGTGCGCCTGTACCTGTTCCTCAGCGTGGTGATGTTCTTCGCCATCCAGGGCAGCATCAACATTGACAACGAAGGGTCGGGCGGATTGCGGGTCAACGTCGATGGCAAACCCGCGCCGGCGCAGACCGGCCACCAGAATAATTCGCTGGATTTCCCGATCAACGGCAAGCTCTGGAACCCGGAAACAAACCCGGTCACGTTCGGCTGGCTACCGGCGCCACTCAACAAGGCGCTGAATCACCGGCTCGCGCATGCCCGCGACGTGCTCAAGCAGAGCAACAGCGAAAAGCCCTTGCTGGACGGGCTGTTCAATGTCCTACCGCAGACCTTGTTCCTGCTCATGCCCTTGTTCGCGCTGATGCTCAAGCTCGCCTACTGGTTCAA
This sequence comes from Gammaproteobacteria bacterium, assembly GCA_025356635.1. Lineage (GTDB taxonomy): Bacteria > Pseudomonadota > Gammaproteobacteria > Xanthomonadales > Xanthomonadaceae > Arenimonas. The sequence goes on from JANXRY010000058.1 coordinate 24,935, forward strand.
GCGCCGCTTGTACATGGAGCATCTGATCGTGGCGTTGCACAGTCATAGTTTCATCGCCCTGATGCTGAGCTTGATCGTGTTCCTGTCGAAACTGCAGGACTGGCTGGCACCGACCGACGGATTCTTCAACGGCCTGCTCGGCTTGGGCATGGGTCTGTCCTGGCTATGGATACCGATCTGCCTGCTGCTGATGCAAAAGCGCGTTTACGGGCAGGGCTGGCCAATGACCTTGATCAAATATGCCGTGCTCGGCATGTCTTACTTCGTACTACTGGGCATCAGCCTCGCCGGCGCCATGCTGGTCGGGCTGCTGACGCTGTGATCGTCTACGAAGTCAACTTGCTGGTGCGGCGCAAAATCGAATCCGAATACCGTGCCTGGCTCGCCAGCCACATCTTACTTCGAGCAACATGCCCCGCGCCGAGCGCAACTTACTGAGGCAACCGCGCCCGCAGCCAGGCGCCGCGCAGTGACGGTGCTTGCGCTTGCAAATCGCGTCGCAGGCGATCGCTCTCGCCCGGTTCCAGATGCGCACTGAGCGTGATGAAATCGCTGCGACTGTTCTGGTCGAGTCCGCGCAACATGGTCAGGAATGAATTGCGATCGTCTTCGGGCAGGAAGGCATAATGCGCCGCGATCGGCGCCAGCTCCCGGCCCAGGCTTGGACCAAGCAACCACAAATGCCGGGCGTCGTCCGAGAGTGCAGTGAATTGGCCGCGGGCCGCCGCCTGCTCCGCTGCCGGCAATGTCGCCCAACGTCGTGCCGCGAGATGCAGCTGCATCCGATCATCATTCGACAGTAGCTGCCAAGCCTCGAACGGCGCTCGCTGGCGCTCGCGCTCGGCAGGGGCGAGACGATCCCAGGCAACAATGCCTTGGCGCAAGGAATCCCGCTCGGCGGACGTCTTGCCCAGCCAGTCCTTGGCCTGTTCCGACAGATGCTCGCGTGTGGTTGAGTCCAGGTTCGCCCACGTCGAGCGTGCCGATTCCAGCAACTCACGTTCGGCCTCAGGCAGGCTGTCGAAATCAGCAAGATCCGATGTCGGTAAGGAAGTGGCGCCGACCGTGGCGGCACCAGCACTGGCTTCGGCGCTGGCGCCGTTGCCTGCCGCGAACCAGGACAGCAGGGCCAGGTCTTCGGCGAGTCGGGCATCGCCGGGTGCCGCCAGTTGCGCGTAATCGGGGTGGGTGACGATCCCGGCGGCGTCCAGTGGCGCCAAGGCGGGAGTGACTTCCAAAGGCAGCACTTCGCTGTGACCCGGCACAAGCGGCTGCCGGCCTGTCCACACTGCAATCACCAGCCAGGCCAATACCAGCACCAGCAGCCCCAGAACGGCGGCCCAGGCCCACCGGCGCGGCTTGCTGGTTGCCGGAGCAGATGGCGCAGCAGGCTGCGCCAAGGCCTCGTCACGCAAGGCCTGAATGGCCTTGCGGTCGCCCGCCGTCGGCTCGCGGATGCGTGCCTGCAACAACTCGCGCAGCGCATCGTGTGCCTCGGGGTCCGCCCAGGCAGTACGCGCGCGCACCAATGCCTGCGCCAGCAGGCGCGGCGTTACGCCCAAGGCTTCGGTGGCGTGCGCTTCGTCGAGACCGGCCACCATCGGCAACAGAAACACCACCCGCGGACCAGGGGGGATCCTCGCCAGTCCACTGGCCGTTTCACCGACAAGCCCAACATCCACGGTCAGGCCAGGCCGCGACAGCAGGATCGTCCAGAAACGCATCGGCCAGCGTGCCAATGGCTCGGTAGCGGCCTCGCTGGCGAACAGCGCCAACGTTTCCCGGAACAAGGCCGACGCACGGCCCGGATCATTGCATTGGACATTGAGCAATACCCACGCCCGCGGCTCGATCCCATGCAGAAAAGTAAGCAGGCGCGATCGATTGTCCATCAGGTTCTTATCTGGCCAGGAACGTGGTCATTGTAAAGACTGGGCACGCCCCGTAGGTGACTGGCAAAAAAGACGCTTGACACCCGAAAATTCGGCGCTCCGTGAGGACTGGCGCGGCTTTGCGCGTGGAACGTTGTGCACAGCACCCAAGAACGGCTGTTCAGCCAGCTCCAGGGCTATTCCTGCCCCTACTTCACGCTCGTTCAATGATGCTAACTGCATGATTTTAATCAAATATGACGATATGGTTAAAAAATCGCCAACGGCACGAAAGGCTTGTCTTCACGGGCTTGTCGCAGAGCCAAGCCGTGCCTGCTCCACAGACTTATCCACAGATGATGTGGATAAGGGGCTTACTACAGTCGTGGCAATGACTTAGAGCGACTTCCTGCGCCAAAATTCAGAACTGTGTCGCAAGTTGAGCCGCAACGCTTGCCAAGCAGGCCAGACGCTAGACTGGCTACATGTCTTCGTCGTTCCAGGTCATCCTCAGGGTCGCATTGCCGCTGCCCTTGCCGCGTCTGTTCGACTATCTGGCGCCCGATGCCGATCCGGCCGGCCCGCACTGGATAGGCCGGCGCGTACGGGTGCCGTTCGGCCATGGCGAGCAAGCGGGCGTGGTCGTTTCGACCGGCCCAGCCGAATCGCTGGCATTGGATCTGAAGCCAATCCTGTCCAGCCCGGATTCCGAGCCGCTGCTGTCCAACGAGTTGCTCGAGAGCCTGCGTTGGACAGCGCGTTACTACCATGCGCCGCTTGGTGAAGTGCTCGCGGCCGCGCTGCCAGCCGCCTTGCGTGCCGGCGGGGTACTTCCGGAGACCTGCGCTTACTGCTGGGAACTCACCGCCACTGGCCACGAAGCTCTCGCCGGTTTGCGCCGGGATTCCTCGACTCGTCGTTTGGCCGAACGATTGCAGGCCGGAGCCATCGGTGAAGATCGCCTAGACATCGAGTTCGATAGTTGGCGAACTGCCGCACGCGCGCTCGCCAAGCGCAGCCTGGTCGAACGCATGCAGGTTCAGCTTCGTGGTGAAGCTCCCCGCGCCGACCCGGGCGCGCCGGAACCCACGCTTGCGCAACGGGAGGCGCTCGCGGCGCTGCGTGCGGGCGCTGGCTTCCGTGCCCTGTTGCTTGAGGGCGTGACCGGCAGCGGCAAGACCGAGGTTTACCTGCAAGCAATCCGCGATTGCCTCGCCGCCGGCCGGCAGGCGCTGATCCTTGTTCCGGAAATCGGCCTGACGCCACAAACACTGTCGCGTTTCCGGGCGCGCCTGGGCGTACCCGTGCATGCGCTGCATTCCGGGCTAGCGGATGGTGCCCGTGCCCGCGCCTGGTCGGCGATGTGGCGCGGCGAAGGTCGCGTGCTGGTCGGCACCCGTTCGGCGGTGTTCACGCCTTTGCCCGAGGCCGGGCTGATCGTGATCGACGAAGAGCACGACAACAGCTACAAACAGCAGGATGGCGTTCGCTACCATGCCCGCGACCTGGCCCTGGTGCGCGCCAAGGCGCTCGACATTCCGGTGCTGCTGGGTAGCGCCACACCGTCACTGGAAACGCTGCACAACGCACTGTCGGGACGCTACCAACATGTGCGTCTGGGCCAGCGTGCCGGTGGCGCGCAACCGCCGGGCGTGCGAGTGATTGATGTACGAAAACGGGCACTGAGCCACGGACTTTCGAAAGATCTGCTCGACGCCATTGAGCAATGCCTGGCGCGCGGCGAACAGGCGTTGGTGTTCAAGAATCGACGCGGTTACGCGCCGGTCTTGCTATGCCACGACTGCGGTTGGAGCGCGCATTGTAAACGCTGCGATAGCCCGATGACGGTGCATGGGGCTGGCCGCACATTGATCTGCCATCACTGCGGCGCGCGCGGCACCCGGCCATTGAGTTGTCCGGACTGCGCATCGCTGGCGTTGCAGCCACAAGGTTTCGGCACCGAGCGATTGGAGGAAGCCTTGGCGGCGCGTTTTCCCGATGCGACCTTGATCCGGGTCGATCGCGAAACCACCCGCCACCGCGATGCCATCGAAAAACACCTGGCCGCGCTCGGCAACAAGCCGGGCATCCTGGTTGGCACGCAGATACTGGCCAAGGGCCATGACCTGCCCCGGCTCACCCTGGTAGGCGTGGTTGGCGTGGACGAAGGATTGTTCTCGGCGGATTTCCGCGCCGGAGAAAAACTGGCGCAATTGCTGATCCAGGTTGCCGGTCGTGCCGGCCGCGCAAACCTGCCCGGCCAAGTGCTGCTGCAAACGCACCATCCCGAGCATCCGCTGCTGAACACCTTGCTGGCCGGCGGTTATCCCGCAGTCGCCGCGCTGGCATTGGCCGAACGCGAAGCGGCTGGGTTTCCACCCTACGCACATCTGGCCTTACTGCGCGCGGAAGCGCTGCTGGAAAGCGACGTGCATATTTTCTTGCGCGATGCCCACGCGCTACTCGTGCCGACCACTGGCTTGGAAACTAGCGCACCGATGCCCGCGCCGATGGCCCGGCGCGCCGGCCGCGCGCGTGGCCAGTTGTTGCTCAGCGCCAGGCAACGTCCGGCCCTGCAATCCGCACTCAATGCCTGGGTGCCACAGATCTACGGCCTCAAGTCCGCGCGCAAGGTGCGCTGGTCCCTGGATGTCGATCCGGTGGATTTGTATTAATGACCGCAATTACCGACACTCTCGACTCCCGCGTCGTTGACGCGAACGCGCCGGCACAACCACCATGATCCGTTTGCTTGCCCATGGCCTCATCGCCTTCATCGCGTTTGTCGCTTCGTTCGGAGCGCCTGCCGTCGAACCGGCTCGACATGCCGATTCTAAACTGCTCGACGCCTTCCTGAAGCCGGACAATTTCAACCGGATCAAACTCTCGCCGGACGGCACCTACATCGCGATTTCCGTTCCAATCGGCGACCGGACCATTCTTTCGATGATGCGCCGGTCCGACATGAAGCTGATGGGTACGTTCAACATGCGCGGCAAGACCCACGTCGCCGATTTCTGGTGGGTGAGCAATACCCGCATCGTTCTTTCCATCGCCGAAAAGGATGGCCCGCTTGAACAACCGGTCCTGACCGGCGAAATGTTCGCCACCGACGTCGATGGTGGCAAGCAGACCATCCTGACCGGCTATCGCAGCGGCGAGATGCAAACCGGCAGCCACTTGCACAAGCGCGATGACGCCTGGGTGTGGAGCCGTTTCGTGGCCCGGATTCCCGGCACCAACGATGAGATCCTGGCCGCCGTCACTTATCCCAACGACTTGGGCGTGGCGGCAACGACCAGCCTTGAGCGAGTCAACGTCAATACCGGCTTTCGTCGCAAGGTCACCACGAGCCAGTTGGCGTGGGCCGATTTCGTGGTTGACCATCAGGCACGGCCGCGCTTCGCCTATGGCGAATCCGATGCGGGGTTCCTGCGTCTTTACTATCGCGACGCCGACGGCAACGACTGGCAACTGATCAACGATGAAGTGACCAGCAAGCAGCGGGCAACGCCGATCGGTTTCAACAAGGACGACAGTCTCGCCTACTTGTTGATCGATGAGCCGGAGGGTCCTTCCAGCATCTATGCCATGGACGTGGCCACGGGCAAGCGCGAACGGGTCGTCCGCGACCCGCGCGTCGACCCGGATGGCGAAGACATCATCCTTGGCCATGACGGGCAGACCCCGATCGCTGTCGTATTCCGCGACGGCAAGCCGCGCATTTCCTATCTGGACGAACAGGCGCCGGAAGCGCAATTCCTGAAGTCGTTGCAGGACAGCAGCTTCCCGGACGAAGCCGTGGAATTCGTCAACGCCACCGAGGACGGCAAACTCCTGTTGTTCCGGGCCTATAGCGATACCGACCCGGGCTCCTATTACCTGCTCAATACCGAAACGAAGAAAGCCGAGTTCCTGGTCGCCAATATGGACTGGCTCAATAGCGCGGCCTTGGCGACCGTCAAGCCGTTCGAGTTCAAGGCGCGCGACGGCATGACGATTACCGGATTGCTCACCCTCCCGCATGGGCATGCCGAGGGAGCGATGCCGATGATCGTCAATCCCCACGGCGGCCCCTATGGCATCACCGATCATTGGGGTTTCAATGGCGAAGCACAGCTCCTGGCCGCGCATGGTTTCGTGGTATT
>JANXRY010000065.1 GCA_025356635.1 Gammaproteobacteria bacterium
GCTTCCGCGCACGATCTTCCGCCCGCTCGACGGCATCCTGCTGCTCGACAAGCCCGCAGGCCTGAGTTCGAACCAGGCGCTGCAACGCGTGCGCCATTTGTTTCGCGCCGAAAAGGCCGGGCACACCGGCAGCCTCGATCCACTCGCCACCGGCCTGTTGCCGTTGTGTTTCGGCGAAGCGACCAAGATCGCCGGCCACCTCCTCGGCAATGCCAAGGGCTATCGAACCACGGCACGGCTCGGCGTCACCACCGATACCGATGACGCCGACGGCGTGGTGCTACGCGAGCGTGTGGTGCCGAGGTTGAATCGTGAGCAGGTTGAAGCTGCATTGTTGGCGTTCGTTGGCAAGATCCAGCAGCGGCCGCCGATCTATTCGGCGCTCAAACAGGGCGGCGAGCCCTTGTATGCCAAGGCGCGACGCGGCGAAGTCATCGAAGTGCCCGAGCGCGAGGTTGAAGTTCACAAGATCGTGCTCGAAACGCTGGCGCCCGACAGTCTGGATCTGCGCATCGATTGCGGCTCCGGCACTTATGTGCGCAGCCTGGTCCGCGACCTGGGTGAGGCCCTGGGCTGCGGTGCGCATGTGCTGCAGCTCCGTCGGACCTGGGTGGCGCCATTCCGCGAGCCGAAAATGTTCACCCCGGACGAATTACGCGAGCTGGCAGCGCAGGGAGAGGCGGTACTTGATGCCTGCCTGCTGCCGGTGGCCGCCGGGCTGGTTGGCTGGTCGCAGGTCGTGCTCGATGAGACCCAGGCCACGAATCTGGGCCACGGCCGGGTCGTGGACCTGCATGCCGTGACCGAACCGGGTGAGGTGCACGCGCTCGATCAGGCTGGACGCTCACTCGGGCTAGCCGAGGTCGGGCCGGACGGGCGACTTCGCGCCAAGCGCTTGTTCCGCTGGGCGGCGACGTCCTGATATACTTCTCCGGCTAAGTCTTCAGTAAAACCAAGCCAATCCCCAACCGGCGAGTCAGGTGGTGCATCGTCCAGAGACGGTGTTCCTGCAGGCTTCGCATCACGAGAGAACCAACATGTCCATTGATACCAGCAAGATCCTCAAAGAATTCGGCCGCGTCCCCAACGACACCGGCTCTCCGGAAGTCCAGGTTGCGTTGCTTTCCGCGCGCATCGACCACCTCTCCGACCACTTCAAGGCGCACAAGCAGGATCACCACTCCCGTCGCGGCCTGCTGATGATGGTCAACCAGCGTCGCAGCCTGCTGGCCTACCTGAAGAAGAAGGACGCCACGCGCTACCAGACCCTGATCGAGCGCCTCGGCCTCCGTCGCTAATCCATTACCACCACGCGGCGCTGATGCGCCGCGTTTGTTTTAGGCGTTCCGAAAGGGCGCCGCACGTCCACGGCAGGGTGCCGTGGATGCAGGCAGAAAGAATCGACTGAATAGGGAAGAAAATATCGTGGCGAAAATTACCAAGACGTTCCAGTTCGGGCAGCACCAGGTCACCCTGGAAACGGGCGAAATCGCCCGCCAGGCCAGTTCGGTCGTCGTCAAGATGGGCGACACCGTCGTGCTGGTCACCGCGGTGGGCAACAAGACCGCGAAGGAAGGCCAGGATTTCTTCCCGCTGACTGTCGACTACATGGAGAAGTTCTACGCCGGCGGCCGCATTCCGGGTGGCTTCTTCAAGCGCGAAGGCCGGCAGACCGAGAAGGAGACGCTGATCTCCCGCCTCATCGACCGCCCCTGCCGCCCGTTGTTCCCGGAAGGCTTCACCAACGAAGTGCAGGTCATCGCCACGGTGATGTCGCTGAATCCGGAAATCGACGGTGACATCCCGGCCCTGATCGGCGCGTCCGCCGCGCTGGCGCTGTCCGGCCTGCCCTTCGCCGGCCCGATCGGCGCCGCCAAGGTCGGCTACGCCGACGGCAAGTACATCCTCAACCCGACCGCCACCGAGCTGAAAACTTCGCAGCTTGAGCTGGTCGTCGCCGGCACCTCGAAGGCCGTGCTGATGGTGGAATCCGAAGCCGCGCTGTTGTCCGAAGACGTGATGCTCGGCGCCGTGATGTTCGGCCACCGCGAGCTTCAGGCCGCCATCAATGCCATCAACGAGCTGGTCGCCGAAGTCGGCGTCAAGCGTTGGGATTGGTCGGCCCCGGCCAAGAACGATGCCCTGATCGGCGCCGTTGCCAGCTCCGTCGGCAATCGCCTCAGTGCCGCCTACGCAGTGAAAGACAAGATCGAGCGTCGCGACGCGATCTCGAAGCTGAAGAAGGAAGTCGTTGGCGAGCTCAAGCCCCGCTGCGAGAGCGAGGGCTGGAACAGCGCCGACCTCGGCAAGGAATTCAGCGAACTCGAGTACAGCTCGATGCGCGCCTCCGTGCTCAAGACCCGCACCCGCATCGACGGTCGCGACCTGACCACCGTGCGCCCGATCACCGTCAGCACCAGCGTGCTGCCGCGCGTGCACGGCTCGGCGCTTTTCACCCGCGGCGAGACCCAGGCGATCGTCGCCATCACGCTCGGCACCGCCCGCGACGGCCAGATCATCGACCAGGCCGCTGGCGAGTACAAAGAACACTTCCTGTTCCATTACAACTTCCCGCCGTACTCGGTCGGTGAAGCCGGCCGCATGATGGGCCCGAAGCGTCGCGAGATCGGCCACGGCCGCCTCGCCAAGCGCGGCGTGCTCGCCGTGATGCCGACCATGGAGTCGTTCCCGTACACCATCCGCGTCGTCTCCGAGATCACCGAGTCGAACGGTTCCTCGTCGATGGCCTCGGTCTGCGGTTCCTCGCTGGCGCTGATGGATGCCGGCGTGCCGGTGAAGGCGCCGGTCGCGGGCATTGCTATGGGCCTGATCAAGGAAGGCGAAGATTTCGCCGTGCTGTCGGACATCCTCGGCGACGAGGATCACCTCGGCGACATGGATTTCAAGGTGGCCGGTAGCGCCGATGGCATTTCCGCGTTGCAGATGGACATCAAGATCGACGGCATCACCGAAGAGATCATGAAGGTCGCGCTGGCGCAGGCCAAGCAGGGCCGCCTGCACATCCTCGGCGAAATGGCCAAGGGCCTGACCGCCCCGCGCGCCGAGCTGTCGGAATTCGCGCCGCGCCTGCTGACCTTGAAGATCCATCCGGACAAGATCCGCGAAGTGATTGGCAAGGGCGGCTCGGTGATCCAGGCGATCACCAAGGAAACCGGCACGCAAATCGACATCCAGGACGACGGCACGATCATCATCGCTTCGATCAACGCCGCCGCCGCCCAGGCCGCGAAGGCGCGCATCGAGCAGATCACTTCTGACGTCGAGCCGGGCCGGATCTACGAAGGCAAGGTCGCCAAGATCATGGACTTCGGTGCGTTCGTCACCATCGCCCCGGGCAAGGACGGCCTGGTGCACGTGTCGCAGATTTCCAACGAGCGCGTCGAGAAAGTCACCGACAAGCTCAAGGAAGGCGACATGGTCAAGGTCAAGGTGCTGGAAGTCGACAAGCAGGGCCGCATCCGCCTGTCGATGAAGGCCGTGGAAGAGGGCGAGGGCGTCTAAGCCTTCGACTCATCCTGCAGTATCGAAAAAGCCGCCCTCGGGCGGCTTTTTCATGCCAGTGCTTCGAGCGCTTCGCGCCAAAGTTCTTCCGTCGCAGCGGCGATTACGTGGCCGTCGGAATGCAGGCCAAGTGCATTGCCGCGCCAGTCGCTGATTTTTCCGCCGGCGCCTTCGATCACCGGCACCATCGCCAGATAGTCGTAGGGTTGCAAGCCCATTTCGATCACTAGGTCGCAGTGGCCAGAGGCGAGCAGGCCGTATATGTAACAGTCGCCGCCAAAGCGCCGGAAGGCGGCACGCCGGCTGAGCACGTCGTAGCGTTGCCAACCGTCGGCATCGAACATGTCCGGCGAAGTCGTGCAGACTCGCGCCGTTCCGATGCTCCGGCAGTCACTCGTTTTCGCGACGGCACGATTGAACAGGCTGGGCTTCCCGTGTTGACCCAGCCAACGCTCGCCGGTGGCGGGAATATCGACGATTCCGAGCACGGGCAGCTCGCCTTGGAGCAGGGCGATCAAGGTGCCGAACTGGGGAATGCCGGTGATGAAGCTCTTGGTGCCGTCGATCGGATCCAGCACCCAGGTGTAGCCCGAGCCCCGGGTCGTGCCGAACTCTTCACCGAGGATGGCGTGCCCGGGAAATTGCGACTGGATCAAGCGCCGCATTTCCGTCTCGATGGCGCGATCGGCGATGGTGACCGGGCTGTGGTCGGCCTTGATGTCGATCGCCATGCGGCTGCGGAAATGCGCCATGGCGATCGGCCGCGCGGCGTCGGCCAAGCGCAGGGCCAGCGCCAGTTCGCGGGTCAGGTCGGGAGCGTCGGAAACTGCCAAGCGGCGGGACCTTCAAGGCCAACAGGAGCTTGAAGTATAGTCAGCCCATGGTCCCGCCGACACTGTTCGATCAGATCGCCCGCTTGCCGTGCTGGTCCTCAGGGGTCGAGATTTCGCCCCTGCCGGGCGGCATGACCAACCGCAATTTCCTGGTCGCCGACCGCGACGGCAAGCGTTTCGTCGTGCGGGTCGGCCGGGATCTGCCGGACCACGGCGTGATGCGCTTCAACGAGCTCGCCGCGGCGCGCGCCGCCCACGCCGCTGGCATTTCCCCGGAAGTGATCCACGCCGGCGAAGGCATGCTGGTGAGCCGCTACATCGATGGCAGGACCTTCGGGCCGGAAGACGTGCGTGATCCCGGCAATCTCGAGCGCATTGTCGCGTTGGTCGGCCGCTGCCACCACGACATCCCGCGCTATTTTCGCGGGCCGGCGCTGATCTTCTGGGTGTTCCAGGTGATCCGCAACTATCTTTCGGTGTTGAACGAAGCGGGCAAGAACCCGCTCGGCCTTGACCTCGCCGAGCTGGAGCGCCGGATGCAATGGCTGGAGCGGCGCGTCGGACCGGTCGAAATCGTGTTCGGGCACAACGACCTGTTGGCCGCCAATTTCATCGACGATGGCGCGCGCCTCTGGCTGATCGACTGGGACTACGCCGGATTCAACAGTCCCTTGTTCGACCTCGCGAATCTCTCTTCCAACAATGCCTTCACGCTGGCGCTGGACGAGCGGCTGCTGGCCGCCTATTTCGCCAATGGCATTGATTCGAACTGCCGCCGTGGTTTTGCCGCGATGAAGTGCGCGTCCTTGCTTCGGGAGCTCCTTTGGGGCGCGACCTCGCTGGTGAGCTCGACCATCGAATTCAACTACGCCGCCTACACCCGCGACTACCTGCAGCGCTTCGAGGCGATGTGGTTGGCGACGAACGAGGGTGACTGAAATGGCGGATTTCCCCAGCCAGGCGCGCGCGGTGGTCATCGGCGGCGGCATCGTCGGCTGCTCGACCGCCTACCACCTCGGAAAATTGGGTTGGCGCGACACCGTGCTGCTCGAGAGACACAAGCTGAGCTCGGGTTCGACCTTCCACGCGGCCGGCCTGGTCGGACAATTGCGCACCAGCGCCAACATCACCCAGTTGCTCGGCCATTCGGTCGCGCTCTACAACACGCTGGAGGCCGAAACCGGGCTGGCCACCGGTTGGAAGATGAATGGCGGCCTGCGCCTGGCCTGCAATGCCGCGCGCTGGACCGAACTCAGGCGTCAGGCCACGACTGCGCATTCGTTCGGGCTCGAGATGCACCTGATGAGCCCGCAAGAAGCGCGCGACTTGTGGCCGCTGATGGATATCTCCGACCTCGTCGGCGCTGCCTTCCTTCCCACCGATGGCCAGGTCAATCCTTCCGATATTACCCAGTCCCTGGCGAAGGGCGCGCGCATGCAGGGCGTGCGAATCGTCGAGGACACCCGCGTGCTTGCCATCGAGGTCGTGCGCGGGCGGGTATCTGCCGTGATCACCGAGCACGGCCGCATCGCCTGCGAAGTCGTGGTCAACTGCGCGGGCCAATGGGCGCGGGAAGTCGGCCAGATGGCCGGCGTCAACGTGCCGCTCGTTTCCGTGCAACACCAATACCTGATCACCGAGGCCATCCCAGGGGTCGCACGCAACCTGCCGACCCTGCGCGATCCCGATCGCCTGACCTACTACAAGGAAGAAGTCGGTGGGCTCGTGATGGGCGGCTACGAACCGAATCCGATGCCGTGGGCGGTCGACGGCATTCCCGAGAAATTCAATTTCCAGCTGCTGCAGCCGGATTGGGAGCACTTCCAGCCGATCATGGAGCTGGCGATGGCGCGGGTGCCGGCCCTGGAAAATGCCGGCATCAAGGAATTGCTCAACGGTCCGGAGAGTTTCACGCCCGACGGCAATTTCATCCTCGGGCCGGCGCC
>JANXRY010000053.1 GCA_025356635.1 Gammaproteobacteria bacterium
GGTTTTCAGCGCGCCGGACACATACAAGTCCTGGTCGGCATGCAGTGCCGGCGCGCTCAGGCGCTGCCGCAGGTCGGCTTCCTCGCCATCGGGCACGAAGCTGATGCAGTCCATCGGACAAACGTCCATGCAGGCGTCGCATTCGATGCAGGTGTCCTTGTTGAACACCGTCTGCACGTCGCAGTTCAGGCAGCGCTGCGCTTCCTTGAGCGCAGTCGCGACATCGAAGCCGAGTTCGACTTCCATGTCGATGTGCTTGAGCGTCTTGGCCTGGTCGGCCCACGGCACCTTGTAGCGGATATCGCCGGAGATGTCGTTGTCGAAGCTCCACTCGTGGATGCCCATTTTCTGGGAGACGAGATTGAGGATCGGGTCAGGGCGCTCGCGTACGTCTTCGCCGTGCAAGAATTTGTCGATCGAAATCGCCGCGGCGTGGCCGTGCGCCACCGCCCAGATGATGTTCTTCGGACCAAACGCCGCGTCGCCGCCGAAGAACACGCGCGGGATGCTCGACTGCATGGTCTCTGCATCGACCTTGGGCATTTCCCATTGGTCGAATTCCAGGCCGAGGTCGCGCTCGATCCACGGGTAGTGGTTTTCCTGGCCGACCGCGATCAATACGTCGTCGCAATCAACCAGCACTTCCGGCTCGCCAGTCGGAACGAGCTGGCGCTGGCCTTTCTCATCGCGCCGGACCTCGACTTTGTCGAAGCTCATTCCGACCAATTTTCCGTCGCGATGCACGAAGGCTTTCGGCACCATGAAATTGAGGATCGGAATGCCTTCGTGGATGGCGTCTTCTTTTTCCCAAGGGCTGGCCTTCATCTCTTCGAAACCGGAACGGACGATCACCTTGACGTCCTCGCCGCCGAGACGGCGGGCGCTGCGGCAGCAGTCCATGGCGGTGTTGCCGCCGCCGAGCACGATCACCCGCTTGCCGATCTTGCTGATGTGACCGAACGACACCGAAGACAGCCAGTCGATGCCGATGTGGATGCTGTCCTTGGCGTCCCAGCGGCCGGGCAGGTCGAGGTCGCGCCCGCGCGGCGCACCGCAACCGACGAAGACCGCGTCGTACTTTTCCGCCAGCAGGGCTTTCAGCGAATCGATGCGCCGGCCGCCGATGAATTCGACGCCGAGGGCGAGGATGTAGCCGGTCTCTTCGTCGATCACTTCTTCGGGCAGACGGAAGCGCGGCACTTGCGTGCGCATGAAGCCGCCGGCCTTGGGATCAGCATCGAACACGGTCAGGTGGTAGCCAAGCGGCGCGAGGTCACGGGCGACGGTCAGCGAGGCCGGGCCGGCACCGATGCAGGCGATCCGCTTGCCGTTCGGCTTTCCGGCCTTGGGCAGGCGCGGGCGGATATCGGATTTGAAGTCGGCGGTGACACGCTTGAGCCGGCAGATCGCCACGGGCTCGGGCACGCTCTTATCAGGATCAGGGCCGTTGTTTTCCTCGACCCGGCCGCGCCGGCAGGCTGGCTCGCAGGGGCGGTCGCAGGTGCGGCCGAGGATGCCCGGGAAGACATTCGACTGCCAATTGACCATGTAGGCGTCGTCGTAACGACCGGCGGCGATCAGGCGGATGTACTCGGGAACCGGCGTGTGCGCCGGACAGGCCCATTGGCAATCGACGACCTTGTGGAAGTAATCCGGCTTGCGGATGTCGGTCGGTTGCATTGCCGCCCCTCGATGATCGCCCGGTCCGAGTCTAGCGTCTCGACCGGCGGGGTGGGTATCCCCCCACGCCATTGCTGCTGTCGCGGGCTACGGCGGTGTGCTGCCCAGTTTCCCGCGCTTGGCGGCGATCTTGATCAGTAGCTTCTGCGCGCCCGGAACGTCGGCGTCCTTCGCCATCGCCTGGTCGATCAAGGCCATGGCATCGTCAAGGGCGTTGGCTTGCAGCCGGGTCCCGGCACGAATGATCAGCTCATTGGCTTCCGATTGCGCGTGCGCGGCTTGCTTCTCGATCGGTATGTACGTCGGCCGCGCGCCGCAGTTCTCGCGCGCGCCGACCAGCAGTTCGCGGGCCTGGGTCGCCGAGCTCTTGCCAATCAGGTCGACGGCCTGGGCTTCGACCGACGCGCAGGCCTGCGCCTTGTTCCTTTCGCTCTGGATCTGCAGGTTCAGCGCTTGCAGCGGCGGTAGCTGATCGCCGGTGCAGTAGCCGGTGGCGTCGCCGGCGATATCGGCGGCCTTGGTGTAGTCTCCCGCGCTGGCCGCCGTTCGCCCTTGTGCCAGCAAGGTCTGGCATTGCTGTGCGCGCTGGCGCGAGAAATAGCTCGTGGCTTGCCACGCGACCAACGCCAACACTACCGCGGCACCGATGCCGATCGGTAGTAACTTGCCGGGTTTGCGCGCCGGTTTTACGGCAGGCGGCGCATCGGTTCCTGATCCGGGTCTGGTCTTGGCGGAGGAAACGTACGCAGTTGCGAACTCAAGTGCAGGGTCGCGCACTCGTTCGGGAGCGTTTCGCGGGATTCTGTCGCTGACCTCAGGTTCGAGAGCTTGTTGAGGCTCGGCGGTCGCCACCGCGTCGGCCTCCGCGGCGGCTTTTTCTGCGACAGCTTTTTCTGTGGCGGCTCGTTCGGCGGCTTCGCGTTGGCGGGATTGCTCCGCAGTTTTCTCGGCCAACTCGCGCTCACGCGCTGCCTTCGCTTCGGCTTCGGCGGCATCCAGGCGCGACAACGTCTGCAACGCCGCCGCGCTGCCGGCTTGCGCTTCGCTGTGGTGGGGCGCGATGGCTAGCACCTTGCCAAACGCGGCGACTGCGACCAGCGCGTCTTCGCGGCTTTCGCCGAGCACGCGTTCGCGCCCGATCTGCAGCTGTCGCGCGAGTTCCGGATCGACCGCCGGCGGCGCCGGCGCGGGCTTGGGGATCAGTTTTTCCTGTAGCGCCGCCGCGATCAGGGAAGCGATCTCGTCCTGCACGGCGAAGACGTCGGTCAGTTGCCGGTCGTAGGTTTCCGACCACATCTGGAAGCCGTCGGAGACATTGATAAGCTGCACCGAGATGCGCACGCGCTCGCCGAACTTGCGCACGCTGCCTTCGAGCACCGTGGCGACTTTCAGCTCACGACCGATGTCGACCAGCTTGGCGTTCTTGCCCTTGAAGCTCGCGGCCGACGAGCGGCTGGCGACATACAGACCGGAAACCTTGGACAGCAGGTTCAGCAGTTCCTCCGACAAGCCATCGGCCAGGTATTCCTGGTCCTTGCTCTGGCTCATGTCGGCAAATGGCAGGAGGGCAATCGAAGCGGTAGGCGCGCGCAGGTTGCCGGAGGTATGCACGCCCACTGCCGGCGTTGTCATCGCCACTGTCATCGCCGGCATCTGCCCGGACAGGCGCGCGTCGGCCCAGTGCGCCACCTCCGCGCCGGTCTGCAGGCGAGCGTCCGGATCCTTGGTGAGCAGGACATCGAGGAAAGTCTGCAGCTGCGCGAACTCGATCGGCAACTTCGGTACCGGTGCGTTGATGTGCTGTAGGCCGATGGCCCAGCCGTCGGTACCCTGGTAGGGCAGATTTCCGGTCAACAGCTGGTAGAAGACCACGCCCAGGCTGTAGATGTCGGAACGGCCGTCGACCTGCTCGCCGCGCAACTGCTCGGGGCTCATGTAATGCGGGGTACCGACGCTGGTGCCTTCACGGGTCAGCCCGGTCTGGGTTCCAATGGCGTGGGCAATGCCGAAATCCGACAACACGCAGTTGCCGTCGGCGCGCAGCAGGATGTTCTCCGGTTTGACGTCACGGTGGATGACGCCCTGGTTGTGCGCGTAGTCGAGCGCGCTGGCGATGTCGCGGATGATGCGCAAGGCGAACCTGGAGTCGCCGTGCGAATCGATCTTCTGGGCCACGGTGCCGCCGGGCTCGTAGGCGATCGACATGTACGGAACGCCTTCGTACACGCCGACGTCGTAGATGGCGACGATATGCGGATGGTGCAATTTCGCCGAGACGCGCGCCTCGCGCAGGAAGCGCTCGGTGGCGGTGTGATCCTGCGCTAGCGCGGGCAGGAGGATCTTCAGGGCGACTTCGCGCCGCAGCGATTGCTGCAAGGCCAGATACACCGTCGCCATGCCACCGTGTCCGAGCAGCCGCAGGATGGTATAGCCGGGAACCTCGATCATCGGGCTTTCCCCATGATGCGACGTCACCAGCTTATACTCCAGCCCATGCGGGTACAATCCGCGCCGCCCGGCACCCGGGCGAATTCGGGAGGCAAGGATGTCGATACGAAATCGTCGCACTTGGCGAGTATTCATTCTGGCGACTTGGATGCTTTTGTTGCTCGCGGCGTGCAAGCCGGCAGATGAAGTGCGCGCGCCGAATGCATCCTTGGTCTTGCGGGTGGCGATGGTCGGCGATTGCCCGACCTGCGAAAGAATGGCCTACAGTCCGAACGGCGGAATGGTGGTTTCGCTCAAGTTGCGGGGCGTAATCGCGAAATTCGACGACATCGAATCCGTCACGAAGTCGGTCGACGGGGACAAGACTCGCATTTCGCTTTCCTTCAAGTCATCTTCGCGGCCGCAAGTACTCGACGCCAGCAGCAGCGTCGTCGGCCAGATGTGCGCGTGGGTCGTCGACGGGAAAGTAGTTAAGACCGCCGCAATTTCTTCGCCGTTCAGCGACGAGATGGTCGTCTCGGGTCTGGGCAGCGATGAGGCCAATCGATTGTTCGACGCCGTTTCTCGGCACTAGCGCAACTTCATTTGGAATCAAACAAAAACCCGCCTCTCGGCGGGTTTTTGTTTTCCTGACTTGGTACCGGTGATAGGACTCGAACCTACACGACATCGCTGCCAGTGGATTTTGAGTCCACCGCGTCTACCATTCCGCCACACCGGCACTGCCCGGCCAGTATAGCCCAAGCTCAGACATGGTCGCTCAGTCCTGGTCGCAGCGCACCGCGTCCAGGCACAGCTGGCGCTGGCCGCGCCGGTACCAGCCGTCATTTTCGGGTTCGAAGGTCGAGCACTGGCCCATGGCCTTCTGGTAGACGTGCAGCGAGATGGCGATCTCGCGATCGTTCGGGTTGCGGATGGTGTGGTATTCGTGCGGCGGCAGCAGGCTGCCGGCGGTGCCGGTGCCGGCCATCAGGGTCTCGTGCATGCTGAACCGGCAGCGCTCGCCAGCGTCTTCTTCGAGTTCGTAGCGGGTGATCTCCAGCCGGCCCTGCCAGACGCCCTCGACGCACCACAGGCCGCAGTGGTCGTGGATCGGCGTGCCCTGGCCCGGCGCCCAGGTCATTGCCACCACCGTGGTGCCGCGTTCAGGGCAGGCGTACAGCTCGCGGCGGGCGTAATGGCCTTCCACCGGCTCGAACACGCACTCCGGCAGGAACACCACCTTGTCGCGGATCAGCCGGCACAGGCCGTCGCGCAGGGCATGGGTCAGCGCCTGGGCATCGGGTCGGGAGTAGGCTTCGTCGATGACGGCGAGCAGGGCGTCGCGACCGGTGAAAGTGGGCTGGTTCATGGTGGCAGTCTACAACTGGGCGAGGAAGTCGGCGATGGCTGGACCGAAGCGTTCGATATCAACCAGGAACGCGTCGTGGCCCTGTGGCGAAGGCAGCGGCAGGAAGGCCGCTTCGGCCCCGCCGGCGCGTAGGCCGTCGGCGATTTGTTCCTGCTGCTGCAGCGGAAACAGGATGTCGGTGTGTACGCCGATCGCCAGCGCTTTCTTGAGCTTGATCCTGGCCAGCGCCGCCGACACATTGCCGCTGGCGTACTCGGCGAGGTCGAACCAGTCCATCGAGCGCGACAGGTACAGGTAGCAATTCGGATCGAACTTGCGCACGAAGCGGTTGGCGTGGCCTTCCAGATAGCGTTCGACCTCGAATTCCAGCCCGAACGGATCGTCCTCGCGGCATTCGCTGTCCAGCCGGACGCGGCCGAAACGGCCGTCCCATTCCATCGCCGAACGGTAGGTCACCACGCCGAGTTTGCGCGCCATGCGCATGCCGCTCTCGGGGTAGTGATCTTCGTCGTAATCACCGTGGTTCCAGCTTGGATCGAGCCGGATTGCCTCGCGCTGCAACGAGCGGATGGCAATCGAGAACGGCAGGGCGCGGGCGCTGCCGGAGACATTGACATGGCTGCGAGCGCTACCCGGATGCAGCAACAAATATGCGAGCGCGGTCATGCCGCCCATCGAATTGCCGATCACGCAGGCGAGCGTGTCGATACCGAGCGCGCGCACCACTTCGAATGCGGCGTTGGCGCCGTCCTCGACCGACAATTCGGGGAAGTCCAGACGATAGGCTAGTCCGTTGGCCGGATCGATTGAGGCCGGGCCGGTGGAACCTTTGCAGCTGCCGAGCGAATTGACGCAGATCACGAACCAGCGATCGCTGTCGATCGGCTTGCTGTGGCCGAGCATCGCCTGCCACCAGCCCGGCTCGGGATTGGCTTCGCTGCTGGTGGCGTGCGCGTTCGGTGACAGCCCGGTGAGGATCAGCACGGCGTTGTCGCGCGCTGCGTTGAGCGTTCCCCAGGTTTCGTAAGCCATGCGCGCGCCGTGCAGCGCGCCGCCGCGCTTCATCGCGAACGGCGAGGACAGCGCCACGAACTTCGTCGCGGCAGGAATGAATTCAGTCATGGCACGGTGCGGTTCAAGACCAGAACGATCCGATCCGCCTGGCCGACGGTCGCATTCTGCGGGTCCGACTCGATATCACCGCTGGCGGCTTGGGCATCACCGGACAGCGACAGTCGCGCCATCACCAGAACCTTTGTTTGCGCGGAAAGTTTTGCGGTTGGCATCGGGCTGTCGGCATCGCTGAGCGCGACTTCGACCGGCAATTTGTTGACGGCGACGCGAACCACCGCCAGCGGTGGCCCGCTGCCATTGGCGCTGCGTGCGAACACATACAGCACGGCGCCAGCAGGCAGGTTGTTCGCGAGCGTGGGATCGATGCTCACCTGGGCGCGCAGCAGGGGCGCAGGCGCCTCCGGCAACGGTAATGGCGGCATGTGCGCGGCCGCGCGGGCGACGTCGATCTGCTGGCGCACCATCGCACCGGCATCGGCCGGCAGCAAGGGCAGCAAGCGCTGCCAAAGATCGGCGGCTTCAGCCGGACGATCCGACTGCATCCGTTGCATGCCGAGGAAGAACAGCGCGCGCTGGTTCTGCGGATTTTTTGCCACGGCGTTTTCCAGCATCGCCACGGCGGCCGGCGGAAAATGGCGGTCAGGCGAGGTGCGCAGCAGAGACTCGGCGTATTCCACCGACAGGTCGGTTTCCTCCGGGTGTTGGGCAGTCGCGATGGCGTAGGTGTCGCGGGCCTGCGCATATTTTTGCTCGGCCATGTAGGAACGCGCGAGCAGCACGCGGCCTTCGAATTCTTCCGGGTGCGCAGCCAGGCGCCGCTCCAGTTGGGCGATGGCTTCGGAAATGGTCTGCGGCTGCACAATGTTGGCCGGGTTCAACGCCAAGGGTTCGCCCACATAACGATACAATCCAGCGCCCGTCAGTAGCAGGCCGAAGGTCAGGCCAATGGCCAGGCGACGGTTCGTGCGCCAGAGCGGCCAGGTGGCGAACGCTGCAGCGACCAGTCCGGCGAGCAAGGCCAGCGCGACAAACAAAACCATCACTCATCCTCCGGAAGATCGCGCGGCTCGCCAGCCGGAAGCTTGGCGCTGTGCTTGCGCACGACCACGATCACGACGCCGGCCCCGACCAGCAACACCAGCGCCGGACCGAACCACAGTAGCCAGGTCATCGGCTTGACCTCGGGCTGGTAGAGCACGAAATCGGTGTAGCGTTCGACCAGGAACTGCTTGATCTGCGCGTCGGTCTTGCCCTCGCGCATCATCCGCAGAATCTCGTTGCGCAGATCGTGGGCGATCTGCGCGTTTGAGTCGGCCAACGACTGGTTCTGGCACATTACGCAGCGCAGTTGCGCAGTCAGGTCGCGGAAGCGCTGCTCTTCGGAGTCGTTGCGGAAACTGGGTGGCGCCTCGACGGTGGTTTGCGCCCAGCCCGTCGTCGAGATTAGCAGCGCCAGGAGGAAAGCGAAGCGCTTCATGGCTTGGCTCCCAAGCGGGCCAGCCAGGGCTCGATCTCGTCATGCACGACCGTCGCGTCGATCGGGCCGACGTGCTTCCAGCGCACGATGCCGGTGGCGTCGACCAGGAAGGTTTCCGGCGCGCCGTAAATGCCCCAGTCGAGCGCAGCGCGACCGTCTTCGTCGACCAGGATCAGCGCATACGGATTGCCGAATTCCGCCAGCCAGCGGCGCGCGTCCTCCGGCGTGTCCTTGTAGTCGTAACCGATCATGCGCAACGTGCCGCGTTGCGCCAACCCGGTGATCACTGGGTGTTCTTCGCGGCAGTTCGGGCACCAACTGCCCCAGACATTGAGCAGGTAGGGCGTGCCGAGCAGGTCCTTGCCGCTGAACTTGCGCGATGGATCGTCGAACACCGGCAACGAGAACGCCGGCACCGGCTTGCCGATCAGCGGCGAGGGAATCGCGCTGGTGTCCTTGCCCGAATTCATGCGTACACCGGCGAACAGCAGGCCAGCGAGCGCAAGGAACGCGAACAAGGGCAGCAGTCGACGGATCACGGCGCGGCCTCAATCTTCTTGCGGAAGCGCCTGTCGAAAGCGACGGTGAAACCGCCCAGCGCCATCAGCAGCGCGCCCAGCCAGATGCCGCGCACGAACGGTTTCACGTGCAGCCGCAGCGCCCAGGTTCCGCTGGTATCGAGCGGTTCGCCCAGCGCCACGTACAGGTCACGCTGCGGCGCCGGATCGATCGCCGCCTCGGTCATGATCGAACCACCGCTGGCGTAGGCGCGTTTTTCCGGATGCAGGGTCGTGATTACCTGGTCGCCGCGCAGTACTTCCACGGTGCCACGGTCCGCTGTGTAATTCGGGCCGGGAACGCTCTCGACGCCGACGAAGCGGAAAGTAATGCCGCGCAATTCGAAGCTCTGGCCGGGCTTGGCGGCGACGTCCTTTTCCTGGCTCAAGCTACTGGTCATCAACACGCCGAAGAAGAACACTGCAAGCCCGGTGTGCGCCAGGCACATGCCGACGATCTCCGCGCTGAGTTTGTTGTTTGGCTGTGCGAGACGACGGCGCAGGAAACGCAAAGTGCCGAGCGCGAGCCAGAGGCCAGCGGCAACGCCGGCGGCGGTCTTGATCGTGCCAGCCGGCCAGGCGAAGTAAGTGATCGCGCCAGCAAGCAGTGCCAGCCCGGCCCAGGGCGCGAGCAGGCGCAAGGGCATGCTCGCCTGTTCGCGCTGCCAGCGGGTGAGCGGGCCGAACGGCACCAACAGCACCAGCGGCAGCATCAACAATCCGAACAACAATCCAAAGTAGGGCGGGCCAACCGAAATCTTGCCCAGGTCCAGCGCTTCGGCGAGCAGCGGATACAGCGTACCGAGCAGCACCATCGCCGCCGCCGAAGTCAGCAACAGATTATTGGCCAGTAAAAGTGTTTCGCGCGAGAACATCGCGAACGGTTCGCCTTGTTCATCGCGCGGCGCGCGCAGCGCATAGAGCAGTAGCGAGCCACCGACCACCAGCGCAAGGAAAATCAGGATGAACAGGCCGCGGCGCGGGTCCGAAGCGAAGGCATGCACCGAGGTCAACACGCCCGAGCGCACCAGGAAGGTGCCGAGCAGCGACAGCGAGAACGCGGCGATCGCCAGCAGCAAGGTCCAGCCGCGGAAACTGCCGCGCTTTTCCGTCACCGCCTGCGAATGCAACAAGGCCGTGCCGACCAGCCAGGGCATGAAGCTGGCGTTCTCGACCGGATCCCAGAACCACCAGCCGCCCCAGCCCAATTCGTAATACGCCCACCAACTTCCGAGCGCGATGCCGATGGTGAGGAAGGCCCAGGCGACATTGGTCCAGGGTCGCGACCAGCGCACCCATTGCGCATCGACCTTGCCACCGATCAATGCCGCCACTGCGAAGGCAAAGGCAACGCAGAAGCCGACGTAACCGGTGTAGAGAATCGGCGGGTGCACGATCAGGCCCGGATCCTGCAGCAGCGGATTCAGGTCGCGGCCTTCCGAGATGATCGGTAGCAAGCGCTCGAACGGATTCGAGGTGAAGATCAGGAAGGACAGGAATCCGACTGCAACCCAACCCATCACCGCCAGTACGCGGGCGATCACTGGCGGCGGCAGCGATTTCGAAAACACCGCCACCGCAGCCGTCCACAGACCAAGGATCAGCACCCACAACAGCAGCGAGCCTTCGTGCGCGCCCCAGACCGCCGGCACCTGGTAAATCATCGGCAGCAGTGTGTTGGAATTGCTGGCGACGTAGGCCACCGAAAAATCGTGCACCAGGAACGCATGCGTCAATACCGCATAAGCCAGCGCGATGAACAGCAGTTGCGCGAACGCCAGCGGCCGCGCGGTCGCCATCAGCGTCGCATCGTTGCGCTGAGCACCGAGCATGGGCAGCACGCCCAGCAGCAATGCCAGCAACAGCGCCAGGATCAGTGCGAGCAGACCTAGCTCGGGCAGCATTCAGTTCGCTCCGCAACTGTGCGTGTGCATCGCGATGCCCTTGGCCATGGCTTCGGCCACTTCTTTCGGCATATAGGTTTCATCGTGCTTGGCCAGTACTTCGGTGGCAACGAAACGGTCGTCTTCCATGCGCCCGGTGGCAATAATGCTGGTGCCTTCCTTGAACATGTCCGGCAGGATGCCGTTGTAGTGCACCGGCACCTGGCGGATGCGATCGGTCACCGCGAAATCGATGTCGAGCGTGCCGGTCGCCCGGCGGACGCTGCCCTCGCAGACCACGCCACCGAGGCGAAAGCGCGCTGTGTTCGGCGACTTGCCGACGCGCACGTCGGTGGGCGTATGCAGGTAGGTCAGATTTTCCTGTAGCGCCAAGGTGATCAAGACGGCGGCAGTGGTGGCAGCCAGCAGGAACATCAGAACGATCATCAGACGGCGCTTGCGGGTCGGGTTCATCAAGATTTCCTGTTCGTATCGCGGCGTGCGCGCAGGCGGATCGCGCGACGGACGCGCCGCAATTTCAGCTGCGGCGACAAATAGTCCCAGCCAAGAATTATGGCGGTCACTGCGAAAGATGCCGCGACGTAGACATTGCTCATGCGTCGTCTCCGTCGGCTTCGCGCGCCCAGTCCTTGGCCGATTCCTGCTCCAGGTTCATGGCCCGTGCGCGTTGCAGCAGCGAACCGATAAACCAGGCCTTGCTGGCGATCACCGTGAACAACAGCGGCCACAGCATGCTCGTGTCCATCTTTGATGGGCCGATCAGGCGGATGGTGCTGCCCTGGTGCAAGGTGTTCCACCAGTTCACCGCGAAATGCACGATCGGCACATTGACCACGCCGACCAACGCAAGAAACGCGGCGGCGCGCGCGGCGGCGCGACGATCTTCGATCGCGGCGTAGAGGCCCATCACGCCGACGTAGAGGAACAGCAGCACCAATTCCGAAGTCAGGCGCGGGTCCCAGGTCCACCACGTGCCCCAGGTCGGCTTGCCCCAGATCGAACCGGTGAGCAGGGTGATCAAGGTGAACGCGGCGCCGACCGGCGCGCAGGCCATCGCCAGCAATTCACAGATCTTGATCCGCCAGACCAAGGCGATCACGCTCTGCATCGCCATCACCACGAATACGAAAAGACTCATCCAGGCGCAGGGTACGTGGATGTAGAGAATGCGGAAACTTTCGCCTTGTTGGTAATCGGCCGGCACCGAGTACAGCGCGCCGTAAACGCCGACCGCCATAGTCACGAACGCGACGGCAAACGCCCAGGGCGTCCAGCGCGCGGCGAAGCGATCGAAGTTCGGCGGCGAACCGGTTTGGTTGAACCAGAGCAAGAGGCGATTCATCACGGAAGTCGGTAGCCAGTTCGTTCAGGTCAGCGCGATGCGCAGGGCAGTAGCGGCAGCAAGTGGCGCGAGTACCAGCGCCAGCGCCAGCCCGGCGCCGAGCAGGTAGATCGCACCGAGCCAGGGCAGGCCTTGGGAAGCTGCCGCGACCGCGCCGGCGCCGAACACCAGCACCGGTACGTACAAGGGCAGCGCCAATACCGCCAAAAGCATACCAGAGCGCCGTATCCCGACCGTCAGCGCGGCAACCACCGCGCCAATCAGGCTGAGCAGCGGCGTGCCGAGCGCGAGCGAGGCCAGCAGCGGGCCGAGCAGGTCATGCGGCAAGGCGAGTAATTCGGCCAGCAGCGGCGTCGCGATCAGCAGGGGCAGGGCGGTCACTGTCCAGTGCACGGCCACGCGAACCGCAATCAGCCAGGCCAGCGGCGCGCGACTCAGCAACAACTGTTCGAGGCTGCCGTCTTCCAGGTCGCTGCGGAACAGGTTGTCGAGGGTCAGCAGCCCCGACAGCAATACCGCCACCCAGAGCACGCCCGGTGCGATCTTCGCCAGCTTGCCGGGTTCGGCGCCTAGCGCCAGCGGGAACAAGGCCACCACCATCAGCGCGAACATCAACGGTTGCAGAGCATCGCCACGGCGGCGCCAGACTAGCCGCAAGTCGCGCTCGGCCTGCGCTTTCGCGAGCGCCAGCAGCGAGGGCGCGTTCATGCCGACAGCTCCAGTGTGCGGATTGGCACCGGCGGCGCGGCATAGGCTCCGTGGGTAGTGAGCAGCACGCCGCCGCCCTCGTCCAGGTGCATCGAGATCAGCCGATTCACCAGCTCGATGCCGTCGAGATCGAGATTGGCGTAGGGCTCGTCGAGCAGCCACAATTTCGCTGGCGACAATCGCAGCCGCGCCAAGGCCAGACGCTTGTTCTGACCGGCGGACAGTCGTCGCGCCTGGTGGTCCTCGTGGCCGGAGAGGCCGACTTCGGCTAGCACCGTTTCAGGATCGCGATTCGCGCCGAGCAGTACGGCCGAAAAATCCAGGTTCTCCAGTGCGGTCAGGTCGCCCTTGTGCCCGTGCAGGTGGCCGAGGAAGGCACAGCCACGCACCAAGTGGCCCGCATCCACGGACATGCCCATGGCCTGCACGTCGCCCGCCGTCGGCGTCAGCAGCCCGGCCAGCACCCGCAGCAGCGTGGTCTTGCCGGCGCCATTGCCACCCTTCACCAACAGGGCTTCACCAGCGGCGACA
The DNA here is from genome assembly GCA_025356635.1 of Gammaproteobacteria bacterium. Taxonomy (GTDB): domain Bacteria; phylum Pseudomonadota; class Gammaproteobacteria; order Xanthomonadales; family Xanthomonadaceae; genus Arenimonas. The sequence goes on from JANXRY010000053.1 coordinate 13,073, forward strand.
CGCAAGTCGATCGGCCCAAACACCGGCTCCTCGTTGCGTGCGAAGCACAGCCCGCGACATTCGAGCAGGGGCGGGGAAGTCGGGGCGGCGGACATTGCCGGCATTTTACCGGGCCGGCGGCGTCCGTGGGGCTTCGGGTGTTGATCGAGGTCAATCCAGGCTCAAGCCACGGCTGCAGCTGGCGGCGTAGCCTCGTGCTACCGTTCGAGCCTTCGCAGTGATGTTGTTCATCAGGGGTACGCCATGAAGACGATTGCACTCGGTTTTTCGGTATTGTTTTGCGCACTGATCATGCTTGCTTGGAGCCAGCCCGCACATGCCGGTCAGGTAGATGTGAAGTGTAGCGTAGTCGACGTGGCGACGTTCAGCGATCGGGTTCACATCCATTGCACACTGGGGTTGAACGCGTGTTCCCTGACACCCGGTGGCTGCCCGGAGCAGCCGGTTTATTTCGCGGTGGAAACCAGCAGCCCAATGGCCGCCAGTGTTGTTCAGTCCGGGATCGCAGGACTGATCAATAAACAATATCTGCAAATTACCTATGACGACAATTCCGACGATAATCCGGCTGGCTGCCTGCAACAGGATTGTCGCCGGATCGTTGGTGTGGTGATTCGCTAGCCCAGCCAAGCTGGTTTGCTGTTTCCCGCACTGATATGCACCGCCATCAGGAGTATTCGTAATGAACAACCATGCCTGCAGAATTACCGCGCTTCTTTTCGCCCTGCTGCTGCCGGTAGCTGCCGCGGCGTCGTCGAACATGTATCTGCAGATCACCGATGCGAATGGCGAGGCTCGCGTCGTCGAATGCCAGAGTGGCGCCTGCGTGGCTGATCAATTGGTGGCCGGGCAATATTCGGTGCTGGTGTGCGATGCCGCGGGCAAGGTAGTACCCACCAACGTGACGCTCGATTACACGCTGGTGAGCCCGCCGGATTCCGCTTCCGGTGAAACCTCGGACAAGCGCATGCACAAGCCCCTTACGATTACCGCGGAACTGGATCGCGAAGCGACGCCGGGCAATCAAGTCACTATTGAAGCCGCCGGGCAGCAGCTGGTGATCGGAGTTTCTGCCGCGGCAGTCGATGCCGGGGCGGCAAAGATCGGAAAATCGCGTTCGAACATCCAGAACAACTGAAACTCCTAGCCAATTCCAGTCAAGGCTTTCAGCAATGCCCAGCGTCTCGCCGTGAGCAGCCTCCACAGCAGACCCTAACTCCTTGTCGATGGCGGCCCAGAAATTGGCCAGATGGACCGGTCTCAATCTGGCCCAGTACCCCTCCCGTGTTAACGTGCAAGCCTTCGCGGTAATGCTGGGTCAACGGGAGTAATAGCCATGAAGTCGATCGGTCTCGGTTTTTCGGTTCTGTGTTGCGCGCTGATCATGCTTGCCTGGAGCCAGCCGGCGCATGCCGGTGAGGCAGTGGCCAGCTGCTACGCCATCGACGTGGCGACGTTTGGCGATCGCGTCCACATCCATTGCGGGATACCGAATACCGGCTGCGGAACTGCCACGGGATACTGCGTCGCCAAGGCACCTGGCGAGCCACCCTATTTCGCGGTGGAGACCAGCAGCCCGATGGCCGCCAGCGTCGTGCAATCCGGGATATCTTCGCTGAACAACAAACGCGCGTTGGAAATTCACTATGACGACAACCCCGACGAAAATCCGGCCGGGTGCCTGCAGCAGGATTGTCGCCGGATCGTTGGCGTCGTGGTTCGCTAGTCTTGCTGCACACGACCATGCAACCCACCACCAAACTGCCGAAAGTCGGTACCACCATCTTCACCGTGATGTCCCAGCTCGCGGTCGAGCACCAGGCCGTCAATCTGGGCCAGGGTTTCCCTGATTTTTCCGTGCCGGTGTTCCTGGTCGAAGCGCTCGGCCGGGCCGTGCGCGAAGGCAAGAACCAGTACGCGCCGATGACCGGCATCCCGGCGTTGCGCCAGGCGATCGCCGCCAAGACCGCGCGTTGTTACGGACGCGTGGTCAATGCCGATAGCGAAATCACCGTCACCGGCGGCGGCAGCGAGGCGATCTTCGATGCGTTGCTCGCCCTTGTGCGCAGCGGCGACGAAGTGATCGTGCTCGATCCCTGTTACGACTGCTACGAACCGGCAATCGACCTGGCTGGTGCGCGCGCTGTGCATGTGCCGCTGGACCCGGTCGATTTCTCCGTTGATTGGGAAAAGGTCCGCGTCGCGATCAGCCCACGCACGCGCATGCTGATGATCAACACACCGCACAATCCGTCTGGCGCGATGTTCACGGCCGACGACGTCGCTACGTTGACTGGTTTGTTGCGCGGCACCGACATCATTCTGCTTTCCGACGAAGTCTACGAGCACATCGTCTTCGATGGCCGGCGCCACGAGAGCATGCTGCGTTATCCGGAACTGGCCGAACGCACGGTGGTCGTTTCCTCGTTCGGCAAGACCTACCACTGCACCGGCTGGAAGATGGGTTACTGCATCGCACCGTCGGCCTTGAGCGCCGAGATCCGCAAGGTCCACCAGTACAACAATTTCTGCAATTTCGCTCCGGCGCAATGGGCGTTCGCGGAAATGATCGAGCAGCATCCCGAACACTACGAAGGCCTAGGCGAATTCTACGAAAGCAAGCGTGACCGCTTCCGCGCCCAGCTCGAGGGCACGCACTTCCAACCGCTGCCGGTGCCAGGCGGTTATTTCCAACTGGTCAATTATTCGGCGATCAGCGACCTGCCTGATGCCGAGTTCTGCCGCTGGTTGACGACTGAGAAAGGCGTCGCCGCGATTCCTTTGTCGCCGTTCTACGAATCGCCACCGGCTGGCCAGCGCCTGGCGCGACTGTGTTTCGCCAAGAACGAAAGTACGCTCGACGCCGCCATCGAGCGACTGGCGAGGATTTGATGATGGACGACCTGCGCGTTTCCCTGGTACAGGCTGATACGATCTGGCTGGATCCTGAAGCGAACCGAACGATGTTCGGCGATCTAATCGCACCGCTGGCCGGCGCCAGCGACCTGGTGGTGTTGCCGGAAACCTTTACCTCCGGCTTCAGCAACGAAGCCATCGATCGTGCCGAAACCATGGCCGGCCCGACTGTCGCTTGGATTCGCGAACAGGCGCAAAAGTTGGGTGCGGTAGTCACCGGCAGCGTACAGATGCGCGAAGGCGACGGAGTCTTCAACAGATTGCTGTGGGCAACGCCGGATGGCGAAGTGAAGCACTACGACAAGCGGCATTTGTTCCGGATGGCGAAGGAACACGAACGCTACGCCAGCGGCCGCGAACGCTTGACCGTGGAATACAAGGGCTGGCGGATCTGTCCGTTGGTCTGCTACGACCTGCGCTTTCCGGTATTTATCCGCAATCGTTTCAACAACGAAGTCGAAGCACGATTCGATTACGACCTGTTGATTTTCGTCGCCAACTGGCCGGCCGCGCGCCGGCATGCCTGGCGCACCCTGTTGCGCGCGCGCGCGATCGAGAACCTGAGTTACGCGATTGGCGTGAACAGGGTAGGGCAGGATGGCAACGGCATCGACTACGCCGGCGACAGTGTCGCGCTGGATTTCCTCGGCCAGCCGCTGGTCGAATGCGGCGCCGAACCCGAGGTCGTCACGACGACGTTTTCAGCTTCGGCACTGGCCGGCCATCGCGAGCGCTTCCCGGCGCAACTCGACGCCGACGAGTTCGAGATCCGACTCTGAGCGATGCCGCGGGACTACTCGTCCCAGTGCAGCTTGTGCAGGATGCGGTGCAGGATCGGCGTGAACACCAGCGCGATCGTGACGATGAATACCAGGCCCGCATAGAGTGCGTACATCCCGGCGAAAAATTTGCCCGCTTCGCTGCGTGGCATGTCGACCGGGCCCATTCCGCCGAGCAGCATCGATGCGTTGAGGAAGGCGTCGAGCCAGGACAGGTGTTCGGTGCAGACGTAGCCGAGCATGCCGATACCGAGTGATCCGGCGACCAATAAGACGGCAAGCAAGGCATGCACGACCAGGCGCTGGAAAAAAGCGCGATGCGGTATGGGCGGCTGCTTCCTGGTCTCGTACATGGGCTAGGGCCTCAGTCGTCTGATGGCAGGCCTTCCGGGCGCTTGCGGAATGGCGGTCGCGGGCCGCCGGGCTTGGGTCCGCGCTCGCCGTAGGGGCGATTGCCGCCCGGACGATCGCCGGCCGCGTGTGCCGGTTTCGGGCCACGAGACTGGTAAGGACTATTTCCTTGCGGCCTGGGACCGCGCGGATGTTCGCCCGGCGGACGCGGACCCTGGTGTTGCCCGTAGGGTCGTGGGCCGCGCGGGCCACGCGTGTTCGGATCGCGCGGCGGCGCCACCTTGGACCCGGTGCTCACGCCCTCGGGCACGTACCAACTGCGAAATTCGTTGCCGGTGCCGGTGTTGCCTTGGGTGGAATTGCCATGCGGCGGGCCGCCCTGCGGCTTGGGTCCGCGTGGTGGGCCTTTGAAACCAGCCGGACCCTGCGGGCGCGGGCCGCGATCGTTGAACGGACGCTCACCCTGCGGGCGCGGCGGCCGATCGCCATAAGGCTTGGGCGGGCGCGGGCCACGATCGTCGGCGCGATTGCCGAAATTGTCGTCGCGCGGGCTACTGGCACCGAACGGTTTTTTGCCTTTGAACGGTGGCTTGTGGCCGTGCGAGGGCGGCCGCGCGCCGTGCGGCGCATCGGTGCCCATCGGACCTGCGAACGGCTTGGCGCTGCGGCCCTGGTAACCGCCGCCAGGCTTGCCACGGCCCGGACCCGCCGGCCTTCCACGACCGCGCGGTTTTTCTTCGCGCACGTGGTCGAAGCGGCGCAATTCGCGCGCTTCTTCGTTGATATGGCTGTTGAGGTAACCGCCTTGTGCCCGATCCTTGCCGACCCGGATTTCGGTGGTTTTGGATTTTCGCTGGCCGATCACTGGCTGCAAGGTCAGCACTGGTGGATTGTTCTCCAGGCCGAACTTCTTGCGCAGCGCTTCGACTTCCTCAGCCGGCATCTCCGTGCAGTGGCCGCGCTTGAGCAGGCGCGGCAAAGTGACATCGCCATAGCGCACGCGCTTGAGTCGCGAGACTTGGTGGCCCTGCGATTCCCAGAGCCGGCGCACTTCGCGATTGCGGCCTTCGGTGACGATGACCTGGAACCATGCGTGCGAACCGCTGGCATTGATGCGCTCGACCTTTTCGAATTTCGCCGGGCCATCTTCCAGCGCGACCCCGCGCAGCAGGCGATCGACCACTGCTTCCGGCACTTCACCGGGAATGCGGCAAACATATTCGCGCTCGATGGCGTTGGACGGGTGCATCAGCGCATGCGCGAGTTCGCCGTCGGTGGTGAGCAGGAGCAGGCCGGTGGTATTGATGTCGAGGCGGCCAACCGCGATCCAGCGCGCGCCTTTCAAGCGCGGCAGGGCGTCGAAAATGGTCGGGCGGCCTTCGGTGTCTTCGCGGGTGGTGACCTGGCCTTCGGGCTTGTTGTAGATCAGCACGCTGGCCGGTTCAGTCAGTGCGGTGGCGACGAAGGTCTTGCCATCGATGTCGATGCGGTCGCCGCTGCTGATCGACTGGCCGGTCTTGGCGACTTCGCCATTGATCTTCACCAGTCCTTGCGCGATGCGTTCTTCCAAGGCGCGCCGCGAGCCAAGCCCGGCCTGGGCAAGCACTTTGTGCAGGCGCTCTTCAATTTTCGGGCTGGCTTCATCGGCGCCTTCGCGCTTGAGCGAGAGGACTTTCTTCACGGGTGAATCTTTTGACGGTGAATCTTTTGAGGATGAATCGGTCATTGCAAAATCTCCGGCGCGGCGTCGTCGCCCGCCTCATCGTGGGTGTCGTCGGCGTTGTCGTCGCCGGTAGGTGGTTCGTCGGCAAGCGCAGCATTGGCCACGGCTGGTGGAATCATTTCGAACGGGAATTGCGGTTCCAGTTCGGGCAGATCGTTGATTTCGGCCAAGGGCGGCAATGCGTCCAGACTCTTCAGGCCGAAGTAATCGAGGAAAGCCTTGGTGGTGCCGAACAATTCCGGCCGGCCGGGCACGTCGCGCTGGCCAACCACGCGAATCCACTCGCGTTCTTCCAGTGCCTTGATCATGTTCGCGCTCACGCCGACGCCGCGGATCTGTTCGATCTCGCCGCGGGTGATCGGCTGGCGATAGGCGATCAGCGCCAGGGTTTCGAGCGTGGCGCGGGTGTACTTGGTCTGGCGCTCGGTCCACAGGCGGCTGACCAGCGGGTGCACATCGGCCTTGACCTGATAGCGATAGCCGGAGGCGACTTCGACCAACTCGACGCCGCGTTCGTCGCAATCGGATTGCAGCGCGGCAATCGCCTGTTGGATCTCGCCCGGCTGCACGGTGGCGTCATCGGCGAAAAGAGCGGCCAGTTGCGCAACGGTGAGCGGTTGCGGCGAGGCCAGCAGGGCGGCTTCGACCACGCGCCGGATGCTGTCCTCGGCCATGGCGGGTTCTGAATGCGAATCGGATTCGGGAAGGTTCATGCGTCTGGGTTGCCAGCGGGATCGGAAAAATCGTGAGCGGAGGTGGGTTCGGGCAGGGCGTCGATGTCGGGTTCGTCGACGAAGCGATCGGCCACCGCCAGGGATTTCAGGTAGATCGCCGCCAGCGGTTGCTCCTGGACGATTTCCAGGAGTTGTTCCTTGGCCAGTTCCAGGATGGCGAGGAAAGTCACTACCACGCCGATCCTGCCTTCCTCGGGATCGAACAGGCTCTCGAAGCGGTGGAAGCCGGCGTCGCCAAGTTTCGCCAGCACCTCGCCCATGCGCTGGCGCACCGACAGGGCCTCGCGCTTGATCGCGTGGTGGCTGAACATCTCGGCACGCTTGAGCACGTCGCGCAGGGCCAGCAGCATTTCGTGCAGGTCAACCGGCGGCGGCAAGCGAACCACGGCCCGGTCGGGCATGAATGCGGCAGCAACGCTGGTGTCGCGATCGAGCCGGTCCAACTGATCGATGTCTTCGGCAGCTTTCTTGAAGCGCTCGTATTCCTGCAAACGGCGCACGAGTTCGGCGCGCGGATCGGCTTCCAGGCCGTCCTCGGACGGCGGCCGCGGCAACAGCATGCGCGACTTGATCTCGGCCAGGATCGCGGCCATCACCAAGTATTCGGCGGCCAGTTCGAAGCGCAGATCTTGCAAGACGTCTATGTACTGCACGTATTGCCGGGTGATTTCGGCGACCGGGATGTCGAGGATGTCGAGATTCTGCCGGCGGATCAGGTACAGCAGCAGATCGAGCGGCCCTTCGAAAGATTCGAGGATGACCTCGAGCGCGTCCGGCGGGATGTACAGGTCCTGCGGCATTTGCAGCAGCGGTTGCCCGCGCACCAGCGCCAGCGGCATCTCCTGCTGTTGCGGGGCAGGGCTTTCCATGTGCGGGGCGGGAGTCGGCGCCAGGTCGGGCGCGGGATCGTGGGTCATCGGTACGTCGGTATCAAGGAAATATCGTATGCAGCATTACAACGATACGGGGTGGAAACCCTGGCGAAGGACTTCGAACTCTTCGCCGGTGCAGTCGACGATGCTGGTCGGTCCCGGTTCGCAGTCGCCCGAGTCCAGCATGACATCGACCCAGCGCAAGCAGCGTTCGGCCACCGACTCGGCCTCGTAGCTAATGAGGTCGGCCTCGTCGGGAAGCACGAGGCTGGTGGACAACAACGGCTCTCCCACCGCTTCCAGCAAGGCCCGCGTGACCACGTGTTCGGGCAGGCGAATGCCAATGTCGCGGCGCTTGCTGCGACCGCTGTGCTTGAGGCGTTTTGGTAATTCTGCGGAGGCCGGAAGGATGAATGTGCAGGGCCCGGGGGTCAGCGATCGCAACAGCCGGAAGGCCGGATCGTCGAGCCGGGCCAAGCGGCCAGCCTCACTCAATTGCCGACAGAGTAAGGTGAAAGGGTGCTTGCTGTCCAGCTGTCGCAGCCGAATCACGCGGTCTTCGGCGTCCTTGCCGTGCAGCGACCAGACCAGGGCGTAGCCGGCGTCGGTCGGGCACAGGCCCAATCCTCCTGACTTCAGCGTCTCGGCGGCCTTCTGGATCAGGCGATCCTGCGGCGTCACCGGATGGATATCGTAGCGTTCGGGCATGCCGCTATCATGCAGTCCTCCCACGCGCAGGCATAGACCATGTGGTACGCGATCCTCGGTATCGACAACAACGATTCGCTCGCCGCACGGCGCAAGGCGCGGCCCGAACATCTGGCGCGGCTCGAAGCCCTGCGCGATGCCGGCCGCCTGCGCCTGGCCGGTCCGTTGCCGGCGATCGACGCCGAAGACCCGGGTCCGGCCGGGTTCGTCGGCAGCCTGATCGTGGCCGAGTTCGATTCGCTGGCGTCGGCGCGCGCCTGGGCCGATCAAGATCCCTACCTCGCTGTCGGCGTCTACGCGCGGGTTGAAGTGTGGCCGTTCCGGCACGTGCTGCCGTGAGCACCTGCGCATGAACAAAGATTCGCCGCGTGTTGAAAAGATCAGGAAGGCGTTGCAATCCCTGCAGCCTTCCCATCTGGCGATCGTCGACGAAAGCCATCGTCATGCCGGGCACGAGGGCGCGCGCGATGGCCGGGGGCATTTTGCCGTTGAAGTGGTCAGTGAGGAGTTCCGTGGCCTGGCGCCGCTGGCCAGACACCGGAAGGTCTACGAGGCCGTGGGCGAGCTGATGCAGACCGATATCCATGCCCTGTCGATAAAAGCATCGGCACCGGGCTAGCCGCAGCGGTTATACTTCCCCAAGGCAGCGTGAACCTGCGCGGCTATCCTTTCGAATCAAGTACTTGGGTGAACTTCGCCCACTCAATTGGTTGCCATGCGCCTTTCGACCATCAAGCTGTCCGGCTTCAAATCCTTCGTGGACCCCACGGTCCTGCACCTGCCCACCAACATGACCGGCGTGGTCGGTCCGAACGGTTGTGGCAAGTCCAACATCATCGACGCCGTGCGCTGGGTGATGGGCGAGAGTTCGGCAAGTCGTTTGCGCGGCGATTCGCTTACCGATGTGATTTTTTCCGGTTCGTCTACCCGCAAGCCGGTCAGCCAGGCGACCGTGGAACTGGTGTTCGACAATTCCGATGGCGCCATCGGTGGCGAATACGCACGCTTCGCAGAAATTTCGGTCAAGCGAACAGTCGGTCGCGATAGTCAATCGAATTATTATCTCAATGGCGCGCGTTGCCGCCGGCGCGACATCACCGATCTGTTCCTCGGCACCGGCCTGGGTCCGCGCAGCTATTCGATGATCGAGCAGGGCATGATCAGTCAGATCATCGAAGCGCGCCCGGAAGATCTGCGTGTGTATCTGGAAGAAGCCGCCGGCATTTCCAAATACAAGGAGCGGCGCAAGGAAACAGAATCGCGGATCAAGGCCACGCGCGAGAACCTCGATCGCCTGAACGACCTGCGCGAAGAAGTCGAGAAACAGATCGACCACCTCAAGCGCCAGGCGCGTGCCGCTGAGCAATATCAGACGCTGTCCGCCGATCGCATCAACAAGGACGCGCAACTAAAGGCGATGGAATATCGCCGCCTTGATGGCGAGTTGCAGGTGCGCCGCGAGGCTCTGACCCAGGACGAAATCGTCCTGCAACAAATCCTCGCCGAGCAGCGCGCCGCCGAAGCGCAGATAGAACTGTGCCGCGTGCAGCAGGGCCAGGCCGGCGAAGCGCTGTCGAAAGTGCAGGGCGATGGCTACCGGATCGGCGCCGAGCTGGCGCGGATCGAACAGCAAATACAACACCAGCGCGAACTCAAGCAGCGCCTGGAAACGGCGCGTACTGAAGCCGATGCCGCTTTCGCAGAAATCGGCGTGCACATCACCGGCGACGAAAAACAATTGGGCGAATTGCGTGCTGCGATCGCCGAGGCCGATCCCCGGCTGGCGGCACTCGCCGATGACGATGTCGCCCGCCAGGAAGCTTTGCGTTCGGCCGAAGCGGCCCTGCACGACTGGCAGCAGCGTTGGGATACCTACGCCCGCACCCAGGCCGAAGCCTCGCGTTGGGCCGATGTCGAACGCACCAAGATCGAGTACCTGGAGAAGCAGTCGTTCGATGCCGTGCGCCGGCGCGAAACCCTGGCGAATGAACGTGCAAGTCTCGATACCGCTGCCTTGCAGGCATCACTGTCGGCGATGGCAGCCGAACACGATGAAAAGAAGGCCGGGCTCGACGGTTTGGCGACCAGTCTAGAAGAACGCAAATCCCAGTTGACGACGTTGCAGGAACTGCAACGCCAGCAACAGAACGAGTTGTCGGAAGCACGCAAGCAGATCCAGGCGGCGCGGGGTCGCCTGGCGTCGCTGGAAGCCCTGCAGCACGCGGCGCTTGGTCAGGAAAAGAACGTCGCGCTCGACTGGCTGAAAGCGCAAGGCATCGAAGGCAATTTGCGCTTGGGCGAAGCCCTGGACGTTGATGCCGGTTGGGAAACCGCCGTTGAAACCGTACTCGGCGCTTTGCTTGAAGCAGTAACCGTGGTTGCGCCGGACGAATGGCTGGACGCCTTGTCCAGTCTCGGCCAGGGCCGGGTCGCGCTGGTTTCGAATGCCCGCGACGAACTGCCCGTGCCCACCGATTCGTTGGCCGCGAAAGTACGTGGTCCGGCCTCGGTGCGGCGCCTTCTGGCGAAGGTGCGAGTTGTCGCGACTGCTGCCGAGGCGCGTTCCTTGCTTGCTTCGCTCGCGGACGGCGAAGCCGTCATCACCCGCCAGGGCGAGTGGCTTGGCGCCGGTTGGTTGCGCGTGCTGCGCAGCGGTGAATCGCAACAGGGCGCACTGGCACGCGAAGCGGAGATCAAGCAACTGCGCTTGGATATCCAGGCATTGACCAACAAAGAACAAGGCATCAACGAAGCGCTGACGTTCATGCGCGACAAACTGCTTGAAGCCGAGCAGCGGCGCGAGGATGCCCAACGCACGCTCTACCTGCACCATCGGTCCGTGTCCGAGCTGGCCGGAACATTGCAAGGACAGCAAGGCAAGGTCGAATCGGCGCAGGTGCGCATCGGTCATATCGACCAGGAATTGACTACACTGGTGCAAGCCTTCGACGAGGCGCAAACGCAGGTGCGCGAGGCACGACAGCGCCTGGAAGAAGCGCTTGCGCGCATGTCGGGTCTGGAAAACGAACGTCAACAGCTCGACGGCGAACGTCGTGCGCTCACCGAACAGCGCGAAGCGGCGCGGCAAGCAGCTCGTGAATCGCGCGAGAGCAGCCACCAGGTGGCGCTTTCGCTGGAAGCACAACGCGCCCGGATCCTCGCCCTCAGCCAATCTTTGGCGCGCATGGGCAGCCAGCGCGCGCAGCTGGAAGTACGTTTAAACGAGCTCGTGGCTGAGCTTGCCGAAGGCGACGCACCGATCCTGCGCTTGCAGGCCGACCGCCAGACCGTGCTCGATCAGCGCGTCCTCAACGAAAAAGAACTGGCTGCTGCGCGCTCGACGCTCGACGGCATCGACGGCGAGCTGCGCAAGCACGAACAATTGCGCCAGCAGTGCGACCAAAAATCTCTCGCACAGCGCGAGGCAATTACTCGTTTGCGCATGGAAGAGCAGGCCCTGGCCTTGCGTTCGGAACAACTCGGCGAGGCGATTTCTTCAGCCGGTCTGGCGCTGGACGAGGTGCTGAAATCACTGCCGGAAAAAGCCGATGTCGAGGCTTGGACCAAGGCCTTGGCGGATATCGATGCGAAGATGCGCCGGCTCGAGCCGGTGAATCTCGCTGCTATCCAGGAATACGCCGAACAGAGCGAACGCAAGACCTATCTCGATGCTCAGAACGCCGATCTGACTTCGGCACTGGAAACGCTCGAAGGCGCGATCCGCAAGATCGACCGCGAAACCCGCGGCCGCTTCAAGGAAACCTTCGATCGGGTCAACGCCGGCATCCAGGAACTGTATCCGCGCCTGTTCGGCGGCGGTCATGCTTATCTGGAACTCACCGGCGAAGATCTGCTCGATACCGGCGTGGCAATCATGGCGCGACCGCCCGGCAAGCGCGTGTCGAGCATTTCGTTGCTGTCCGGCGGCGAGAAGGCCCTGACTGCGGTAGCGCTGGTGTTCGCGATCTTCCGTCTTAACCCGGCGCCGTTCTGCCTGCTCGACGAAGTCGATGCGCCGCTGGACGAAGCCAACGTCGGCCGATTCACGGCGTTGGTCTCCGAGATGAGCGAAAAAGTGCAGTTCCTGTTTGTCACCCACAACAAGGCGACGATGGAAGCGGCGCGGCAGTTGTCCGGCGTAACCATGCGCGAACCCGGCGTGAGCCGGCTGGTGTCGGTGGACCTGGCCGAGGCCACTCGCCTCGCCAGTGCCGCCTAGTTACCGACTTGCGACCTGGAAGGGGAGACATTCCATGATCGAAGGACTCAGCGACACTGCTTGGTTGCGCATCGGCCTTGCCGTAGCGGCCGTGCTGTTATTCGTGGTCATCTACTTCGGCAGCCGGCGCGGCAAGCGCGGGCAGGGCAAGCGCATCACTGCGTCAAAAGGTGAGGCCGGCGCACGCCAGGAACCGACCCTGCGCGAGATACTGGAAGCCGAACTAGCGCATGAGTCGAGTCCGGATCCGGCCGATCACAGTAGCGCTGATGTCCTGCACGAGTCCGAACCAGAGCCGGTGCCGGGACCGACGCCAGTGGGTGCGCGTCCGGTGGCGGGATATGACCGTATCGTTTCGCTATTCGTGGTTGCCCGTGCCGGCAATATGCTGTGCGGACCAGACCTGGTTGTGGCGGCGGAAAAGGCCGGTTTGGTTTACGGCCACATGAACGTGTTTCATCGCATGATCGACAACCATCCCGAGCAAGGCCCCATCTTCAGCGTCGCCAGTCTGGTCAAGCCGGGTGCGTTCGACCTGCACACGATCAAGGACTTGCGCACGCCCGGCATCGCGTTCTTCATCACCTTGCCGGCCCCACTGCCGGCACTCGATGCCTGGGACACGCTGCTGCCGACCGCGCAGCGCATGGCCGAACTGCTTGGCGCTGTGCTGCTCGACGAACAGCGCAATGCGCTTGGTCGGCAACGCATTGCCAGCATCCGTGACGAGCTTCGCGCCTACGACCGTGCGCGCGAAAAGTTGAATATCAAGCCAGGGCGCTGATCGCTGTGGCCGTGCCCGCTGCCGTCGCCAAGCGCGCCGCCGGAATTCGCCGGAAGATCGAAGACGCCAACCATCGTTACTACGTGCTCGACGATCCGGCGATCCCGGATGCCGAGTACGATGCGCTCTTGCGCGAACTCGAATCGCTGGAAGTCGAACATCCAGAATTGGTCAGCGCCGATTCACCAACCCAGCGCGTTGGCGCGAAACCGCAACGCGGCTTCGCCGAAGTCCGCCACCCCGTAGCGATGCTTTCGCTCAACAATGCCTTCAGTGAACAGGAAGTGCGCGATTTCGTGGCACGCATCGTCGCAACGATTGCTGATGCGGCGCCAGCGTTCTCGGTTGAGCCCAAGCTCGACGGCCTGGCGATCAGCTTGCGCTACGAGAACGGACGCTTCGTGCGGGGTGCCACGCGCGGCGACGGCGCCAGCGGCGAGGATGTGACCGCCAACCTGTGCACGATCAAGGCCATCCCGCTCAGAATTCGAAGTGATAATCCACCCGCCTTGCTGGAAGTGCGCGGCGAGGTCTATATGCCGCGTGCAGCTTTCGAAAAATTCAACGAGCGGGCCCGTGCGAACGGCGAGAAACCACTGGCGAATCCGCGCAACGGTGCCGCTGGTTCGCTGCGCCAGCTCGATACCCGGATCACTGCCAGGCGGCCGCTGGCATTCTTCGCCTACGGATTGGGCGCGGTCGATGGTTGGCATTTGCCGCCAAGACATTCGGTGATGCTTGCTGGTTTACGCGAGCTCGGTTTCCCGGTCGCGCCGGAGGCGGGCACCGCCACTGGCGCCGATGGTTTGCTCGAGTATTTCCGTGTGATCGGTACGCGCCGTGACGCATTGCCCTACGACATCGATGGTGTGGTCTACAAGCTCGACCGCTTCGACCAGCAGAACGCGCTTGGCTTCGTTTCGCGGGCGCCACGCTGGGCGCTCGCGCACAAGTTCCCGGCGCAGGAACAGGCGACTACGGTCGAAGCCATCGATGTGCAGGTCGGCCGTACTGGCGCAATCACGCCGGTGGCGCGGCTGGCGCCGGTCAACGTCGCCGGCGTCGTGGTGACCAACGCGACCTTGCATAACGCCGACCAGATCGCCCGGCTCGATGTCCGCGTCGGCGACACGGTGATCGTACGTCGCGCCGGCGACGTGATTCCCGAAGTGGTGCGGGTGATCGAAGAACGCCGCCCGGCGAAATCGTCGCCCTTCGTCATGCCGAGCGAGTGCCCGGTCTGCGGTTCGGCGGTACTACGCGATGAGAGCGAGGTTGTTTCGCGTTGCTCGGGTGGCCTGTATTGCCCGGCCCAGCGCGCTCAGGCCTTGATCCATTTCGCCTCGCGCCGCGCCATGGACATCGAGGGCCTGGGCGACCGCATCGTCGAGGACCTGGTGGACCTGGGCTTCGTCCGCACGGTCGCGGATTTCTATGCGCTGACGCAGGACGACTTCCTGCAGATGCGCCGGCGCGCCGACGAACGCGACGGCACGCAACCGGAGACTGCACGACAGGGGAAGGTCGCCAGCAAGTGGGCCGACAACCTGCTCGGCGCCATCGCGCGCAGCCGCGATAGCACGCTCGAGCGCCTGCTGTTCGCGCTGGG
>JANXRY010000123.1 GCA_025356635.1 Gammaproteobacteria bacterium
GATATCGGCGACGAGATCGGGTTCGGGCAAATCACGAGCCCAGTTCACGCCGGCGAGATGAAAGCCTTTTTCATTGGCGCCGACCACGAAGTCGTGCATCGCCGCGACCTCGCGGTCGGCGATCACCACGACGCGCCGGGATATGGGGTTGGTGAAACTGGTGGAACTATCGATGATGGTGGGCGTCGCACCTGGCGCCTGGACGTTCTTGGGCACGTCCACCGGCCCCAAAAATCCTGGTTCGGTACCGAAGACAGCGCTAATTTCTTTTTCGTTCGCCAGTCGATATCCGTCTAGACCGGGCAGTTTCGCCAGTTTCACTTCATTGACAACGTGGTCGCCGCGAACAAGGGCGACAACGAAAGTCGGATCGCTTGCATCATCCACACACAAGGCCACTGTTTTGACCGTGCGCGCGAGCGCGATGCCCAACAACGCGGCGACTTCCTCGCAGGTTTTCTGCCAGGGCGTAGCGATTTTATGCAACGCATCGCTGGCGGCAGCGCGTGGTCCGGGCGCCATCGCCTGGGCCATTTCCACGTTCGCCGCGTAGTCGGATGCCGTCGAATAAGCGATCGCATCCTCGCCCGAATCGGCCAGCACGTGGAACTCCTGCGAAGCGTCGCCGCCAATCGCGCCGCTGTCGGCGCGCACCGCGCGGAAACCCAATCCGAGCCGCTTGAAGATGCGTGTGTAAGCCGCATGCATGTTGCGGTATTCGTTCTCCATGCACTCCGGCGTGAGGTGGAAGGAGTAGGCGTCCTTCATCAGGAATTCGCGCGCGCGCATCACCCCGAAGCGCGGGCGGATTTCGTCGCGGAACTTGGTCTGGATCTGATAGAAGTTCAGCGGCAACTGTTTGTAGCTGCGTAGTTCGTTGCGGGCGAAATCGGTGATCACTTCCTCGGCGGTCGGCGCGTAGCAGAACTCGCTGTCCTTGCGATCCTTGATCTTGAGCAACTGACCGCCGAATTTCTGCCAGCGCCCGGTTTCTTCCCACAACTCGCGTGGTTGCACGGTCGGCATCAGCATTTCGACCGCGCCGGCACGGTTCATTTCCTCGCGCACAACCGCCTCGACCTTACGCAATACTCGCAGCCCGAGCGGCGTCCAGGTATACAGGCCAGCGGCGAGCTTGCGGATCATCCCGGTTCGCAACATCAGCTGGTGGCTGACGATCTCGGCGTCGGCGGGGGTTTCTTTCGAGGTGGACAAGTGGAACTTGGAAAGGCGCATGGCGCGATCTACCGACGGAAAGGCGCCATTGTAACGGGCCGCAACCCTCGCCCCTATGGCTGCGATGGCGGGGCCGGTGAAACCGAGGCGTCCGGCGACATCGGGATTACGTTGACGTCTTCGCGCATTTTCACCCGCTCGTATTTGCGGCCTTGCGGCGGCTGGTCGGTCAGTTGCAGTACGCCTTGGGCATTGCGCCAGCGATACAGCACCGGTTCGGCGGCCTTTTCGACCTTTTGCACCCTGGCCTGGAACTGGGCATCGGTTTCATAGCCGGGATGCCCCAGGGCCCACCAGCCGACCCCGGCGCCCAGCAATACACCTGCGACGATGGCATGGCTGGCGCGCATGGCCGGTCTCCTTGACGAGATGCCCACTTTACCGGCTCCGGGCTGGCAAGCGCAGCGGCAGCGGCTACACTGCAGGCATGGAACAGCCCCGCAACCCGCCACGCAACCGGCATATCTACCTGCTGCCGAACCTGCTGACCACCTGCGGCATGTTCGCCGGCTTCTACGCCATCCTGGCGGCCGCCAGCGGCCGATTCGAGCACGCCTGCATGGCAGTGTTCGTGGCCGCCCTCTTCGACGGGGTCGATGGCCGGGTCGCGCGATTGACCGGCACCAGCAGCGAATTCGGCGTCCAGTACGACTCGCTGGCCGACCTGGTGAGCTTCGGCATGGCCCCAGCATTGGTGATGTACCACTGGGCGCTGGTTGGCATGAAGCTGGACGGTGTGCTGCCCGGCAAGATCGGCTGGGCCGCGGCCTTCCTGTACATGGCCTGCGCGGCCTTGCGTCTGGCCCGTTTCAACACCCAGATCGGCGTGGTCGACAAGCGCTGGTTCATCGGCTTGAACAGCCCGTCCTCGGCGGCGTTGATGATGTCTTTCGTCTGGACGATGAACGATTGGGGCTACAGCGGCGAGGAATTGCGCTATATCGCGGTCGCGCTTTCGGTGGTCTGTGGCTTGCTGATGGTCAGCCGGATCCGCTATCCCAGCTTCAAGGGCGGCGCCAAACCCGAAACACCGGAAGGACCGAAAAGCGAGCGCGTGCCGTTCTGGACCATGCTACTGGTGGTGGGCTTCCTGGTGGCATTGCTGATCGACCCTCCGCGGGTATTGTTCGCAGTCGCCGTTTCCTACGCGATTTCCGGCCCCGGCCTGTGGCTGTGGGGCCGCATGCGGCGCAAGCCGGTCGCCTGAGATGGCCTGGTCCGCCGAACAAGCTGCGACCTTGCAGGCGATGGGATTGACGCCCTACGTTCGTCCAAGCGCCATCCCTGTGGCGCGAACCTTTGGAACCGATGCGAGCGATCGTTTGTTGCAGGCACTAAATCGCGCTGCCCGTGGCGGCAATGTCGACGCACTCTTGGCCGATCTCGACGGGCTGCGCCGCGACCCGCAACGCAAGCGCCAGCTCTGGCCGCAGCTGCGGGCTTTGCGTCGGGCACGTTGACGTCATGAACGCGCGTCTTGCGCCCGATTCGCAGTTCCGGCCGATGCGCCCGGCTGACATCGATGCCGTCGCGGCGGTTGAGCAGCGCGCTTACGAATTTTACTGGTCGCCCAATGTCTTTTCCGATTGCCTGAAAGTCGGGCATGAATGTTGGGTGCTCGAAGGCCGCTCCGGCCTGATTGGCTACGGCGTAGTCAGCTGCGCGGCCGGCGAAGCGCACATCCTCAATCTATGCGTGGCGCCCGAACACCAGGGCCATGGCCAGGGCCGGCGGGTATTGCATCGATTGGTTGATATTGCCCGCTGGCACATGACCGATCGGGTGTTTCTGGAAGTGCGGCCGTCGAATCCGGCGGCGATCGCGCTCTACCACGACGAGGGCTTCAACGAGATCGGCCGGCGGCCGAACTATTACCCGGCGCGCAATGGTCGCGAGGATGCGATTGTGATGGCGATGGAACTGCTGCCGCCGGAGCCGACCTGTCCGCCGAAGCTTTGATCGCGCTTGTGCGACGGGCTATGGCCCCGACTTAGCGCCGCCAACGACGTCGGTGCCACAGCCCGTCACACATCGTTTAGCTACAAACGTTTGCGTTGTGCTTCCAGCGCTGCCAACTGATTGTTCCAATCCGCGAGGCGCGCGCGTTCCTGCTCGACGATCGCCGCCGGTGCCTTGTCGCCGAACTTGGCGAGCTTGGCTTCGCCCTTGGCGATCTCGCCGACCACGCGGGCAAGCTCTTTGTCCAGGCGCGTTTTCTCGGCGTCGAGGTCGATCAGGCCAGCCAGCGGAATCAGCAGCGTGAGTTTTCCGACCACGGCAGAAGCCGCCGCCGGTGCTTCGCCCGCAACCCACTCGATCGACTCAAGTCGAGCGAGGAATTTCAACGAGGCTTCGTGGCGCGCGAGTTGCTTGGGATCGTCGAGTTCGCCGGCCAGCAATAACGGCACCGCTTTCGAGGGCGCGATGCCCATCTGGCTACGGATCGAGCGCAGTTGCGTCACCACCGACTTCAACCATTCGATGTCGGCGGCGGCGCCGGCATTGTCGAACGCAGCGTTGGCTTCCGGGTAGGCCTGCAGGCTGATCGAATCGCCAACGATGCCGAGCTTCGGCGCTACCGAGTGCCAGATTTCTTCGGTGATAAACGGAATCAGCGGATGCAGGGCACGCAACAGCGTTTCCAGCACGAACAGCAGGGTATGGCGAGTGCTCGCAGCGGCGTCGGCATCCGCACCAGCGAGCGCCGGCTTGGCCAGTTCCAGGAACCAATCGCAGTATTCGTTCCAGGCAAATTCGTACAAGGCCTGCGAGGCCAGGTCGAAGCGGTAGTCGGCGTAGCCTTGTTCGACTTCGCGCAGGGTCTGCTGCAAGCGATGCAAGATCCAGCGTTCGGCATCGGTCTTGGGCTGCGGCGCGCCGGTTGCCGTGAAGTCTTCGCAGTTCATCAGTACGAAGCGGGCAGCGTTCCACAATTTGTTGCAGAAATTCTTGTAACCTTCGCAGCGCTGCAGGTCGAACTTGATATCGCGGCCATGAGTAGCGAGGGACGCAAAAGTAAACCTCAACGCATCCGCACCGAACGCCGGAATGCCGTCCGGGAATTCCTTGCGCGTGGCCTTGGCGATTTTTTCCGCCATCTGCGGTTGCATCAGGCCGCTGGTGCGCTTCTCGACCAGGGCATCGAGAGTGATGCCGTCGATGATATCGATTGGATCGAGGATGTTGCCCTTGGACTTGGACATCTTCTGGCCGTGCGAATCGCGCACCAGGCCGGTGATGTAGACATGTTCGAACGGGACTTTCCCGGTGAAGTGGTCAGTCATCATGATCATCCGGGCGACCCAGAAGAAAATGATGTCGAAGCCGGTCACCAGCACCGAGGTAGGCAGGTAGCGGTCGTAGCCGCGCTCGGCCATGAGTGCCGGGTCGGGCCAGCCGAGCGTGCTGTGTGACCACAGCGCCGAGGAAAACCAGGTTTCGAGCACGTCGTTGTCGCGAGTCAGTGCGACGTCGGCGGCGAGACCGTGCTCGCTGCGTACTTCGGCCTCGTCGCGACCTACGTAGATCTTGCCGGCGGCGTCGTACCAGGCGGGGATGCGATGGCCCCACCAGAGTTGCCGCGAGATGCACCAGTCCTGGATGTTGCCCATCCAGTGCCGGTAAGTGTTGATCCAGTTTTCCGGCACGAAACGGACGCTGCCGTTCTCAACGAGTTCGAGTCCGCGCGCGGCCAGCGAATCCATCTTCACGAACCACTGGTCGGTGAGATAGGGCTCGATCACCTGGCCGGTGCGGTCACCACGCGGCACCTGCAGCTTGTGTTTCTTTTCCTCGACGAGCAGGCCGAGCGACTCCAGGTCGGCGAGCACGGCCTTGCGCGCAGCGTAACGATCCAGGCCGCGATATTTTTCCGGAGCATTGGCGTTGATCGCCGCGTCGGGCGTCAGGATATTGATCAGCGGCAGGCTATGGCGTTGGCCAACCGCGTAGTCGTTGAAATCGTGGGCGGGTGTGACTTTCACAACGCCGGTGCCGAATTCGCGATCCACATAATCGTCGGCGATGATCGGGATCTCGCGTTCGCTCAGCGGCAGGCGCACCGTCTTGCCGATCAGGTGCGCGTAACGTTCGTCTTCGGGATGCACCATCACCGCGGTGTCGCCGAGCATGGTCTCCGGGCGGGTCGTGGCGACCACCAGCGAATCGCTGCCGTCCGCGAGCGGATAGGAGATCGACCAAAGCTTGCCGTCCTCTTCCTCGCTCACGACTTCGAGATCGGAGATTGCGGTCTTCAGTACCGGATCCCAGTTGACCAACCGTTGCCCGCGATAAATCAGGCCTTGCTCGAACAGACGCACGAAGGTTTCGGTCACCGCCTTCGACGGCATCGCATCCATCGTGAACACGGTGCGTGACCAATCGCCGGACGAGCCCATCCGGCGCATCTGCCGCTCGATGGTGTCGCCCGATTCCTGTTTCCATTCCCAGACTTTCTCGATGAACTTGTCGCGGCCCAAGCCGTCGCGCGTCAGGTTGTCGCGCGCCAGATTGCGCCCGACCACCATCTCGGTGGCGATGCCGGCGTGGTCGGTGCCCATCTGCCACAACGTATCGAAGCCACGCATGCGGTGATAACGGATCAGCGCATCCTGCAGCGTGTGCTGGAAGGCGTGGCCCATGTGCAGCGTGCCGGTGACATTCGGCGGCGGCAGCATGATCGTGTACGGCTTGCCCTTTCCAGATGGCTTGAAGCAGCCGCTGGCTTCCCAATGTGCGTACCACTTGGTTTCGAAAGTGGCGGGCTCAAAACTTTTATCCATGGCTTACGCGAGCTCGGCGAACGCGTCGCGGGTGAGGTTCTCCGGATCGCCGTCGGTGCAGTGCACTTCGTCCTCGATGCGCACGCCGCCGAATTTCGCCAGGTGCTCGACCTTGGCCCAATCCACGCACGATGCATGCGGACCTGCCATCAGCCGGGACAGCAAGGTCGGGATGAAGTAGAGGCCCGGCTCGATGGTGACCACCATGCCGGGTTCGAGGACGCGGGTCATACGCAGGAACGGGTGGCCGTCCGGACGCGGGATCAGGTTGCCGTGCTCGTCACTGAAGCCGGCGACATCGTGCACCTGCAAGCCGATCGGATGGCCGAGGCCGTGCGGGTAGAACGTCGAAGTGACGCCGGTTTCCGACATCGACGCCGGGTCCATGTCAACGATTCCCCGCTCGCGCAGCACGCCGCCGAGCCGACGATGACAGGCCAGGTGCAGGTCGCGGTAATCGACACCGGCGCGAACCATTGCGCACAGTGCTTGTTGCTCGCGTTCGACGGCATCGATCAGCGCAGCGAATTCGCTGTCGCCATTGCCCCAGGTGCGGGTGATGTCGGAAGCGTAGCCATCGACTTCGGCGCCGGCATCGATCAACAAGCTGAAGTGTTCGGCCGGTTTGGCGATGGCTTTGTACTGGTAATGCAGGGTCGCGCCGTTTTCGTTCAAGGCGACGATGTTGTTGTAGGGCACGTCGCTGTCGGTGTGGCCGGCGCCGGCCAGGTAGAGCGCATTGATCTGCGCTTCGGATCCGCCGCCAAAGAAGGCCTGGCGTGCCGCCAGGTGGCCGCGGGCGCCTTTGCGCTGCGCCCGGCGCATCAGGCCAAGTTCGTACGGCGTTTTGTAGGCGCGGTGGTAGTGCAGGTAATCAAGTACCGCCTTGGGGTTGTTCGGCTCAAAGCCCGGCAAGGCCGCGTCGTGTTCGGCAATGATCGCGGCCCGGCCCAAATTTGGCAGATGCTGCGTTGCTTCCGCGGGATCGGCGATCACCCGGATATCGAAATGCTTGACCCAGGCGCCGGACGGTGCGCTCGGCGGCACATGCCAGTAGTCGTCAGGCTGGTAGTACACAAGCACTGGCTTGCGGCCGGGCGTATAGGAAATCCAGCAGTGCGGGTGGCGCGTCAGCGGCAGCCAGGCCTTGAATTGCGGGCTGGCCTTGAACGGATAGGGCGTGTCGTCGAGGTAGCGCATCTTCTCGATGCCCGAGGCGACCAGAAGATGGTCGAAGCCACCGCGCTCCAGCGCCGTGTCGGCGCGCCCCAAGACGGTGGCGAGGTGGTCAGCATAAAGGCCGGAGGGCGTCGTGAGGCTCATGGTTTTGCTCGGGCAAGAGGACGCGACATTGTGCCGCATCGGTCTTGCGCCGTCTTGGCTGCGCTGCTGCCTCAGGCGCCCTGGCTGCCTGGTTCCGCCACCCAGCGGCGGATAAAGCCAAGATCGTTGGGCGAGACGTCAATGAAACGCAGTCCGGCCCATATTTGCCCGGGCGCGGCGGCCTCGTCCAGCCACAGTTCGTGGGCGCCGACCTCGATCGTCTGGCTGGCGCCGGAAGTCGAGGTCAGCCGGAACCGGAACTGGTAAAGCGCATCGCTGATCAGCGGCTTGCTGGCAATGAGCAACATCCCGGTTTCCGAGAGATCGCCGAGGTGGCCGACGACCTGCGTAGTCATCGAGTCAATGACATCGACGTTGTGGCCGACGGTACGGCGGCGGGCGCGGCGGTACTCGGTCATGGTCGCGGCACTCCCGGCCGGGAGTCGGGCGAAAATGTCTGCAGCGCCGAAAGCACATTGTTCCAGGCACGGTCCAGCAAACTGACTTTCTCCGACTCGACGATCTTCAATTGATCCTTGGCCATCAGGCGGGCCAGTTGTTCCAGCGTGTATTCGGCCACTTTCTGGCCGCGATGGTTGACGAACAGCGCGTGGCTGGTGGCGACACTGAACCAGGACAGCCGCCGGCGCGAAATATCGCCCTGCTGATTGGAAGTGAAGTCGAACCAGGTGCCAAAGGCAACCTGCTTGAGTCGCTCCAGATGGGTCCGTTGTTCTTCACTCAACGGTGTTTTGCGGGCAGTGGTGCCCTCCATCTCCTCGCCCAGGCGGGCACCCGACTTCAGGCGCATCGTCAGTTCGGTCCGACTGTTGCCTTCGTCCTTGCTGGCGGGCGCGGCAGGATCGACCAGGCGCAGCGCGATCGCGCTGGCTTCATCGGCCTGATAACCGACCTGGGTCAGCCCCTGCTCGATATCGGTTTGCAGGGGTTTGGCATCCGCAGGCCGTTCCTTGGCATCGGCTAATTCGACCAGCCGCTTGGCAATGGCGATTTGTTGCTGCCAGGCGTCGGATTCGTCGCCACGGCGCAGGGCAGTCAATGCCATCACATCGGTCCAGGCCTGGCTCAGCATGGTTTTGGTGAAGTGCGGCAGTTTTTTCTGTTTGCAAATTGCCTCGATCGACTGGGCGGCACGATCGCGCGCCAGCGACAGTTTTTCCTTGCCGCGTGCCGCTTCGACATGGCGTCGTTCGGCGACTTCGGCCTTGTGGGTGACCGTCTTGAGGAATCCAAGCAGGTCTTCGAGCAGATTCCTGAACACGTCGAGGTCGCCGTTGTACTCGCGGGCGCTGCGGTCGACGATGGTGTTGAGTTTGTCGACCAGGCCCGGGTCGGGCTCTTCCTCACTCAACCAGTGCGCGCCGGTATCGGCAATCGTGTCGAGCATCTGCCGGGCGGGATGATGGGAACCCACGAAAAACTGCGGATCCTCCAGGGCGGCACGCAGCACCGGCACTTGCAGTCGCGCCAGCAGCTGGGCCGCCGGGCTGCCGGGGCGGACGTCCTTCATCAGGTTGTCGTAGAGCATGCCCATGAGGTCGATCACGCCATTGTCGAGCTCTGACAGCGCCGGGGCTTCCTGGTATGCGGCGAACTGGCGCAATGCCGCCAGCGCGTCCTGCTTGAGATGGCTGACCGTGCGCGGGACTGCCTTGCCATCAACCATGACCGGTGCCGATGGTTTCAATTGCAGGCTGCGCAGCGCTGATTGCAAATCGGCGGACGATACTGCTGCAGCCGATCGCTCGCCGGGCCCAACTGTGTTGGTGGTGGCTAGACGGCCGAGCAATTTTCGCCGGTTGGCGAGCAGTTGCAGCAGCATGTCGATCGGCGCGCCAGTCGAGTCAGCAGTAGCGGCCGGCCCCGACGGCGCCGCGGGAGCTATTCGCTGTGGCTGGCCAACACCTGTGGTCAAGCCGGACAGGCTTTGTTCACTGCCACCGAAACGCAATTGCGAACGCGCCGAGCGCTCGGAATCGGCTTCCTCCAGACTCAGGCCGACGGTCTTGAGATCGGGCATGCCGATGCCACTCTCGCCGCCGGTCCGCGCGGTTGGTCGCATGCGCACCGGCACGTACTGCATGTTTGGCAGGACGCCGCTCTCGACGAGGTAACGGTTGATGGCATCGATCAGCGGGCCGAGCGTCGAGATGACATGGCGGTCGAAGGAACGGAACAGCATGACCCGCTGGCCTTCCGACAGGCCGGAGTTTTCGGCGGCCTGGCGAATGGCACGGCACAACGCCTTCGGGCCCACGGGCAGCGTTTCCGGGTCGAATCCGGGCCGTCCGGCAAGTACGCCGAAGCGTTGGCCGAGTAAATACAGCGGCAGGCTGTGGCGGAGTTCGGCACGGCTGGCGATGTCGGTGAGGACGCTGGTCTCGTCCATCTCGATATCGTCCACCAGCGACATTTCTTCGCTGCGCAGTGCTTTTGCCTGGATTTGCCCACGAACGATTTGCGGCTCTCTCAAGTTGGCCAGTTCCGCCTCGAGCCCGGAAGTGAAACGGTTGATCAGGGCATTGTGACCACGACTGAAGGCCTGCTTGACGTCGAGCAAGCGCAATTCTTCACCGTGGTCGCCCGCTCGACCGGCACTTTGAACCAGGCGCTGCTCGAATTCATTGATCGCAGTCAGCAGGGTAGGATCCAGTTGCTTGCCTACCAGGCGCAGCACGCCTTCGAGCAATTCGCGCACGCGCCTGGGCATGAACCGGGACGCAAGCGTTGCTTGGTCGCGCTGGTCGTTGGTCGGCTGGGACAATGCGCACTCCCTGACGCGAAGAAGGTCGCCTGTTTCCAGGCGACTGCGTCACAGTTTTGCTTACTGACCCTCCCAACGCAAGCCGAGCATGCCGCTGCGGCCGGGCGTGTTGTAACCCTTCGCCAGGGTGTAGTCGTGGTCGCCGAGGTTTTCTATCCGGGCCTCGGCCTGCCAACCACCGCCCAGCGGCAGGGCCGCGCGCAGACCCAGCAACGAATATCCACCCAAGGTGATGCGGGCGGCAGGAAACAGGTTGAAGTCGAAGTCTGGCCGGCCCGAGACGGCATCGGCATCCAGGCCCAGGGTCAGCCCGGAATCGAAGCGATAGTCGAGGCTCGCATGGGCCTTGCGCGGTGCCCGCCGCAAGAGTGCTTCGCCTGTGTCCGCGTTCTTGGCCCGTTGCCAGGTGGCATTGGCGGCGAACGACCAGGCGCCGGATTCGAAGCGGTAGTCGGCTTCGAGGCCGTCGAGCCGTGCATGGGCGATATTGATGGCGCTGAAGTCGTCACCCTGGAACGCGATCAAGTCCGAAACCCGGGCCCGATAGGCGGACAGGCCGAGCATTTGGCCTGCGCCGATCTGCCAGTCCATGCCGACTTCGGCGCTATTGGAACGCTCGGGGTTCAGGTCGGGGTTGCCGCCGTAAAAGCCAAAAAACCCTGGATAGTAGAGTTCGTTGAAGTTCGGCGCCCGGAAACCCTGGCCCCAACTGGCGCGCAGATGCACGGCATCGCTCGCTTGCCAGCCCCAGGCGGCATTGGTGGTCGTGGCGCTGCCGAACTGGCTGTTGTCGTCGTGACGCACGGACAACTCCAGTTGCTGCGCATCGAACTGGCCAGACCACCGGGCGAAGACGCCGGTGTTGCGACGATCGAGGCTGTAATTGCAGCAATTGGAGGAATCTTCGGTGCTGCCCGATTCGCGGCTCCAGTTGATGCCCAGTTGTAGCTGCTGGTGCTCGCCCAGCGCGAGATGATTCAGCCAGTCCAGCGAGGTGCGGGTACTGCGGAATCCGAAGTCGAAGAACGGCTCGGTGCTGCGCACGTCGTCGCTGTTGTAGCCGACGAGCAATTCGTGCGACCAGCCCGGCCGCAGTTCACCGCTCAGGCGAATTCCGAATTGCCGGTCGTGGATCTGCGAGACGCCCCGGTCGTATTCGGTTTCAGCATTGGCGGCGCGGCCGCTGATGCTCAACTGTTGGCTACCGAGGCGATCGCTGAACTGGAAGTTGCCGTGGGTGTTGCGATAGCCATCCTTGTCGGCGTCGTACACATACGGGCCGGACTCGGGATTGCTGGCGGAAAACCCGGTCGCGACTTCGCGGCCGGCGCTGACAGTGAAATGCCGCTCGTCTGAATCCAGACCAACTCCGGCATCGAGGCTGGCCTTGCCGTAACTGCCGGCATGCGCTTCGACATATGGATGGGCGGTGTTGCGGGTGAAAATCTGCACGACACCGCCGAGCGCATCCGAGCCCCAGAGTGCAGCGCGCGGGCCGCGCACGATTTCGATGCGTTCGATTTGCGCCAGCGGCAGGTGTGCCAGGTCGAACAGGCCTTGCACGGCGGTATTTACCCGCAGGCCGTCGATGAGGATCAGCGTGTGGTTGGAATTGCTGCCGCGGGTGTTGATCGTGCTGACGCTGCCGGTCCCGCCGGTGCGAACGGTATCGATGCCCGGCTGGCGCGCCAGCAGGCTGATCAGGTCGGGGGCCTGGCTGCGCACGATATCGTCGCGCGTGAGCACGGTGACGGCGGCGAGCGCCGCGCTCGCCGGCTGCTCGACGCGATTGGCGGTCACCATGACGGTGCCGATCGGCTTGGCCGATTCGGATGCTGCACTTGCTGTGGCTGCTAGGGATAAGGCGACGGCAATGGCCGTCGCCGGAACGGTATTAAGAACTGACATTTTCATGGAATCTCCTTGAACGCTCACCCGCGTGGTTGTGGCACGGGCGAAAGGAGAAAGGACAACACGCAGGCGCACGCAGGCGACAGGTGTGCCCCGTCGCCCTCCGCAACGTGCCGTCTGAACTCCAGGCCGGTCTCCGGACTTGCCAGCGAACCGATCGCTCGGTCCTGTCCTTCGCCTTCCCAGGCCGGGGCCCAGTGGCATTGCTGAAGGAGGTTCTGGCTTACCGTTGCGGGGGCAGCGCCGGACTTGCACCGGCTTCCCGAGCACCTGAAGCATCGTTAGTGTAACTGATAGCGCGGCGGCGGGCGCTAGCGGAGGAATAGGCCGATCACGTCGTTGGTGAAGCGCCGGCCTAGTTCGGTCGGGACGATCCGTTCGCCGTCGCGATACAGCCAGCCACGTAGCACGGCGGTGTCGAGTTCGCGAGCGATGGCACTGCGCTCGAGTCCAGTACGCGATTCGAAATCCTTCAGCGAAAAGCCTTCGACCAGACGCAGAGCGTTCAGCATGTAGTCGAACGGACGATTCTCCGGCGCAATCGGATCGTCGCCGCCGATGCGATCAACACCAGCCGCCGTGGCTAGGTAATCGCGCGGGTTCTTCACTTTCCAGCGGCGCAGGATCTCGCCGCTGGCGCCAGAACTGATCTTGCCGTGGGCGCCGGCGCCAATGCCGAGGTAATCGCCGAAACGCCAGTAGTTGAGGTTGTGCGCGCATTGCCGATCCGGCTTCGCGTACGCCGAGACTTCGTATTGCCCGTAGCCGGCGGCGGTCATGACTTCGATGCAGCGTTCCTGCATGTCCCAGGCATCGTCTTCGGCAGGGAGGCCGGCAGGTGGTCGCGCCGCGAAGGCAGTGTTGGGCTCAAGCGTAAGTTGGTAGTGCGACAGGTGCGCGGGCTGCAAGGCAATGGCGCGTTCCACGTCGTGCAAGGCCATCGCTAGCGTTTGTTCCGGCAACGCGTACATCAGGTCGAGGTTGATATTCGAAACTCCCGCGTCCTGCGCCAGCTTGACCGCGCGCTCGGCTTCATCGCTGTCGTGGATGCGCCCGAGCCGTTGCAGGCAACCGTCGTCGAAACTTTGCACGCCGAAGGAAATACGATTTACGCCCGCCGCGAGGTACTGCTCGAAGCGGCCATGCTCGGCGGTGCCGGGATTGCACTCCATGGTGATCTCGGCGCCCGGCGCGAAGCGCAGGCGCGCGCTGGCGGCATCGAGGATCGTGCCGATCGCCGCGGGCGGGAACAGGCTGGGTGTGCCGCCACCGAAAAATACACTGTGCACGGTTCGGCCCCAAACCAGCGGCAGGTCCTGTTCGAGATCGGCAACAAGCGCCGCGATGTATTCGGCGACCGGAATGGTTTCCGGCTGCTGATGTGAATTGAAATCGCAGTACGGGCATTTGCGCACGCACCACGGGATATGGATGTACAGCGACAGCGGCGGCGGGACTAGCATGTCGAGCGCTGGCTTGCCGCCAGACGTTCGCGTAACGCCGCCAGCGCTTGGCCGCGATGGCTGACTCGGTTCTTGAGTTCGGCCGGCAACTCCGCCGCACCGAGCCCAAGCGCCGGATCGAAAAAGATCGGGTCGTAGCCGAAGCCATTCGCACCGCGTGGTGCCTCGAGAACGCGGCCTTCCCAGATACCTTCGGCGATCAGTGGCTGCGGATCGTCAGCGTGGCGCAGCACAACGATCAGCGAATAGAAGCGCGCGGTGCGTTGTTGTTCGGGCACGCCGGCCAGTCCGGTTAGTAGCTTGCGGATATTACCGGCGGCATCGCCGTGCACGCCGGCATAGTGCGCGCTGATCAGCCCCGGTGCGCCGTCGAGTGCGTCCACGATCAGGCCGGAATCGTCGGCCAGTGCCGGCAAGCCGGTGCAGGCACAAGCATGACGCGCCTTGATCAGCGCGTTCTCGACAAAGGTCTTGCCATCCTCGATCGCATCGGCGACGCCGAGCTCGCCCTGCGTGATCAACTCGTAGCCGAGATCCGCCAGCAAGGGTTGCATCTCGGCGAGCTTGCCGCGATTCGATGTCGCCAGAACGAGCCGTTTTGAATCGGACCCCTTCACGCCCGACCCAAAGCCTCGCGCTGCCTGGCCACCAGTTGCGCGACGCCCAGTTCGGCCAGCAACAGCAGGGCGTCCATCTCGCTGCGGCGGAAGGCGTGGCCTTCGGCGGTGCCTTGCACTTCGATGAAGCCGCCGCCGTCATTCATCACCACGTTCATGTCGGTGTCGCAGTTCGAATCCTCGGCATAGTCGAGGTCGAGTACCGGTACGCCTTGGTAAATGCCGACCGAGATCGCGGCGACGCCTCCGAACACCGGATCGCGGGCGAGATCGCCGCGCTTCTGCAGAACCGACACGGCGTCGCAGAGGGCGACGTAGGCGCCGGTGATCGCTGCTGTGCGGGTGCCGCCATCGGCCTGCAAGACATCGCAGTCGAGGGTGATGGTGCGCTCGCCCAGCGCCTTGCGATCGACGCAGGCGCGCAGCGAGCGGCCGATCAGGCGTTGGATTTCCAGCGTGCGCCCGCCCTGTTTGCCCTGCGCGGCCTCGCGGTTCATGCGTTCGTGGGTCGAGCGCGGCAGCATGCCGTATTCGGCGGTGACCCAACCTTCGCCTTTGCCGCGGAGAAAGCCGGGCACCCGGTTCTCGACGCTGGCGGTACACAGCACCCGGGTGTCGCCGAAGCTGATCAGCACCGAACCTTCGGCATGTTTGGTGAACTGGCGTTCGATGCGCACATCGCGCATCTGGTCGGGCGCGCGGCCGCTGGGTCGGGCGAAACGGGTCATGGTCGATTCCGGCAAATTCTGGTCGGCTAGATTACCATTCGAGTCCTTCCTTACCTGGAATGCGCATGATCCGCAGCATGACCGCCTTCGCCGCTTGCGAGCGTACCGCCACCGGCGGCCGCCTGGCCTGCGAATTGCGCGCCGTCAACCACCGCTTCCTGGAATTGTCGGTGCGCGCACCGGAAGAACTGCGGGCGATTGAAGCCGCCTGCCGCGAGCGTGTTGCGACAAAAGTGGCGCGCGGCAAGGTCGATTTGAGTTTTCGCTTGCGCCCGGTGCCCGGGACGCGCGCGGAATTGGTTATCAACGAAGGACTGATTGACCAGCTGGCGCGAACGGCCCGGCGCCTGCATCCGCAATTCCCGGGCATGGCCACCGACTTCACCGAACTCATGCGGTATCCCGGCGTGGTCGAAGAAGCCGAGCTCGACCAGGCCGGCCTGCAAGCCGAAGCCTTGGCATTGCTCGACGAGGCACTGGCCGAGTTCGTTGCCGCCCGCGAGCGCGAAGGCGCCAATCTGGCGGCGGTGATGCGTGAGCGCATCGACGGCATCGAGCGGATCGTCGCGCAAATCAAACAGTGGTTACCAGAGATCCGCACGGCGTTACGAGCGCGCCTGGAAACGAAGCTCGCCGACTTGAAGCTGCCGCTCGATCCGGGCCGGCTCGAACAGGAAGTCGTACTCAACCTGCAGAAGATCGATGTCGACGAAGAGCTCGATCGCCTCGGCAGCCACGTCGCCGAAGCGCGGCGCGTGTTCGGTTTGCCGGAAGCCGTGGGCCGGCGCCTGGATTTCCTGATGCAGGAATTCAATCGCGAAGCCAACACGCTCGGCTCGAAATCGGTGGATGCGCGCACCACCCAGGCCGCGGTCGAACTCAAGGTCCTGATCGAGCAGCTGCGCGAGCAGGTGCAGAACTTGGAATGAGCATGGGAGTGAGCATGCGCGGAACCCTGTTTATCGTTGCGGCCCCGTCCGGAGCAGGCAAATCCAGCCTGGTCAACGCTGTGCTGGCGCGCATGCCGGGCATTTCGCTGTCGATCTCCTACACATCGCGGGCGCCGCGCCCGGGCGAGCGCCACGCCCAGCACTACCACTTCATAGGCGTCGACGAATTCCAGAAAATGATCGTCGCCGGCGACTTCTTCGAACACGCGCTGGTTCACGGCGATTACAAAGGCACGGCGCGGCAGTCGGTCGAACCGCAGCTGGCGGCCGACCAGGACGTGCTGCTGGAGATCGACTGGCAGGGCGCGCGCCAGGTGAGAGCCGCCATGCCCGAGGCGCTGAGTGTGTTCATCCTGCCGCCGTCGCGCGAAGCCCTGCAGGCGCGCATGCGCGCGCGCGGCCAAGACAGCGAGGAGGTCATCGTTCGCCGGCTGGCCGCCGCACGCGAGGAAATGTCCCATTACGCCGAATTCGATTTTGTGGTCGTGAACGAGGACTTCGAGACCGCCGTGACCGAGATGCAGGCGATCTTCCAGGCCAGCCGCCTGCGCCGAGCCGCACAGGCCGAGCGGCACGTCGGGCTCATCGCAGGCCTTCTGGCGTCCTGAGGAAGCCGGCGCCTTGCCGGGGCGCCCAAGCGTGCTAAAATGCCGGGTTCGCGCAATGCTTCGCGCAACCCGTTGATTTTTCAGCCCTACCCAAGTGGCCGGGACTGACCGAGGAGACCGTATGGCCCGCATTACCGTTGAAGACTGCCTCGCCGTGGTCGATAACCGCTTCGAACTCGTGCTGATGGCGTCCAAGCGCGCCCGGCAGCTCGCCGGCGGCGTTGAACCGCTGTTGGACAACAGCGAACATCAGGACAAGCCCACCGTCATGGCCTTGCGCGAGATCGCCGAGCGCAAGATCGATTCGACCATGATCGACGCGGTCGAGAAGTCCGAGCGTGAGCGCGCCGAGCGCGAAGCGCTGGAATGGGCCGCCGCAGAAGTGGTTGACGACGACCTGTCCAAGGGCGGCGACGACTGAGTCGCTGCGGCTTGCGGCACTTGAAAACAACGGCCCTACGGGGCCGTTGTGCATTTCGGTGGCCGCATTGATGGTCCGGCCGTGCCCGCGTAGGCTTCGGTCATGACTCGTTTGCAGAAAACCACCGTCGCACCGACCCAGGAATCGAACCCGGACCCGTGCCCGGACGCGATGCATTCGCTTGAACTCAGGCTGGCCGAGTACCTGACCGAGCCGCAGGTGGATCTGGTCCGGCGCGCGTATCGGGTTGGCGCAGAGGCCCACGACGGCCAGATCCGCAAGTCTGGAGAGGCCTACATTACCCACCCGGTGGCGGTGGCGACGATCCTGGCCGAACTGCGTCTGGATGCCGAAACGCTTTCCGCCGCGATCCTGCACGACACCCTGGAAGATACGCCGCTGCCTCGGGTCAAGATCGCTGCCGAATTCGGCGAGGCGGTGGCCGAGCTGGTCGATGGCGTCACCAAGCTCGACAAGATCAGCTTCCGTGATCGCCAGGAAGCCGATGCCGAGAGCTTCCGCAAGATGATGCTGGCGATGTCGCGCGATTTGCGGGTGATCCTGATCAAGCTCGCCGACCGCCTGCACAATATGCGCACGCTGGACGCGATGAGCACCGACTCGCGTCGGCGGATCGCCCGCGAGACGCTGGAAATCTACGCGCCGATCGCGCAGCGCCTGGGCATGAATCGGATCAAGGCGGAATTGCAGGATCTGGGTTTCCGCGCACTGCATCCGATGCGGCATCGGGTGATCGCCAAGCGCATCGCCAGCCAGCCGGTGATGCGCCGCGAGGCGATGGCCACCCTGGAGGCGCAGATTGCGCAGCGCCTGGCGCATGAAGGCTTGCAGTTTCGCCTGATCAGCCGGGTCAAAGCGCCCTGGAGCATCTACCAGAAGATGCGTGAAGAGAACAAAAGCTTCAACCAGGTGATGGATGTGTTCGGCTTCCGCCTGGTGGTGCAAAAGGTGATGCAGTGCTATCACGCGCTCGGCGCTGTGCACTCCCAGTTCAAGCCGCTCGACGCGCGCTTCCGCGACTTCATCGCGATCCCGAAGGCGAACGGCTACCAGAGCCTGCACACGGTCTTGTTCGGGCCCTATGGCTCGCCGGTGGAAGTGCAGATCCGCACCGAGGAAATGGACCTGATCGCCGAGCGCGGCATCGCCGCGCATTGGCTGTACAAGAACATTGGCCAGGGCATGAACAATGCCCAGATCCGCGCCCAGGACTGGGTGCGGAACCTGATGGACAGCCAACAGGCCGCAGCGAGTTCGCTGGAATTCCTCGAGAACGTCAAGGTCGATCTGTTCCCGGATGAGGTCTATCTGTTCACGCCCAAGGGCGACATCCTGTCGCTGCCGCGCAACGCCACCACGCTTGACTACGCCTACGCCGTGCATACCGACGTCGGCAACCACGCCGTCGCCGCGCGCGTGGACAAGAAGCTGGTTCCGCTGCGCACCAAGCTGGTCAGCGGCCAGACGGTGGAGATCATCACCGCACCCTCGGCCTCACCCGGCCCGCAGTGGCTGGAATTCGTCGCCACCAGCAAGGCGCGCACGGCGATCCGGCATTTCCTGAAGCGGCTCGAACACGAGGACGCGGTCGACCTCGGCCACCGCATGCTCGACCGCGCGCTGGAATCACTGGACAGCTCGCTCGATCGGGTAGCGCAGGACAAGATCGATCGCTTCCTGTCCGAACACCGCTATCGCCGGCTGGAAGAGTTGTTGGCCGACATCGCCCTGGGCAATCGCATGCCCGGGCACGTGGCGCAGACTTTGCTTCAAGGGCAGGCGCCGACGCAGCGCAGTCCGGAACGCAAGCGCGCGACCAGCAGCACCGGCGAGCAGATACTGATCACCGGCGCCGAACGCGGCGTACTCAGCTTCGCCGGCTGCTGCTATCCGATCCCGGGCGACGAAATAATGGGTTACCTGAGCGCCGGCAAGGGCGTGGTTGTGCATCGCGCCGACTGCCCGAACGTGGTCGAGTACCGCAAGCATCCGGATCGTTGTGTGCCGATGGCCTGGGATCGCTACGTTGAAGGCGATTACCGGGCCGCGCTCAAGCTCGAAGTCGATAACAAGCCGGGCGTGCTCGCGCAGGTCGCGGCAGCCGTGGCCGAGAGCGAGTCCAATATCGACTCGGTCGAATACCGAGAGCGCGACGTGAGTGTTTCGATGATGGTGTTCGGCATCGAAGTGCGCAACCGCAAGCACCTTGCCGATGTGATCCGGCGGGTGCGCCGGCTGGCCGTCGTGCATGGCGTGGAGAGGCTGTAGGTTCGCGCTAGACTTCCCGCACCAGAATCCGCCGGAGCCACCATGTCCCGAATTGCCATCCACAGCGATCGTGCGCCCGCCGCCATCGGCCCGTATTCACAGGCAGTGCGAAGCGGAAATACGGTTTACCTGTCCGGCCAGACACCGCTGGATCCGGCCACTGGACAGTTGGTCGAGGGCGATATTTCGGTGCAGGCACGGCGTGTTTTCGACAACCTCAAGGCAGTCTGTGCGGCCGCAGGTGGCTCGTTCGACGGCGTGGTACGCGCCGGCATCTATCTGACCGACCTGGGTAATTTCGCCGCCGTAAATGCGGTGATGGCGGAATATTTCAGCCAGCCCTACCCGGCGCGGTCGACCATCGAGGTCACGGGCTTGCCGCGTGGCGCGCAGGTTGAAGTCGATCTGGTCCTGGTCCTCGACTGACTATTGGCGCTTAAAACGACCAGCACGGAGACCCGCCTAACCGCCGCTGGCGAAGCGAGCCTGACCTCGTTGCCCGGCGTCGGCCCGGCGGTCGCTGAAAAACTGGCGGCGCGTGGCTTGCTGACGTTACAAGACCTGTGGCTGCATCTGCCGCTGCGATACGACGACCGGACCCGACTCCTGTCCATCGCCGATCTGACGCTTGGCGTGCCCGCGCAGGTTGAAGGGCGGGTCGTTGCGGTCGAGCGTGGGTTTCGCTACCGGCCGCTGCTGCGGGTCTCGATCAATGATGAGTCCGGAGCGATGCTGGCGTTGCGCTTCTTCCATTTCAGTGGCGCGCAGGCGGCGCAATTCCAGCCCGGCCGACGGATTCGCTGCTTCGGTGAAGCACGACCGGGAAGTCATGGCCTGGAGATCGTCCATCCCAGCTATCGGTTTCTTGCCGAAGAAGAGATAGCGGATTTGCCGGCGGCCCTGGATCCGGTTTATCCGGCGGTCGAGGGTATCGGGCCGGGCTCGCTTGCGCGGATCGTCGGCCGGGCGTTGGATCGGCTGCCCCCGGACGACACGCTCGAGCTGCTACCGGCAGCATTGCGTGCCGAACTGGCAATGCCGTCCCTGCGCGACGCCTTGTTGCAGGCGCATCGTCCGCCACCCGACGCCGATGTGGCACTGTTCGCATCGGGTCGGCATCCGGCCCTGCAACGGCTGGCTTTCGAAGAATTGCTCGCCCATCAGCTGAGCTTGCGGCGGCGGCGCGTCGCCTTGCGCGCGCATGGGGCAGCTCCGGTCCGGGCGTCGGGAAAGCTCTCACATCTTCTGGAAGCGCAATTGCCGTTCGCACTCACCGCCGCCCAGGCGCGCGTCCTGGCGGAGATCGTGGCCGACATCGCGTGCGCCGAACCCATGCTGCGACTCGTCCAGGGCGATGTCGGTTCCGGCAAGACGGTCGTGGCGGCGCTGGTGGCATTGCGGGCGGTTGAAGCCGGCAAACAGGTGGCCCTGATGGCGCCGACCGAATTGCTGGCCGAGCAGCATCTGGCCAGCTTTCTCGCCTGGCTGGAGCCGATCGGCGTGCCGGTTGCATGGCTGGCCGGCAAAGTCACCGGCAAGGCCCGTGCCGCAGCGCTGGCCGGTATCGCTTCAGGACAGTCGGCCGTCATCATTGGCACCCACGCGTTGATGCAGGAGGCCGTGACTTTCAAGGATTTGGCCCTATGCATCGTCGACGAGCAACACCGGTTCGGTGTTCATCAACGGCTTGCCTTGCGCGACAAGGGGCTGGCCGGCAGCAAGGTCCCGCATCAGCTGGTGATGACCGCCACGCCCATTCCGCGCACCTTGGCAATGTCGGCCTACGCGGACCTGGATGTCTCAGTGATCGATGAGTTGCCGCCCGGGCGAACGCCAGTGGCGACCGTGGCGGTCAGCGCGGAACGGCGTGGCGAGGTCATCGAACGCATCCGCGTTGCCTGCGCCCAGGGGCGGCAGGCGTATTGGGTCTGCCCGCTGATCGAGGACAGCGACCTGATTGAGGCGCAGGCCGCACAAAGCACCCACGAACTGCTCGCCACGACCTTGCCGGAACTTCGAATCGGGCTGCTGCATGGGCGGCTCAAGTCGTCGGAAAAGCAGGCGGTGATGGCGCGATTCAAAGCCGGGGATTTGCAACTGCTGGTGGCCACGACCGTGATCGAGGTCGGCGTGGATGTGGCCAATGCCAGCCTGATGGTGATCGAGAACAGCGAGCGCCTGGGCCTGGCGCAACTGCATCAGTTGCGTGGTCGGGTCGGGCGCGGCGCCCAGGCGGCAAGCTGCGTACTGCTCTATCGGTCGCCACTTTCCCAGATGGCGCGGGCCCGGCTGGAAGTACTGCGGCAAACCACCGATGGCTTCCTGATCGCTGAAAAAGACCTGGAATTGCGTGGCCCGGGCGAGCTGCTCGGCACCCGCCAGACCGGCCTGGCCGGCTTTCGGGTCGCCGACCTGATCCGCGACGCCAACCTGCTCCCGGTCGTACAACGAAGCTCCGATGCCCTGCTGGCCAAGTCGCCTGAACTGGCTGATCTTCTGGTCGCACGCTGGGTCGGCAGCGCGGCCCGTTTTGCCGGCGCCTGATCGGGGGCGTCGATTGGCTTGCGCCGGGTCGCTCCCGAAGGCTAAAATGGTGGTCTTTCCTACGATTCAGCGGCGGAGTTACCCATGAAGGCCGACATCCATCCCAAGTACAACCCAGTGGTGTTCCAGGACGTCACCTCCAATTTTTCCTTCCTGACCCGTTCCACGCTGACCAGCAAGGACAGGATCAAGTGGGAGGATGGCGAGGAATACCCGTTGGTGAAAGTGGAAATTTCCTCCGCTTCACACCCGTTCTACACCGGCAAGCAGAAGCTCATCGACACCAGCGGCCGCATCGACAAGTTCAAGAAGCGTTACACCAAGTAAATCTGGTAATCACGTTCGGGCGCCGGCCTGACCAGTTCTACGCGGCGACCCCTGGATCCGGCGCCGCCGCCCGTTTCCCAGGAGCCCGCGTGACCGAGAACAAGCCCGTCATCCTCACCGCAGACGACAAGTCAGTTGAACTGGCCATCCACTCCGGCACGATCGGTCCGTCCTGCGTAGACATCAGCAAGCTGTACAAGGAAACCGGGCACTTCACCTACGACCCGGGTTTCATGTCCACGGCCAGCTGCCGCAGCGCCATCACCTACATCGATGGTGACGCCGGCGTTCTGATGTACCGGGGCTACCCGATCGAGCAGCTCGCCAAACATTCGAACTTCCTGGAAGTCAGCTATTTGCTGATGAATGGCGAGCTGCCGAGTGCGAACCAGTACTCGACGTTCGAGCACGAGGTCACGCATCACACGATGATGCACGAGGCCTTCCGCACCTTCCTGTACGGCTTCCGCCACGACGCCCATCCGATGGCGATGATGACCGGCATGCTCGGTTCGCTGGCGGCGTTCTACCACGGCGACCTCGATCTCGAAGATCCCGAGCAGCGTCGCCTGGCCGCGATCCGCCTGCTGGCAAAAGTGCCGACCATCGCCGCCGCCTGCCATCGCTATTCCATCGGCTGGCCGATCCGCTATCCGCGCAACAACATCGAGTATGTCGATCGCTTCCTGCACATGATGTTCGAAGTGCCGAGCGAGCCGCTGATGCTCAGTCCGGTTGCCGCCAAGGCGCTGGACTTGCTGTTCATCCTGCACGCCGATCACGAACAGAATGCTTCGACCTCAACCGTGCGCCTGGTCGGTTCCACCGGCGCCAATCCCTACGCCTGCGTCGCTGCTGGCGTCGCCGCGCTTTGGGGCCCGGCGCATGGCGGTGCCAATGAGGCCGTGTTGCAGATGCTCAACGAGATCGGCCGCCCGGAAAACGTCGGCAGCGCCATCGACAAGGCCAAGGACAAGAACTCCGGCTTCCGCCTGATGGGTTTCGGCCATCGCGTCTACAAGAACTTCGATCCGCGCGCCAAGATCATCCGCGAGATGTGCCACCAGGTGCTGGCCGAACTCGGCGTCAACGATCCCTTGCTGGAAGTGGCAATGCGCCTGGAAGAAGCCGCGCTCAAGGACGAGTACTTCATCGCCCGCAAGCTCTATCCGAACGTCGATTTCTACTCCGGCATCATCTACAAGGCGCTCAACATCCCGGCCGAGATGTTCACCGTGATGTTCGCCATCGCCCGCACCGCCGGCTGGGTCTCGCACTGGCTCGAACAGCAGAACGATCCGGAAAACAAGATCGGCCGGCCGCGCCAGCTCTACACCGGCGCCGCCGCGCGCGACTACACGCCGATCGCCGGGCGCTGAAGCAATTTCTCGCAAGCGGATGACGCAGGCCGTAGGGACGGCTTGCAATTTCGTCGCTGACAATTTCCAGCGTGGCCCTAGAAGATGTCGAAGGTCTTTTCGCTCTCGGGTTCGGTCGTGTCCTGCGGCTGGTAACCGCCTGACGTCAGGCGTTGATAGTCCTCTGACTTGAAGAACTCCGGGATCGATCCCGGGGTGCCGTCAGGAACCAATCCGCCGGTGCCTGGATTGATCCGCGCGATCACGATCCCGGCCGGTGGCGTGGCGTCGTTGATCGGTATGCCCGTCAGCGCGACGCGCATGTAGTCGATCCAGATCGGCAGCGCCGCCTTGCCGCCGTATTCCTTGTAGCCGAGCGAACTGAAATCATCTTTGCCGACCCAGACCGTGGTCACCAGATCGCCGCCGAAACCCGAGAACCAGGCGTCGCGGTGGTCATTGGTTGAGCCGGTCTTGCCGCCAATATCGGCGCGATTCAGAACCTTTGCGGCAGTGGCAGTCCCGCGCAGGACCACATCGAGCATCAAAGACCGGGCCAGGAAAGCCGTGCGCTCATCGATGGCGTGTGGCGCCAGAACTTCCGCCGGGGGGCCGATCTGGCGCGATGGGTCCGGCGCCTTGGCGACTGCAGGCCCTGAACGGCTGAAATCGAAGTCGTCCACAACGGTGCCGGCGCTGGCTTCGCTGCTGAGGCGTTGCGGGCAATCCCGGCAGGCCCGTGGCGGGTGCGGCCGGGCGATAACCACGCCACGGCGGTCGACGATGCGATCGATGAAGTTCGGTTCAACCAGGAAGCCGCCGTTGGCGAACACGGTGTAACCGCGCGCCACCGACATTGGCGTCAGCGATGCGCTGCCCAGCGACATCGACAGGTTGGCGGGCAGGCTGTCGAGGCTGAAACCAAACTGGGTGATGTATTTGCGGGCGAAATCCACCCCGATCGCATCAAGCAGGCGCACCGAGACCAGGTTGCGCGACTGCACCAGGGCTTCGCGCAAGCGGATCGGGCCAACGAAGTCGCCCTTGTCGTTCTGCGGCTTCCAGATGTGCCCGACCCGATCCTGGAACACCACGGGAGCATCGAGCACGATGCTGGCTGGCGTATAGCCGTGCTCGAAGGCGGCCGAATACAGGAAGGGCTTGAAACTCGATCCCGGTTGGCGCCTCGCTTGGGTCACGCGGTTGAACTTGCTGCGGCCGAAACTCATGCCGCCGACCAAGGCCCGGAGTGCACCATTTTCTGGCTGCAACGAGACCAGGGCTGCCTCGGCTTTCGGAATCTGGCCCAGTTCGAACTTGCCTTTTGCCAAGGGCAGGACGCGCGCGATATCTCCACGTTTGAGCAAGGCTTGCGGCGTCTTTGTGGTCCATTCGCATGACTTGGCATCCAGCAGGACGGTGCTGCCATCGGCCTGGATTAGATGGGCGCCGCCTGCGTCAACCGTCATTACCAACGCTGCCGACATGCCGGCCACCGTGGAATAACCCGTCAACCGCTTGCGTACGTCTGCATCGGTTGCCGCCGGCGCCAGCTCCACATGCGCTTCCGCGCCCCGCCAGCCGTGGCGCCGGTCGTAAATGATCAAGCCATTGCGAACGGCCAG
Organism: Gammaproteobacteria bacterium; assembly: GCA_025356635.1. GTDB lineage: Bacteria > Pseudomonadota > Gammaproteobacteria > Xanthomonadales > Xanthomonadaceae > Arenimonas. Next base: position 24,967 of record JANXRY010000123.1, read on the forward strand.
GTCGGCGGCTTGCTGATCTTGGCTGAGCACGGTCGTGTAGACCTGCAGGCCGCTGGTTTCAGAAGATTCCCCGTAGCGCTCCGCCATGCTCTGGCGAACCATCTCGGCCAGAAAGGGCGCTTCGATCTCGATCGCCGGCTCGTGCGGCTTGGCGTGCATCGGTTCGGCCTGGGCGCGACGGGCCTGATCGGCATCGATGAAGTCGACCTCCTGCATTCGCTGCAGGACATAGTTGCGTCGTTTCAGGGCGCGCGCGGGATTGCTGATCGGATTGGCGCTGGAAGGGAATTTCGGGATGGCTGCCAATGATGCTGCTTCGCCCAGGGTCAGCTGGTCGAGTTTCTTGCCGTAGTAGAACTCAGCCGCGGCGGCCACGCCGTAAGCGCGGTTGCCGAAGAATATCTTGTTGAGGTAGAGCTCGAGGATCTCGTCCTTGGTCAGTTCCCGCTCCATCTTGAGCGCGAGGAACATCTCCATGAATTTGCGGTTGAAGCTGTATTCGGTGCTCAGGTAGAAGTTCCGTGCTACCTGCTGGGTGATGGTGCTGCCACCAGGGACACGCTGATTGTTGGTAGTGGCGATCAGCCAGATCGCCCGGGTTATGCCGCGCCAGTCCAGGCCATGGTGGTGGTAGAAGCGGGCATCCTCGATCGCGATGAAGGCCTGCCTCACGGGCAAGGGGATATTCGCCACCTTGACTGGATATCGGCGTGTCTCACCAATCAATGCGATGAGCTTTCCATCCCGGGAGTAGATGGTCAGTGGGACCTGCAGCTCTACGTGCTTAAGCTGCTCGACATCGGGCAGTCGTGAAGAAAAATACCAATAGGCCGAGCCCAGTGCCACCAGGCCAAGCGTCAGGCAAGCCAGCGTCAGCTTGGCCAATCGGCGCAGCCAAGGGCGGAGAACGGCCATCCAGGGCCTCTGCTCGTTTACTTCGGAAGGGAGGCGGAGTATAGAACGGGGACGGTGATCACGGGTCCAAAGTGAGGTTTGATGCGGTCCTCCGGGTCATCGAAGGGTCCTTTGGCGGGGTCCGGACCAAAAAAATCCGGGGGGGCATTGCCATTTCGGAAAATTTCGTTATTAATGTAACGGCGCACGAATAGCGTGTAAGCGCCCGTGGCAAGGGGAGAAACGTGGGTCTTTTCGGAACTACCAAGACACCGCTGGTCGGGGTGGACATCAGTTCCACGGCGGTCAAGCTGCTTCAGTTGACCGAAAGCGGAGGCCGTTATCGGGTCGAGCACTATGCCGTCGAACCGCTGCCGCCAAACGCTGTGGTGGAAAAGAACATCGTCGAGGTCGAGGCCGTGGGCGAGGCGATCAAGCGCGCCGTCAGCCGATCCGGAACCAAGGCCAGGCATGGTGCTGCCGCCGTGGCCGGCTCATCGGTAATTACCAAGGTGATCCCGATGCCGGGCGACTTGGACACCGAGGCCATGGAAGACCAAGTCCAGCTTGAAGCCTCCAACTACATTCCTTACCCGATCGAGGAAGTCAGCCTCGATTTTGAAGTGCTCGGGCAAGTGCCGAACAACCCCGAGATGATCCAGGTGATGCTCGCGGCCTCGCGTACCGAGAATGTCGACTTGCGCCAGTCTGCGCTGGAGCTGGGCGGCCTGACCGCGAAAGTGATCGATGTCGAAGCATTCGCCATGGAAAATGCCTTCAAGCTGGTGGCCGACCAACTGTCGGTGCCGCGCGATGCGCTGGTTGCCCTGGTCGACATCGGTGCCACCATGACCACGCTGAACGTACTGCGCGCGCAGCGCACCATCTACACTCGTGAGCAGGTTTTCGGCGGCAAGCAATTGACCGACGAGGTCATGCGCCGCTACGGACTGAGCTACGAAGAGGCCGGGCAGGCGAAACGCCAGGGTGGATTGCCGGAAAGCTACGAAGTCGAGGTGCTGGAGCCGTTCAAGGAAGCCATGGTTCAGCAGGTCAGCCGCTTGCTCCAGTTCTTCTATGCCGGTAGTGATTTCAATCGGGTTGACCAGGTAGTCCTCGCAGGTGGCTGCGCTTCCATCGCCGGTGTCGCCAGCCAGGTTGAGGAACAGATCGGCGTGCCCACCGTCATCGCCAACCCGCTCGCCAACATGGCGCTCGGCCCGCGTGTCCAGGCGCATGCCCTGGCTCAGGATGCGCCGGCGCTGATGATCGCCTGTGGCTTGGCTCTGAGGAGCTTCGACTGATGGCCAGAATCAACCTATTGCCGTGGCGCGCCGAGCGTCGCAAACAGCGGCTGCAGGAGTTCTACTCCATGCTCGGCCTCGCTGCCATCATGGCTGCGCTGATCAGTCTGGTCATCGTCTTGTACTACAACGCCAAGATCGACACCCAGAACGAACGCAATACCTATCTGCAAAACCAGATCACCCAGTTGGATGCGCAGATTCAGGAGATTGCCGCGCTCGACAAAAAGAAGGAGCGACTGCTCCGGCGCAAGCAGGTGATTGAGGAGTTGCAGGCCAGCCGCTCGCAGATGGTGCATCTGTTCGACGAAATGGCGCGCACGATCACCGATGGCACCCAGATCATGTCGGTCCAGCAGAACGGTACGGACCTCACCATCCAGGGCCGCGCCCAGTCCAATGCCCGGGTCAGTACTTACATGCGCAACCTCGAAGCATCGGGCTGGATGACCAACCCTGACCTGTCGATCATCGAGGCGCGCGGCGGCGAGAAGGGCCTGCCCTACGAATTCAATCTCAAGGTCACGCTCAAGAACCCGAACGCCGAACCCGCCGCTGACGGCTCCAGCCCGGGAGCAACGCCATGAGCACCAAGGTAGACCTCAGCAAGGTCGACATGAACAACCCGGGTGGCTGGCCGTTGCCGATCAAGGCCGTGGCCTGCGTCGTCCTCGCCCTGTTCATCATCGGCATGTCTTGGTGGATGTTCGTCAGTGACCGTCGCGACATCCTGGCCGCCCTGGAATCCAAGGAGCAGTCCTTGCGCGCCGAATTCCAGGACAAACAGGGGCGCGCCGCCAATCTCGAGCCGCTCAAGCAGCAGCTGGCCCAGATGGAACTGATGCTGCAGCAGATGCTGCGCCAGCTCCCGAGCAAGAACGAAATGCCGGATCTTATCGTCGACATATCCCAAACCGCGTTGGCTACCGGAATCACTAACGAACTGTTCCAGCCCGGCGCTGAAACTCCCAAGGAGTTCTACGCCGAAAAACCGATTGCCTTGCGCATGGTGGGTACCTATCACCAGTTCGGCGCGTTCGTGAGCGGCGTGGCCTCGTTGCCACGGGTGGTGATCATGACGATGCATGATATTTCACTGACTCCCCGGGCCGGTAAGCCTGGCCAGCTGGTGCTGCAGGGAACCGTCAAGACCTATCGTTATCTCGACGAAGAGGAAGCTGCAGAAACGGCGGCAGCGGCGACGGGAGGTGGCAAATGATGGTTACCCACGTCAATATCCGCATGACCCGCCGGTATTTGTTCCTGCTCGTTCTTTCGTGCGTACTGGCTGCATGCACTGGCGGCACCAAGGAAGTCGAAGCCTGGGTTCAAGAGGTCAAGGCCCGGCCGGCGCCGCCGTTGGATCCGTTGCCGATCATGAAACAGTTCGAGAGCTTCCAGTATTCGGGGGTTGGCCTGCGAGATCCTTTCTCGGTACCCGAACCGGATCGCAATTCCGGTGGCGGACTACGGCCGGACAAGGATCGGCGCAAGGAAGTTCTCGAAGCGTACCCCTTGGACAGTCTGAACTTGGTTGGCAGCATCGGCAGTGGCCCGGGACTTGTGGCCTTGGTGCTTGCTCCTGACAAGGTTACCTACCGCGTACGTCCCGGCAACTATGTTGGCCAGAACGACGGTAAAGTCACAGCAGTGTCCGAAGATCACATCGAAATAGTGGAACTGGTACCAGACGGGGCGGGCGGCTGGCTGGAACGCCAAGCCAAGATGGCCCTTGAAGACAAATGATTGGGGGATAGCATGATGACCGCAATGAATCAGACCGGCGAAGCCAAGGGCATCTTGCAGGCCCTGCGAACCGCAACAATAGCACTGTGCCTGATGGCGGCCGGTGGGGCTGCGTCTGCAGCGAATGTCCTGCAGGATATCCGTTATGCGGCCGCGCCTGGCGGCAAGGTGGACATCACCTTGCAGTTTTCCGGCCCGGTTGGTGCGGTGCAGGCCTTCACGACCGACAGCCCGCCGCGCATCGCGCTTGATCTACCCAACACCAGTAATGGGCTCAGCGCCCGGAAAGTGACGGTAGGCAGCGGTGCAACTTCTTCGGTCTCAGCCGCAGAAGCGGGAGGCCGAACCCGTGTTGTAGTCGACCTGCTCCGCCCTGCTGGTTACACGACCCGCAGCGCTGGAAATCTGCTGGTGCTCACGGTGGATGCCGGTGCGGCGGCGACGGCCAACAGCATCATGGTCAATAGCGCCGACCCCATCAAGCGTGCGCCTTCAACCCTCAATCTGGCCAATATCGACTTCCGACGTGGCGACGGTGGCGCCGGCCGGCTGATCCTTCGCTTCGACCACGACGGCGCCTCAGCGGATATGCGCACTGAGGGCGACAAGATCATCATCGACGTCAGCAATGCCCAGCTTCCGGAAAACCTGCGGCGCCGGCTCGATGTCACCGATTTCGCGACTCCGGTGGCCAGCATCGAACCGCGCGCCAACGCTGGCAGTACGCGCCTGGTGATCAACACCAGTGGTGCCTATGAAAGTTCGGCATACCAGACCGGCAACGAATACGTACTTGAGGTTTCGCCAAAGCACAGCGCCGCCGTAATCCAGGCGGCGGGTGCAGTGATCGAAGTCGGCGGTGCCCAGCGCTATACCGGCAAGCCAGTCACCTTCAACTTCCAGGATGTGCCAGTCCGTACCGTGCTTCAGCTGATGGCCGAGGAATCCGGTCTTAACTTGGTGGTTGCAGATACTGTGGGTGGCAGCGTGACGCTTCGCCTGATCAATGTGCCTTGGGATCAGGCCATGGACATCGTCCTGCGCGCCAAGGGCCTGGACAAACGTCGCGACGGCAATGTGGTCTGGGTTGCACCGCAGGCCGAGTTGTCCAGCTACGAGCTGGCGGTCAACCAGGCTCGGATCAATCTGGAAAACTCCGCAGAAGTGGTTTCTGAGTACATCCCGATCAGTTATGCCAATGCCACCGCCTTGGCCAGCTTGCTGGGCGGCGGCGGCGGCGGTGCTGGTGCAAGCGGTGGTTCTGGCGGCGGGCAGCAGCGCGGTTTCCTGTCACCGCGCGGCAGCGTGATCGCCGACGATCGCACCAATACCTTGCTGGTGGTGGACATCCCGAAGAAAGTCGAGGAGATCAAGAAGCTGCTTGAGACGCTGGATCGTCCAGTGGATCAGGTGCTGATCGAAGCCCGCGTGGTTATCGCTGATGATTCTTTCTCGCGCGACCTGGGCGCAAAGTTCGGCTTCTCGAATACCGATACCAGCCATAGTGGCGACACCACCACGACCAATGGCTTCAATCTCAGCCTGCCGGTCAGTGGCGGCGGCGCCTTCAATTTCAGTATCCTGAAGCCGTCTTCCAATCTGGAACTGGAGCTGTCGGCGCTAGAGCAAGAGGGCCGGGGCGAAGTGATTTCAAATCCCCGGGTGATCACCAGCAACCAGCGTGAAGCCACGATTACCCAGGGCGACGAAATTGGTTATGTGACGCCCTCCACCAGCTCCGGTTCGAGCACAGGTGGCGGGCAGGCAATTTCGGCTCCGGCGTTCAAGGACGCGACCCTCGAACTCAAGGTGACTCCGACCATCACCCAGGATGGCCGTGTCTTCCTGGCCATCAACCTCAAGAAGGATGACGTCAAGTCGTTCTTCAACGGCGTCCCTTCCCTGACCAAGCGTGCCATCACCACGGCCGTGTTGGTGGATAGCGGCGCCACGGTCGTGATCGGCGGCGTCTATGAATTCCGCGAACGCCAGGATATTTCCGGCCTGCCGTGGTTGCGCGACTTGCCCGTGCTCGGGAACCTGTTCAAGAAGAACGGCAAGTCCCATTCGAAGGCCGAGTTGCTGATGTTCATTACGCCGCGCATTCTGCAGGTGCCCAAGCGCTGAGTGTGGCGATAACCGTTGTAGAGCACAGGGCCGCAGTCGCGGCCCTGTGACTTTCCGGGGGCAGGATCATCCGCCATATTCGGGATACCCACATGACGTCCTTGCGCATACATCTCGCCCCAGGACAGGCGCTATTCCTGGAAGGTGATCCCCCGACGACCGCCTTCCTGATTGAAGTCGGCGAAATCGAGGTGAGCCTGCGACAAAAAGGCCGGCGTATCGTCCTTAGCCGACTCGGCGAAGGTGACCTGCTCGGTGAGATGGCAGTGATCGATGATGCGCCGCGAACCGCGACCGCGACTGCAGTCAACGAGTGCGTGCTGATTCCGATCGATCGGGAGCAAATCGCCGAGCGCCTGGCCAAGACCGATCCGATCATCCGCTCGCTGATGGAAGGCCAACTCAAGCGCTATCGAGGTGCGCTGGCTGCAATGCAGGGCAAGGATCATCGTGCCCTGGATGCGGCTGACACGCCCTCCGAACAGGTCGGCATCGGCAAGATCCGGCTGGAAACGCATTTGCGCGAAGCGCTGAACAATGATGATCTGGATGTCCGCTACCAGCCTTTGCTGCATGTCGCGAGCGGCAGGATTGCTGGCTATGAGGCGCTTGTTCGCTGGACACATCCCGAGCGCGGCCCAATTTCACCGATGGAATTCGTGGCGCTCGCGGAAGAAACCTCACTGATCGTTCCGATTGGCGAGTACGTCTTCGATACGGCGTGCCGTGCCGTGCAAAGACTGGCCAGAATTGGCGCAGGCAATGAATTGTTCATAGCAGTAAACGTATCAGCGCGACAGTTGGGCCATTCGGGGCTTATCGAGCGCATCGTCGCCCGTGTCGATGCTGCCGGCCTGCCACGGGGTAGCCTGAAGGTTGAGATCACCGAAAGCCAAGCGCTGGACTACGATAGCGTCGCCACACTCATCGCGTTGTGCCATCAGCATGGGATCAAGGTGGCGCTGGACGATTTCGGAACTGGTTATTCGAACCTCACTCATTTGTACCGACTTGCTTTTGACACGCTCAAGGTGGACCAGTCGTTTACCCGCAGCATGCTCGGTGATCCGCGCTCGATGGCGATCGTCGAGGCGATCGTGCGCATGGGCAAGGCGATCGGCGCGGAGATTGTCGTCGAAGGCGTCGAGACCGATGCGATGCTCGACGTGCTGCGTCGGCTCGACTGCGACTACGCGCAAGGCTACCTGATTGGAAAGCCGCAAACGCTAGACGAACTATTGGCGAAGTCCTGAACCTGGAGAGTCGAATGAGCCGCCCTATCAGTACGTCCGCACAAGCCGGCCTGCCATTGCACCTCAAGGTATTGATCGGCTTCATGCTCGGCGGATTGCTGGGCCTGCTGGTCAACCACTACGGCCTCGACCAATCGCCCTTCGTCACGGCGGTGACGAGCTACATCGCCAAGCCGTTCGGGCAGATCTTCCTCAACCTGCTGTTCATGCTGGTGATCCCGCTGATGTTCTCGGCCCTGGTACTGGGCGTGGCTGAACTGGGCGATATCGCCAGCCTGGGCCGGCTGGGTTGGAAAACGCTGACCTACACCGCCGTGGTGACCGGCATCGCGGTGGCGATCGGCCTGCTTATGGTCAATCTGATCCAGCCGGGACTGCACATGGATCCGGCACTGGTGAACCAGGCGATGGCGCAATACGCCAGCAAGGCCATCGACATAGCCAGCAAGGGTCAGGAGCTGGATTTCGTGACACTGCTGATCAATATCGTTCCGCACAACGTCATCGCCGCGGCCACCGACGACAAGCAGAAGTTGGGCGTGGTGTTCTTCGCGCTTATGTTCGGCATCGGCCTGGTAATGACGCCGACTCCGGCAACGGCGGCGTTCAAACAGATGCTGCAGGGCCTGTTCGAAGTCTGCATGAAGCTGATCGGCATGATCATCAAGCTCGCCCCGTATGCAGTGGCCTGCTTCACCTTCACCCTGTGCGCGACCTTGGGCTGGGATGTGATCAAGGGCCTGAGCTACTTCGTAGTCACCGTCCTGCTGGCGCTATCCCTGCACATGTTCGTGGTGCTGCCACTGTGGGTGAAGTTCATGGGCGGCATGTCGCCGCGCGAGTTCTTCCGCGGCTGCCAGGAAGCCAGCCTGACCGCCTTCGCGACCGCCTCGTCCTCCGCAACGCTTCCCGTGACACTGCGCGTTGCCGAGGAAAACCTGAAACTCCCGCGCAAGGTTTCGCGCTTCGTGCTGACCGTCGGCGCATCCGCCAACCACCATGGCACCGCGTTGTTCGAGGGCGTGACCGTGCTGTTCCTCGCGCAGGTGTTCGGACAGCACCTGGACCTTCCCCACCAAGTGATGGTACTGGGCCTGTGCATCCTCGGCGGCATCGGCACGGCTGGCATCCCGTCCGGATCCCTGCCGGTGATCGCCATGATCTGCGGGATCATCGGGCTCAAGCCCGAAGGCATAGCGATCATCCTGGGCGTGAATACTTTCCTCGATATGTGCCGAACGTCGCTCAACGTGACCGGCGATCTGGCCACGGCGGTGGTGGTTTCGCGACGCAGCGGGGAAACAGAGGCACAGGCGCTCGGCTAGAATAGGCTACCCGGTTCTGCCGGCAAGCGCGCTTCAAACCTCAGTCCCTGCCCGAGCCGACCATGACGCCGACCCGCCGCGATCTCGCGAACGCCATCCGTTTCCTTGCCGCCGACGCCGTCGAGCAAGCCAAATCCGGCCATCCGGGCATGCCGATGGGCATGGCCGATATCGCCGAGGTGCTTTGGAACGACTTTCTGCGGCACAACCCGAACAATCCGAAGTGGTTTAACCGCGACCGCTTCGTTCTTTCCAACGGCCACGGCTCGATGTTGCAATACGCGCTGTTGCACTTGTCCGGTTACGACTTGTCGATCGACGATCTCAAGCACTTCCGGCAATTGCATAGCAAGACTGCCGGCCATCCCGAATACGGGCACACGCCCGGTGTCGAGACCACCACCGGCCCGCTCGGACAAGGCCTTGCCAATGCCGTGGGTATGGCGCTAGCGGAAAAATTGTTGGCGCAACGCTTCAATCGCCCCGAACACGCGATCGTTGATCACAGCACTTACGTTTTCCTCGGCGACGGCTGTTTGATGGAAGGCATCTCTCACGAAGTCGCCTCGCTGGCCGGCACCTGGAGTCTGGGCAAGCTGGTCTGTTTCTGGGACGACAACAAGATTTCCATCGACGGCAATACTGATGGCTGGTTCACCGACGACACCCCCGCGCGTTTCGAAGCCTATGGCTGGCAGGTGATTCGCAAGGTCAACGGCCACGATCCGGTCGAGATCGCCCAGGCGATCAAGACCGCGCAGGCGGAAACACACAAGCCGACCTTGATCTGCTGCCGCACCGTCATTGGCTTCGGTTCGCCGAACAAGGCCGGCAAGGAATCCGCACACGGCGCGCCGCTGGGCAAGGACGAAATCGCCGCCGCGCGCGTGCAGCTGAACTGGCCGTATCCGCCGTTCGAAATCCCGCAGGCGATTTCCGATGGCTGGCGCGCCGGCAACACCGGCATCGTCCGCGAGGAAGAGTGGAATAGCGCTTTCGATGCCTATGCCCGACAGTATCCGGAGTTGGCGGCCGAATTGACCCGCCGCTCGCACGGCGAGCTCCCGGAAGGCTTCACCGACGCCGCGCAGGCCTATATTGCCAAGCTGCAGGCCGAGGGCCCGGTGGTCGCGTCGCGCAAAGCGTCGCAAATGGCGCTCGAGGCCTTCGGCCCACTGCTGCCAGAACTGATCGGTGGCTCGGCCGACCTTGCGCACTCCAACCTCACACTCTGGAAAGGCAGCAAGTCGGTTACTTCAAACGACGCCAACGCCAACTACATCTATTTCGGCGTGCGCGAATTCGGCATGAGCGCGATCTGCAACGGCCTCGCCTTGCACGGCGGTTTCCGCCCCTACGACGCGACCTTTCTGGTGTTTTCGGATTATTCGCGCAATGCCTTGCGTATGTCGGCGCTGATCCCCGCCAACGTCGTGCACGTGTTCACGCACGACTCGATCGGCCTCGGCGAAGACGGCCCGACCCACCAGCCCGTCGAGCACCTGGCTTCGCTGCGTTACATCCCGAATAACGAGGTCTGGCGGCCTTGCGATGCGGTGGAATCAGCAGCGGCATGGCAGCGTGGATTGGAGCGTCGTGACGGGCCCACGTGTTTGATCTTCAGCCGACAAAATCTTGTGCACCAATCGCGCTCGAGCGATCAGCTGGCCAACATCGCCTGCGGTGGCTACGTGCTGCACGAGCCGGATGACGGGCAATTCGATGTGATCCTGATCGGTACTGGTTCGGAAGTGGAATTGGCGATGCAGGCCTCGCGCCAGCTGGCATCGGAAGGGATCAAGGTGCGCGTGGTGTCGATGCCATCGAGCAATCGTTTCGATCGCCAGTCGGCGGAATGGCGTGAGTCGGTATTGCCGTCCTCGTGCCGCAAGCGTGTTGCGGTCGAAGCTGGAGTGACGGATTTCTGGCGCAAGTACGTGGGCCTCGAAGGCGTGGTGATCGGTATCGACTGCTTCGGCGCCTCGGCGCCGATCGATGCGCTGTACAAGCACTTCGGCATCACGGTGGATGCGTTGGTGAATGCGGTCCGGCGTTTGGGATAGCGCTGTAGGCGCGGCCAGGGTCACGAGCGAGAGGTACCGAAGGGCTCCGTGAGTGGCCCTGGTCGTGCCTAAACAGCGGTCCTTCGCAAAGCCAGGCTCACCAGCCGCGCTTCCAGCTTTTCGCCGAGTCCGTTTGGCTCGAGTAAGCCCATGCGCTGCAGGGCTTCCGGGTCGCCGAGTGTTGAATCGAGCAGCGCGGACGAAATCGTTCGCAGTTTTCCGCCGGTCGTCGCGGTCGCCGATTTCAACCAGCCCAGCGCGCGCACCAGCCGCTGCTCTACGAGTGTGAAATCACTGCCGAACGGATAGTCCGGCAACAGACCCATTTGCCGATAGGGCCTCAGTTTGGCGCTCAGCTGCGCAGGTGTGTTGGCCATCGTTCTTGTGGGGGCGGCAAGCTCGGACCGAAGTTTTCCGGCGCGTTTGGCCGCGTCCATCAGGTTCAGCAGAAAGCGGGCATCGCATAGCCCGAGCATGCGCTCGACGCATTCGCTGTCGCTGGCGCCACGCAAGTCAGCGACGCCGTATTCGCTGATGGCGATATCGCGCAGATGGCGCGGGATGGTGGTGTGGCCGTAGTTCCACAGCACCGACGAATTGACGCGCGCACCGGATTCGCGCACCGCCCGGAACATCAGCATCGAACGGCCGTCACGCAGCGCATGCGCCATCGCGACGAAGTTGTACTGGCCGCCAACACCAGAGACCACGCGTCCATCCTCAAGCGCGTCGGAGGTCGCCGCGCCGAGCGCCGTCATCATCATGCAGGTATTGAAGAAACGGGCATCGCGGCGTTGCACTTTTTCCAGGGCTTCAAAGCCGCCGTAAAGCTCATTGATGTGCGAGATGCGGGTCATGCCCAGGCCGCGCTTCTGCGCTTCCGGCATGTCGCGCAGCCAATCATAGAGGTCATGCGAGCCAAGATAAAAGCCGCCGTCGAGCCAGCGACCTTCGCGATCAATGCGCGTGTTGTCTTCGGCATTCGCCTGGCCGGCGTTGATTCGGATCATCGCTTCGATGTCATCGATGACGCGGCGCTTCAGGATGCCGGCTTGCGCGAGGCGCATGAAACCGTCGTTGACCATCTCGCTGGCGCCGTACAACCCCAGCTCGAATGCGTCGGTGCCGCCGGTCTCGCGCACCAAGGCGCTTTCGGCGTAACCGGGGAGCAGGGTCTCGAGCAGCAACCTGTATTGCTGCGGGCGGGTGTGACGAAGAATCAGCGCGTGGCAGAGCGCTTCCGAGAGCGAACCGATGCCGATCTGCAAGGTGCCGCCATCCTTGACCAAGGCGCTGGCATACAGGCCGATGGCGTAATCAGCATCGCTGACCGGGCCGCGCGGCAACGCAAAGAGTTTTGCCGCCGGGCCGGGCAGATCCAGCACCATGTCGAAGTAGTCGGCGTCGACGCAGGCGCTGCCGCCCATATACGGCAAGTTCGGATCGATTTCCGCTATCAGCAAGGGCCGTTGTTTTCCGAGCAATGCTATTTCATCGAGAAGATCGAACGTCAGGTCCGGGTTGCAGCTCATGCTCAACCGCGAGCCGCCGGGTTCGCGTGCAACCTTCTGTACCAGCAAGTTGAGGCCTCGCGCCGCCACCGTGCGCGCCACATGCGTGTAGTTCAGGCTTGTGTAGTCTTGCTGCGCCTGATGCGATCCGAGCATCGCGCCGGATTGCAGGTAGAACTCCTCGACCCGGATATTTTCCGGCAAGGCATTCTGGCGTTGCGCATGCACGTATTTGAGTGCCGGGAAATCCTCGCCGAAATGACGTGCGAGGAAGGGTTCAAGGAAGCGTCGTTCCATGCCTGCGCCGCGTTCGGGCGGAGTAAGCGAGAGCGCGGTGAACAGATGCATCGAGCGCGAGGAATCATCGGCGACGGCATCGTAGAGCACATTCAGCAGGCGATGCGGCTTGCCCAATCCCAGTGGCGCGGCAACGATGATGCGTGGGCCGCAGTGGCGGGAAATCTCCGCAAGCGTCGCTTCGAGCGATTGATAAGAGGAAGTCATGCCGACATCACAGTTGGTCCAGCGGAAGTTTCAGGTAGCGAATACCGTTGTCTTCGGGCGCGGGCAATTGGCCGCCGCGGATATTGACCTGCACAGAAGGCAGCAGCAACGCAGGCATCGCCAACGTTTTGTCGCGAGTGGTGCGGATCACGACATAGTCCTGTTCGCTGACGCCGTCGCGGACGTGGATATTGTCGCGTTTTTCTGCGCTGATGCTGGTCTCGCAGGCCACTGGCCGCCCGCCCGGGCCGTAGTCGTGGCAGACGAATACACGGGTATTTTCCGGTAGTTCGTACAGACGCTGGATCGACCGATAGAGGAGCGCAGCGTCGCCACCGGGGAAATCGCAGCGGGCGGTACCGCCGTCGGGCATGAACAGCGAGTCGCCGACGAAAAGTGCGTCGCCAATCCTGTAGCTGACGCTGTCGTTGGTGTGGCCGGGTGTGGCGATCACTTCGCACTCGATCTGGCCAAGCCTGAAATTTTCGCCATCATTGAACAGATGATCGAATTGCGAACCATCGACCGGGAAATCATCGCCGAGATTGAAGATCGGTTGGAACGTCTTCTGTACCTCGCGGATGCCCTCGCCAATACCAAGCTGCGTGCCCATCGCCTGTACGCGCAGCCAGGCGCCAGCCGAAAGATGATCAGCGTGCGCGTGCGTTTCCAGCACCCAGCGCAGCTTGAGCCCCTGCGCGTTCGCGGCATCGAGAACCGATTGGACCGATTTCGTTGAGGTGCGGCCGGACTTGGCGTCGAAATCCAGCACCGGATCGATCACCAGGGCGTCGCCACTCGCCGGGTCGGCGACCAGATACGTCCAGGTGCTGCTGTCGGCGTGGAAGAAGGGCTGTACCGACGGCGTGCTCATTGCGTGCCTCCTCGTTTCGGATCCAGGGCGTAATTGATCATGTTGGCCAAGCGCGCGCCGGCTTCGCGCAAGCGGCGCTCGGCAGTGGCCTGGTTGCGGTGCACATAACCGGCATCGAGCTGGCCTTTCGGTGGATAGAAATCCGGCGCGGAGACGATCCGGCAGGATTCCTCCGCCCATTCGACGGCCGGGCGATCGGAGTGGCGGGTCGGATCGTAGGCCAGCGGAGTCAGCTGCGACAGGGCTTGCGCGTATTCGCCTGCTTCGCGGTGGCCTTGTCCCAGGATTCGAGCGTCCCAGAGGCTGTGCAGGTTGATGCCCTTGCCTTCGAAATTCAGCTGGTAGTCGTTGCCACCGCGATCATCGCCGAAGCCGGCATGCAGCGGCTGGTGTACATCGGCGACGAAATGCACGAGGAACTTCAGGGCTTCGGCACGCTCGGCATCCGCTCGGCGATGATCGGAAAGTGCGAGGAAGTAACGATTGATCGCGGCGACCACGCACTGGCCGTCGGGGCAATCGCGCGGCGGCACATAGTTGCAGTTGCCACGCGGGAAATTCAGGTAATGCCAGCGCCGACTTTGACGCGCGAGATCGGAGTCGGTGTCGCGCAGCTCATCGGCCCAATAGGAAACGCCGGCCAGGGTCGGCTCGGGCTCGCCCGCCAGCAATCGCCCAACTTCAGCGCGTGCGGCCGGATGCAGTTGCTGCTCGGCCAGTTCGCCGACGATCCGGTGGCCGAGCTGGCCCCAGGCCAAGGCCGACAGGGGCGCCAACGCCAGCAAGACCGGGAGCAGGTGACGGAAAAACCGGGACATGTAGGTTCCTGAGGGGTGTTGCCGGGGCGTCGACAACGCTAAAATAAGCGTTCTGCTGCAATCTCGCATCCCCCGGAGCCCTTCATGACGATCAAGGTCGCAATCAACGGTTATGGCCGCATCGGCCGCAACATCCTCCGCGCGCTGTACGAGTCCGGCCGTACCCACGAAATCCGGATCGTCGCGATCAACGACCTGGGCAATGCCGAGACCAACGCGCACCTGACCCAGTACGACACCGCCCACGGCAAGTTCCCGGGCACGGTCTCGGCCGAGGACGGCTTTCTGGTCGTCAACGGCGACAAGATCAAGGTCTGCGCCGAGCGCGATCCGGCCAAGCTGCCCTGGGGTGAGTTGGGCGTGGACGTGGTGCTCGAGTGCACCGGCCTGTTCACTTCCAAGGCCAAGGCCGGCGCGCACCTCGTTGCCGGTGCGAAGAAGGTCATTATCTCTGCCCCCGGCGACAAGGACGTGGACGGCACCTTCGTCATCGGTGTCAACCAGGACCAGCTCAAGAGCAGCTACACGGTTATCTCGAACGCTTCCTGCACCACCAACTGCCTGGCGCCGCTGGCCAAGGTGCTGCACGAAAAAATCGGCATCGTGCACGGCCTGATGACCACCATCCACGCCTACACCAACGATCAGGTGCTGACCGACGTCTATCACTCGGATTTGCGCCGTGCGCGCAGCGCCACGATGTCGCAGATCCCGACCAAGACCGGCGCCGCCGCCGCGGTCGGCCTGGTGTTGCCGGAACTCAACGGCAAGCTGACCGGCTTCTCGATGCGCGTGCCGACCATCAATGTCTCGGTGGTCGACCTGTCCTTCGTGGCCGCGCGCGCCACCAGCAAGGACGAAATCGACGCCGTGATCAAGGCCGCCAGCGAGGGCGCGTTCAAGGGCATCCTCGGGTTCAACAGCAAGCCGTTGGTGTCGATCGACTTCAACCACGATCCGCGCAGCTCCGTCTACGACAGCACCTTGACCCAGGTGATGGGCGACACGTTGGTGAAGGTCTGCTCGTGGTACGACAACGAGTGGGGCTTCTCCAACCGCATGCTCGACATGACCGTCGCGCTGATGGCGGCGAAGTAAGCGAGCGCCGGTAGTGCGTGCGCTGCTGGCCATGTTGTCACTCTCGCTGTTGGCTCTGGCGGCCGGTCCGGTGCTCGCGCATACGCGTGACACCGGTTTTCTTGATCGCAGCGTGGTCGTCGATGGCGTCCGCTATCGCTACCAGGTGTACGTGCCGGTCGATTACACGGTAACGAAGCCCTGGCCGGTCGTGCTGTTCCTGCACGGCTCCGGCGAGCGCGGCACTGATGGCAGCGCGCAAGCGCAGACCGGCATCGGCAGCGCCATCCGCAGCGATCGCAAGCGCTTCCCGATGATCGTGGTTATGCCGCAGGCGCGGCCGAACACGCGTTGGAGCGGTACGATGGCAGCGCAAGCGATGCAGGCGCTGGAAAAATCCATCACTGAGTTTCATGGCGATCGGCAACGCGTCTATCTCACCGGCTTATCGATGGGCGGGCAGGGCGTGTGGTTGTTGGCGGCCGCGCATCCGCACACCTTCGCGGCGCTGGCACCGATTTCCAGTTTCCTGCGTCTTGAAAACGACGACGACGTCACCGATCCCGCCGTGGATCGCGCCTTGCTCGCGCAATTCCCGGAATTGCTGGAGCAAGTTCCTGCCGCCGCTTTTGCAAAGCGGATCGACAAAACACCGGCGTGGATTTTCCACGGCGCCGCCGATGATCTGGTATTGCCGGAAAACGCTCGGCAGCTGAATCGCGCCATGCGCGCGGCGGGCGGCGAAGTTCGTTACAGCGAGTACGACGGCGTCAACCACGGCGCCTGGGATCGCGCCTATGCCGAACCTGAGTTGATCCCGTGGTTGCTGGCGCACCGTTTGGACAAACATCAGGGCCAGTAGAGCGATACGCCTGCTCCGGCCTGCAGGTCGGGGCTCGCTGGCGTCAGTCCGCAACGCGCGTAGAGATCGAGCTGAAGGCGGTCGCGGAAAAGCCAGGTCACGCCGCCGCCAGCGACGGACGCCGGCGCACCGGTGCCGAAACTGCGACCAGCTTCCACGTAGCCAGCGAAATTACCGCCGAGTGGAAAGCCATAGTTCGCCGACAAGGTCCAGATATCCGCGCCGCCGCTGTGATCCACGTTCGCGTAGGCCGCCAGCGAACGATCGCCACCGAGGTCGCGCGCTACCGTCACGCCCAATGAATACACTTGCTGGCCATTGCTGAAGGCGGCGGTGCCGGTGTCGAAGCTCGCGCTGCCGAGCAGCGCCAGCGACCAATCCTTGCTTGTCAACGAAGGCGCCCACTTCAACGAGATCCGGGTATCGCCCGCGCCACTCAGACGCTGCGACGAGACCGCGTCGTGCTGGTCGAGACGGTTCCAGGGCGAGCCGGAGAGTTGCAATTCCAGGTCGTTGCCGAGGCCGATCCGGACATTGGTCCCGGCGCTCTGCAGTGTCGACCAGATGCCATTGCCGTGATCGCGTTCCAGATCCGGCAGACCTTGTTCCCAATCTAAGCTGTCCACGGGCAAGACCGAGGTCGAAAAAGAAATGCCGGGCCGATCGAAGGCTGGTGCATCGGCCCGCGCGAGCGGCGTGCCGAGCAGCGCCAAGGTGGACAAGCAAGCTACGCGAAGAATCCTTGCCTTCACGTCGCATCGTCCTCGTGTTGGCCGGCCCCCGCCGCGCTACGACGCAAGCGATCGAGCACGGCGATCCACGCCATGTCATCGGGCGGGCGTTCGACCACGATCAAGTGCGCGTGGCGAGCATCGAGTTCGCGTAGACAGGCATACAAGCCATGTGCGTAGCCCGCGGGATCGGCGGGCAGGGCGATGCCTTCACATCCGGCCGGCTGCGTGGCGAGTGCGAGCACCACCACGTGCTTGCCAAGTGCGCCTTGTTCGCGCGCCGTGGCGACGGCTTGCGCGCGTGACAGCAACTGCAGCGCGGTGCGCGGCGCGTAATGTTTCTCCAACATGCCCGATGCGCGGGGACTGTCGTAGCCTGCGCTTGTTTCGACGTGGCCGATCACCGCTTCGAGTTCGGCACAGGAAATTCGCCCCGGGCGCAGGATTCGCGGCACGACGCCAGACAAATCCACGATCGTGCTTTCGATGCCGACCTCGCAATCGCCACCGTCGAGCACGATCGGCACGGCGGCGCCGAATTCGTCGCGCACGTGCTGCGCCGTGGTCGGGCTGACGTGACCGAAGCGATTCGCCGAAGGTGCAGCGAGCCCGCCACCGAAGGCGCGCAATAACTCGAGTGCGACGGGGTGCGCCGGGCAACGCAGGCCGATGCTGTCCTGGCCACCAGTGACGATCGACGGCACGTCGTCGCGTTTTTTCAGGATGAGCGTCAAAGGCCCCGGCCAGAATGCGTTGGCCAGTCGCTGCGCCGATTCCGGAGTTGAACGCGCCCACTGCGCAAGTTGCGAGGCATCGGCGATATGGACGATCAGCGGATGGTCGGCCGGCCGGCCCTTCAGAGTGAAGATCTTCCGCACCGCCTCGGCATTGCTGGCATCGGCAGCCAGCCCGTAGACGGTTTCGGTGGGCAAGCCGATAGCTTCGCCACGGCGCAAGGCGGCGAGTGCGGCAGCAAAAACTGCTTCGTTGGTGGGCGCGTGTGAAGGCATGGGGCATTGTCCCATAGGCCGCAAGTATCGGTCGGGTTGATCCATGTCAGGCTGCCGCTTGAACCGCGCCATTAAAATGGCAACAGTTCCCTACGGAGATGTGACATGAGCAACCGGACCCTGATTTTCCTGGCCGTATTGGCGGCGCTGCCGCTGTCTGTACAGGCGGCGGATACCGCCCCCGCCAAGGGAAAGCTTATTTTCGAAGCCAGGCTGCGTAACGAACAAGTCAACGACGATGCTTTCGCCAGGGACGCCACCGCCACTACCTTGCGCGCCCGCCTTGGCTACAAGACAGCCGTGCATTCGGGTTGGAGCGGTGTGGTCGAATTCGAAGGCACCCAACACTTGGGCAGCGAGCATTTCAACAGCACCGCCAATGGCCAGAACGCCTATCCGAGCGTGGTCGATCCCGACAACACCGAGCTCAACCAGCTCTACGCGAACTACCAGCCGAGCGATGCCACCCGCGTAACCTTCGGGCGCCAGCGCTTGCAGTACGACAACCAGCGTTTCATCGGCAATTCCGGTTGGCGCCAGAACGAACAGACCTTCGACGCGCTGGATGTCCAGCACAAGTTCGGCAATGGATTGACGCTTCGTTACAGCTACCTCGATCGCGTGCAGCGGGTGAATGGCGATGACAATCCCAACCGCAATCTCGCTCGTTGGAATCTCGACGCGCATCTGTTGAGCCTGGCGCATGCCGTTGGTCCGGGCACGCTGACCGGCTACGGATATTTCATCGACAACCAGACCTTGCCGACCACCTCGCACCGCGATCTCGGTCTGCGCTATGTTGCCAAGCATGATGCGGCGGACGCGATCGGCTGGCAGTTCGCTGCCGAATTCGCCCGCCAGGACAGTTACGCCAACGGCAGCGCCTTGATCGGCGCCGACTATTACCTGCTCGAAGGCGGCGTGACCTGCCACGGCAATACTTTCAAGGCCGGCCACGAAGTGCTGGGCGGCGACGGCCACTACGCCTTCCAGACACCGCTCGCGACCTTGCATGCTTTCGATGGTTGGGCCGATCGTTTCCTGACCACGCCGGTCAATGGTCTGCAGGACAATTACCTTGGCTGGAACCGCAAGTTCGGCAAACTCACGGCGACGGTGGCCTGGCACGATTTCCGTTCCGATCATGCCTCGATCCACTATGGGCAGGAATGGGACGCTTCACTGGCTTGGGCGTTCGCGCCGCATTGGACCGCGCTGGCCAAGCTCGCTGACTACAGCCACAAGGATGTCGGCGCCGACGTCACCAAGACCTGGGTCAGCGTCGAATACGTTTACTGACGTTCCTACATCAGCGCGGCTTTGACGGCCTTCATGAATTCCGGATCTGGCGTCGCGCCCATCTTCTCGGTGCGTGCCAGGATCCGGCCATCGGCATCGAGCAGCACCAGCGCGCTGGTGTGATTGAAGTCGCCGTCGGCCAGTTTCCGATAACGAACACCGAGCAGGGCCGCCAGCTTGCGCACGGAAGCATCGTCAGTGCGCGCCAGTGTCCATCGCGACAGGTCAAGCTTGCGCTTGGCCGCCAACGCTGCCAGCACTGGCGGCGTATCGCGGGCCGGGTCGATACTGACGAACAACACGTTCATGCGCGCGCGTTCGCTGGGCGTAAGTGCGTGGTCCACGCCACGGGCGCTGTCGACCAGCAGCGGGCACATGTACTTGCAGGAGCTGTAGAACATCGCCACCAGCTGCGGTTTGCCGCGCCGTTCGGCAAGCGTGAAGGCGCGGCCGTCCTGCGTCGTGAAGCTATCTTTCAATTGCAGAATTGAATCGACGGGTAATGGCGCTGCGGTCGTCTTTGCGGACGCGCTCGCGCCGCTCGCGCCCTGCGGTACCGCGTCGGTCGCGAGCGCGTCTGCCGCCGACAGCAGCGCGATCGTTAAAGCGAGAGTTCGAATCATCGCGCTTTCTCCGGAATATCCATGGCACAACGAAAACCCAGGTTGCTGGTGGTGTCATCGGCTTCAAGCGAAGACAGCATCGCCACCCGCATCAACACCGCATAGTTGTCGCGATCATCTACGGCCAGCGCGCCGGCGCCGCAGAATTTCAACCGATCCGGATCCTGCTGGTTGCGACTGTCCCCGGAGACAAGCATGCCGGAAAAATCGTCCACCCATTCCCAGACCAAATCATTCAGATCGTAAATGCCGTAAGCATTGGGAAGTGACTGGCCGACGTTTGTGAGTGCTTGGTTGGAGGGCCGCGCATACCAGCCCAAGATCGCTTCGCGCCAGGCCGGATCGCTGCGAGCGTCGCGCCGAGTCGCATCGGCGGCGGCGGTGTATTCCCATTCGTTCCAAGTTGGCAGGCGCGTGCCCTGGGCTTCGCAAAAGGCCGATGCGGCGAACCAGCTGACGTTGACCACCGGCTGCGCCGGCTTGGCGCCACCGCCGAGTTCCAGTGGCCCGGCCCAGTGCTGCAGGTAGCGCGACTCGGCGAACACCGGCGAAACCTGGCCGCGCTGCCATTGCGGATGGGCCTGCACGAAAGCGAGGAACTCGGCGTTCGTGACCGGTTTTTTCATCAACAGGAACGGCGGCAAGTTAACCTTGCCGCCGGTGTCCTCGTACTTGAGCGTGCTGCGGAACTCGCCGCCCGGCAATCGAACGAAATCGTCGGCGGCCGCAGCGAGTGAGGGTGCCAACGCCAGTGCGAGCACCCATCCGCGCATCCGTCAGTGACCCTCGGCCGGCTGGCTTGCGGCTCGCGCCTTGGTCACGTCATCGGTGCTGATCTGGCCACCTGGATTGCCCCAGCTGTTGAGCACGTAGGTCACGATGTTGGCGACTTCATCGTCGCTGAGCTGGGTCATCGGTGGCATTACCGAGTCGTACTGCTGGCCGTTGACCGTGACCTTGCCGTTGAAACCGTGCATGACGATGCCGATGGCGCGCTTGGGATCGGCGGCGAGGAAATCGGACTTCGCCAACGGCGGGAACACGCCGGGAAGGCCCGCACCGCTAGCCTGGTGACAGGCCGAGCAGGTGCCGTTGAAGAGCGCGCCACCGGCCTTGACTTGTTGTTCCAGAGTCAGCGTGCCACTGGCGGCGGCGGCGGTCGCTACCGACACCGAAGTCAGGTTTGGTGCCGCGCGCTCACCCACATAGGTCGAGTCGACTTCCTTGCCCGAATAGATCGCGTGGTTTTCCGGGCCGGTCGCCTTGAGCATCGCCAACGCGCCTTTGTTGAAGGTACGGAAGATCGAATGATCCACCAGCAGGTAGGTGCCCGGCACGTCGATATGGAATTGCGCCATGGCGGCGCCGCCGGAAGGAATCAGGGTCGTCTGCACGTTTTCCTGGAAGTGCGAACCGCCCTCGAACCAGACCTTGTCGAAGATTTCGCCGATCACGTGGAAACTCGACACCAGGTTCGGGCCACCGTTGCCGACATAGAGCCGCACCGTCTCGCCGACCTTGGCCGGCAGGGCCTTGTCACCGGTCAGCGCGCCTTCGGCGCCATTGAACAGCACATAGGTGGGGCGCTCGTCGATGGCCTTGCCCATGTCGAAGTCCTGGTGGCCTTTCTCGCGATATTTTCCGGTCGTGTAGAAGTCGCCCTGCATCACGTAGTACTCGTGGTCGACCTTGGGCAGGCCCTGCGGTGGCTCGACCAGAATCAAACCATACATGCCGTTGGCGATATGCATGCCGACCGGCGCGGTGGCGCAGTGGTAGACGAACAGGCCGGCATTGAGCGCCTTGAAGGTGAACTGCGATTCATGGCCTGGTGCGGTGAAGCTCGACGCCGCACCGCCGCCCGGCCCGGTCACGCCGTGCAGGTCGATGTTGTGCGGCATCTTGTTGTCCTGGTGGTTCTTCAGGTGGAACTCCACCGTGTCGCCCTGGCGCACGCGGATGAAGCTGCCCGGCACCGTGCCGCCGAAGGTCCAGAAGGTGTAGGTCACGCCTTCGGAGATTTCCCGTTCGACTTCGCGTACTTCCAGGTTGACGATCACTTTCGCCGGCACGTGCCGGCCGGTGGCTGGCGGCACCATTGGCGGCGAGGTCAGGATGGCGTTGATCGGCGCGCCTTGCGGCGGGCCGAAGTCGCCATGGGTTGCGCCTCCCGTAACAGCGGCTCCGGCGGGTACGCTGGACGTGAGGCCCACGGCCAAGGCAAGCGAGCTGGCGATCAAAAGAGGCAAGAGTGCGCGTTTCATGAAGTCCCCCGACAGGTTGGAAGTTGATAGTGGCACCATAGGGAAGCAGCCGTCTGTCTGCTTTGACACAGGTCAATCACCGCTAGAATAGTGGGCAATGAACACCACTGATCCCGAATCGCGTGGCTTCTCCATGGCCGATGTCCGCCACAAGCAGGTTACTGCGCGTCGCGCGGTGGCGGTTGGTGAGATTTCAGTGGGCGAAGTTGCCTATCCGCTGGTCGTTGAGCGCCGGCTTCCCAAGGGCGATGCACTCGTCATGGCCGAGATCGCCGGCCTGCAAGGCGCCAAGCAGGCTTCGAACCTGATGCCGCTGTGTCATCCGCTGATGCTTGATTTGGTGCGGGTGCGCTACCGGCTGGTGCCGGAGCGGCACGCCATCCACGTTTATTGCGAAGTCGCCACCGAGGCGCGTACCGGCGTGGAGATGGAAGCCCTGGCCGGCGTCAGCGCCGCCCTGCTCACGCTCTACGACCTGGTCAAGCCGGTCGAGCCGGCCCTGGCGATCGGTGGCATCCGTCTGTTGTTCAAGGAAGGCGGCAAGCGCGGCCTGTGGAAGCATCCGGACGGCATGACCGAGGCCGAGCTCGCGCAGTACGCGCCGTCCGAACCGAACGCGCCATGATTTCGTTCGAACAGGCGCAGCGGACGATCATCGCCGCTTGCCGGCGCTTGCCCATGGATGTGGTCGAAT
The DNA here is from genome assembly GCA_025356635.1 of Gammaproteobacteria bacterium. GTDB lineage: Bacteria > Pseudomonadota > Gammaproteobacteria > Xanthomonadales > Xanthomonadaceae > Arenimonas. Next base: position 47,946 of record JANXRY010000123.1, read on the forward strand.
CGACACAGGCGTTCGGACGCGTGCTCGCCGAAGACGTCATCAGCCCGGAAAATCTGCCGCCGTTCGACAACAGTGCGATGGACGGATTCGCGCTCGCCTGCACCGGCGCGCCACTTGCTGCCGGGCGTGAATTCGAGGTCACCGGCGCGATCGCCGCCGGCGACGCGCCAGGCGCGCTGGCGGCCGGCGCCGTGGAAATCATGACTGGCGCGCCCGTCCCGGCCGGGTTCGACGCGATCCTGCCGGTGGAGCAGGTGGAAGTGCTCGAGCGTGACAGCAATGGCCGGCCGATTCGCATCCGAACGCTTGCCGAAGTCGTACCCGGCGTGCATGTCCGTCGGCGCGGCCAGGATATCGTGTGTGGTCAAGCCGTGTTGCCGGCTGGCGCACCGATCGATGCCGCGGCGAAGATGCTGCTGGCGGCGCTAGGCATCGCCGACGTCAGTGTGTTCGCGCGTCCTCGGGTCGCGATCCTGTGTACCGGCCGCGAATTGCTCGACGATCCACGCTCGCCGCTCGCGCCGGGACAGATCCGCAACAGTAACGGGCCTTTCCTTGCCGACCGCCTCGCCGGTCTCGGCGTCGATGTCTGCTCGCGCGAAACCGTGCCCGATGAGAGCGGAGCTTTCCTCGCCGCCGTTCGCCGGTCGATTCAAGCGCATGTCGATATCGTGATCAGCACCGGTGCGGTGTCGATGGGTCGCTACGATTTCGTTCCCGAGGCCTTGCGTGAACTCGGCGCCGAGATCGTCTTCCACAAAGTCGCGATCCGGCCGGGCAAACCGGTATTGTTCGCGCGCCTGCCGTCGGGAGCGTTGTTTTTCGGCCTGCCCGGCAACCCGATATCGAGCGCGGTCGGCCTGCGCTTTTTCGTACAGCCCGCGCTGCGGGCGATGCAGGGTTTGCCGGTAGAAATGCCCTTGCGCCTGCCGCTCGCGCAGCCGATCGAAAAGAAAACCGGCTTGCGTTTCCTGCAGAAAGCACGCGTAAGCGTGGCCGGTACCGGCGGCTTGCAGGTGCATTTGCTGCCAGGCCAGGAATCCTTCCGCATCCAGCCCCTGCTCGCCGCCAATGCCTGGGCGGTGTTGCCTGAAGATATCGAGAAATTTTCGGCAGGTGATCTCGTCGAAACCCACGGCCTGGAGCATGTTGCCGTATCGATTACGACATCGGTAATCACGCCATGATCATCGAACTCGAACTTTTCGGTGCCTTGCGTGGCCTCGAACACGCGGACCGGATGTCGCTGCAAGTCTCCGGCGATCGCGTCGCCGATTTACGCGCCGCCCTTGCCGCATACGCCGCTGCCCATTGGCCCGGTTTGGCGCCGGGCCTGCTGGCCAAGTGCGCGTTCGCCACGCATAGCGAAATCCTGCGCGATGGCGATGCCGTGTCCGCCGACGTACGCATGTCGGTGTTGCCGCCGGTCAGTGGCGGTTGACCATGTCCAATCACTTCCTGCATGTTTCCGGTATCGCCGCGGAAAAACTTGATGCGGCCACCGCGCTGGACTTCGTCGCCGATCCCGGTTTCGGCGGGGCGACCCTGTTCATCGGCCGCGTGCGCGACCGCAATCACGGCCGCGACGTGCTCGGCGTGAGTTACGACATCCATCGGCCGCTGGCGCTGGTGCGTTTTGCGCAGATTGCCGTGGAAATCGAGCGCGAAGTCGGTGGGCAATTGAAGCTTTACATCGCCCATGCCCATGGTCGGCTCGCGGTCGGCGACATCGCCGTGGTGATCGCCGCCGGCACGCCGCATCGCGACGAAGCCTTTCGTGCCTGCCGGCAGGCGATCGAATCGGTCAAGCACAGCGCGCCGATCTGGAAGCAGGAACACTACGCCAACGGCGACAGCGCCTGGGGCGAGGGTTGCTCGCTCTGCGACTAGCTGGCGAGTAATGCCTGCAGCGCATGTCGCGCCGGGTCGAGATCGACGTTGTGTGCAGACAGCCATTCCGGGTTGAACAAGGTCTGCTGGTAGCGTTCGCCGTGATCGCAGAGCAGGCTGACGATGCTGCCGCGCTCACCGCGCGCACGCATGGTCGTCGCCAACTGCAGGCAGGCGATCAGGTTGGTACCTGAAGACCCGCCATAGCGGCGGCCCAACAAGATTTCCAGTTCCCAAGCCGCGGCGATCGAATCGGCGTCCTCCACTTCGATCACGGAATCGACGATCTCGAACAGGAAACCCGGTTCGACATGTGGCCGGCCGATGCCTTCGATCACGGTGGCCTTGGTGGCGATGGCGCGGCGATCGCGCGTAGCCCAGCCGCGCGCAAAGGCACCACCGGCCGGCTCGGCGACGCACAGTTGTGTCGCCAACAGGCGGTAGCGCAAGTAGCGGCCAAGGGTGGCCGAGGTGCCGCCGGTGCCAGCGCCGCAGACGATCCAGGCGGGTTCCGGATGGGCTTCGCCCGCCATCTGGCCAAGAATAGACTCGGCGATGTTGTTGTTGCCGCGCCAGTCGGTCGCCCGTTCGGCCAGGCCGAACTGGTCCAAGTGGCAGGCGCCGCGTTCGGCATGCCAGGCTGCGCGTGCGTGGACATCGGCCGGATCCCGCACGAGGTCGCAATGGCCGCCGAGCGCCTGCACATCGCTGATCTTGCGCGGCGCCGTGCAGGCCGGCATTACCGCGATGAATGGCAGGCCAAGCAGGCGCGCGAACCAGGCTTCGGAAATCGCCGTGCTGCCCGAAGATGCATCCACCACCGCCTGACCTTCGTGCAGCCGGCCGTTGCACAGCGCGTACAGGAACAGCGAGCGCGCCAGACGGTGTTTCAAGCTGCCGGTCGGGTGCGCTGCTTCGTCCTTGAAGTAGAAATCGATGTCGGGGAAGGCCGGCAAGTCCAGCTTGAGCAGATGCGTGTCGGCCGAGCGCCCGGCCTCGCGCGCCAGCATCACCAGCGAGGCGTTGACGAAGGATCGCTCCGCGCTCATGGGCTGACCAAGGCCCGAATTCGTTGCGCCAGGAAATCGAAATACAGGTCGATGTAACTGATGCCATTCTCGTGGTCGATCAGATACGGATTCATCAAGGTGTGCCGCAGGATGCTCAGCCGATCGGTATCGCTGTCGCCGACGATCAGGCTGTCCGGATCGAGGTCGAGCACGGCCAGCAGGCGTGTGGTTTCTTCGGGACCGATGACTTCCGGGCGCAGGGTCGTGCTGGAGCTGAAGAATTCCTTGAACTGCAGCGGGTGTCGGGGATCGCTGCGCAATTCGTCGTGCAAGCAGCGGACAAATTCGTTCATGTGCTTGACCGAACGATTACCGCACGGATTCAGCGCCAGGCAGACCAGGTTGCTGTCGGGCGGGAATGGCACTTCGACCTTGACCACGCCTGCCATCTCCTCGGCGAACACCAGCGCGCGCGCATGGAAGGCTTCGGCCGCGAGCAGGGTCTGCCGCAACAGGCGCCCGAAGTGGCGATGGTCCAGCGGCAATACTTTGTGGGTTACATAGACTGCGGCGGCGGCCGCACCGGACTTCGACCCCTCAGGGATGAATTGGCCTAGCGATCGGTAGCGGGTCAGATAATCTGCGGCTTGCTCGCCATGGAACACGTAATCGGCTTCTTCGGAAAGCAGGGCCATGGCGCGATGATCGCGGCAGATAAAGGCACCCGTGCCGAACGGTAGGAAGCCAAGCTTGTGCGGATCGACGGTGACCGAATCCGTGCGGCCCAACGCGGCGAAGGCGGCATGGACTTCTGGTGCGGGGAAGTTTCGATATTCGGCGCGCACCTCGGCGAGCGGGCGCAGGCTGCCGTCTTCGCTGCGGAACACGGTGGTCAGGTAACCGCCCCAGGCGCCATCGACGTGCACCGAGAAACCAAGGCCCTGCGCGGCAGACCGGTCGCGGGCAGCGAGCACCGCATCGACCGGATCGATGGTTCCGTATTCGGTCGATCCTAATACCGCCACGGCCAGCAGCACCGGCTGTTGTTCCCGATGGAACCGCTCCAGCGTCTCTTCCAGAATCGCTGCATCCATGCGCATGCCGCGCTGCGGTAGCAACTCCAGTTGCTCGCGACCCAGGCCGAGCAGCTTCACGCCCTTGCTCCAGGAATAATGCGCGGTGATCGGCGCCAGCACCTTCGGCGGGCGCAGGTCCGGGTGTCGAGCGAAGAAACCGGTGAGCCCATGCTGCTCGATGCGCTGGTTTTTCACGCGT
>JANXRY010000012.1 GCA_025356635.1 Gammaproteobacteria bacterium
CCGCCCCCCCCCCCCCCCCCCACGACTCTTGCAGTTACTTGATCAGGCGAAGCGCGAACGGATAGCGATAGTCCACGCCTTCGTTGGCCTTCATGCCCGCCATGATGCACAGGATGATGTTGCCGATCAGGATCACCGGATAAAGCAGGAATCCGATCAGCAAGACGCTTAAAGCGATCGCGATCATCCAGGCGATGGCGATAGTGATCTGGAAATTCAGCGCCTCCTTGGCCTGGCCGTTCAACCATTCCTTGTCGGCCTTGTCCTTGTTAATCAGCCAGATCACCAGCGGCCCGATGAAGCCGGCCACGATCCCCGAAAGATGGCCAATCATCGCCATGGTCTTGTCGTCTTGGGTCACTTCGCTCATTACTTTTCCCCTGGAAATTGGACGCACCCTCGGTGCGCCTGCCGGTGAATTTCCGCTCGACGGCAGGCCGTGTCAAGCCATCCCGCCGGCAACGGTCATTTTCCCGACTAGGATCGACCCGGTCTGGATGTGCGAGCGACGGTCAACATCATCGCTCACCGCTTCGATGGCCTGGAACATCGCCCGCAGGTTGCCGGCGATGGTGACTTCGTCCACCGGATGCGCGACCTCACCATTCTCGACCCAGAAACCGGCCGCGCCGCGCGAGTAGTCGCCGGTGATGGTGTTGACGCCCTGACCCATCAATTCGGTCACCAGCAGGCCGCGACCCATGGCCCGCAGCATCGCCGCGCCGCCTTCGGCATTGGCCGATACGAACAGGTTGTGGATGCCGCCGGCATTGCCGGTGGTCGCCAGCCCGAGCTTGCGTGCCGAATAACTGCCGAGCACATAGCGGGTTAGGATGCCGTCGCGCACGAGATCTTGATCGCGCGTGGCCACGCCTTCGGCATCGAACGCCGCCGAGCGCAGGCCACGACGAAGTTGCGGTCGCTCGATGATCGACAACCAGTCGGGGAACAGTCGTGTCCCGACCGAATCGAGCAGAAAGCTTGCGCGTCGATACAAAGCGCCACCGGACACCGCTCCGAGCAAGTGGCCGATCAGGCTGCGTGCCATTTCCGGTGCGAACAGGATCGGGTAATCGCCAGTCGCCAAAGCGCATGGTTGCAAGCGTGCCAGCGTACGCTCGGCAGCGTGCCGGCCGACCTGTGCGGCGGATTCCAATTCATCGGCGTCTAGCGCGGCGGTGTACCAGTAGTCGCGCTGCATGCCATCGTTCTTGCCGGCAATCAGCGAGCAACTGATCGAATGTTGAGTGCTGCGCTCGGCGCCAACAAAACCATGGCTGTTCGCGTACACGGCGAGGCTCTGCCCGCTGCTGACGCCGGCACCATCGGAATTGCTGATGCGTGGATCGGCCGCGCGCCCTGCGGCCTCGGCCTGTACGGCCAAAGCGATGGCAGTATCGGCGTCGATGTCCCAGGGATGCCATAGATCCAGGTCGGGAAATTCGTGCGCCATGAGCTCGGCGTCGGCCAATCCTGCGGCGGTGTCTTCTTCGGTGAAGCGCGCAATCGCGCAGGCCTGGTCGACCGTGGCTTCCAGGCTGGAAGGCTGAAGATCGGCCGTGCTGGCGGTGCCCTTGCGCTGCCCGAAATAGACGGTCACGGCGACGCCGCGATCGCCGGTGCGCTCCACCGTCTCGACCTCGCCCAGTCGCACGTTCACCGACAGCCCGCTGCCCTCATTGATCGAAACTTCAGCCTGGCTGGCGCCGCACGCCCGGCAGCGTTCAAGCACGCCGGCGGCAAGGTCGGAAAGCCGCGCGATTTGCCCGGAGGCTGCGAAAGGTTTGGCGAGATCAGTGCTCATGCCCATACTATGCCCGATCTCACTTGTTTGATGAACGATATGATCGAAGAACAATATGCGCGGTAACGACGAAGACACCGGCGAGTATCTGGGCACGAGCCGCAGCGAGCTGCGCCGCGAAGCCTTGGCGGTGCTCGACCTGGCGCATAACCTGATGGAGCAGCCACCGGCAAGATTGGCGCAACTGCCGCTGGGCGCGGACTTACTCAAGCTGGTGCTTGACAGCCAACGTATTGGCGCGCAGATCGCACGCAAACGGCAGACCCAGTTCCTGGCCAAGAACCTGCGCCGCGAGGATGACGATTTCCTTGAAGCGGTGCGCGCAGCGCTCGATCACGACAAGGCGGATTCGCGCCGCGAGAACGCCGCCCTGCACCGGATCGAGGCGATGCGCGACCACCTGATCGCCGACGGCGACGAGGCCTTGTCGGAACTGCTCGCCGAATATCCGCAGGCGGATCGCCAGCGCCTGCGGCAACTTGCGCGCAATGCGCATCAGGAACAGCTGAGAAACCGGCCGCCGCACGCCAGTCGCGAATTGTTCCGCGAGTTGCGCGAGCTGATGCAACAAGACGCATCCTAATTGTAGGAGCGATGGGAATCGCGACCAAAGCGGTACCGCAGGGCG
>JANXRY010000019.1 GCA_025356635.1 Gammaproteobacteria bacterium
TCCTTGAGCCACGACAACAGGGCCGCGGCCTGGCGGATGTCCTTGTTCGACTTGGCGATACGCGACGCCGGCCGCTCGCCGGCGATCAGCATCTTGTGCAGGGCGTAGCGCGCCGGGTGCGGCACGTTGGCCACCGCCACGCCGCTGCCGGCGAACAGGGCCGCCTGCTGCACGTCCTGCAAGGCGTACTCCATGAACTTGAGCGGTTGCAGCGTGATGCCGAGTTGCCGATGCCGGTAGGGCTGCATGCCGCCCCGGTGCAGCGTCGTGAGAAAGTCGATCTGGAACTCCGGGTCATCGGGGTCGAGGTAGGTGGCACCGGTCTTGCCGTCGGAATGGCCGATCGGCAACAAGCCCATTCGGAGCGAATCCAGCGCCGCGTGCACATCGATCTCGATGTCGGCCGGCAGCGCCAGTGCGACCGACTTGCCGGCATGGGCGAAATCCACGTCCTGCGTTCGATCGCCGTCGCTCCAGCGCACGCCGAACATATTTCCGTAGGCGAGAAAGGCGTGCGTGCCGATGAGTACGCCGCCGGCACGAAAGAAGCCGTGGTCGGCCAGGCGTTGCACCACCTTGAAATGCTTCGTGACCATCGGCGCATTGCCCAGGGCGATGGCCGATTGCGCCAGTGCCTGCAACGCCGGTTTGCCCCCCGGCCGCTTTGCGCTTGCACTTACCAGCGCCAGCACGCGCTCGTTGTCCGGCCCCACGTAGACCTGGCGCTTGCGGCCGGAGACGTCCTGGAATTGGTAGTACCAGTAGCGGCGGCCCTTGACCTGCTTGCTCGCAAACGTGCCCGGCAGGTCGGCGACGGTGCGCGCCAGATCGGCGGCGTGCGCAGCATCGAGCAATTGCGCGTAGGCCGTTTGCGCCGAAGCCGACAAGGGTGAGTAGCGCGCCATGACTGCCTCCGCCGTGGGTTGCTCTCGAGACTACGCCGATAGTTATACGCAATCAACAGAAAAGTGCGTATAACCACGAAAGCGCCCGGAACCCCCACTCCGCAGGAGCCGAATCGGCGATACAATGCGCGCTGGCCCCTCGCGGGCCACCCCACCCAGGGGCGCTGCAACCCCGGACCGCGCAAGGCGGACCTTCCGGGACCAGGCTGGGTGGCGGTTCCCGTACCAACGGCGCCCGGTAACCCGCCCTCACCCCAACCCTCTCCCGCGAGCGGGAGAGGGGGAAAAAGGGCAATAACCGGAGCTACACAAAATGAACGCAGTGCAAAACCTACACCCTGATTTCAAGGTCGCGGACCTCGCCCTGGCCGATTGGGGCCGCAAGGAAATCGACATCGCCGAGCAGGAAATGCCCGGCCTGATGTCCATCCGCAAGAAGTACGCCGCCGGCCAACCGCTGGCCGGCGTGCGCGTCACCGGCTCGCTGCACATGACCATCCAGACCGCCGTGCTGATCGAGACCCTGGTCGACCTCGGCGCCTCGGTGCGCTGGGCCTCTTGCAACATCTTCTCCACCCAGGACCACGCCGCCGCCGCGATCGCCAAGACCGGCACCCCGGTGTTCGCCTGGAAGGGCGAGACCCTGGAGGAATACTGGGACTGCACGATGGATGCCGTCACCCACCCGGGCGACGCATCTAATAAAAGCTTGGGCCCGCAGCTGGTCGTCGACGACGGCGGCGACGTGACCCTGCTGATCCACAAGGGCTACGAGCTCGAGAAAGGCAGCGACTGGGTGAACACCCCGTCCGGCTCCCACGAGGAACAGGTGATCAAGAACCTGCTCAAGCGCGTGGCCAAGGAACGCCCGGGCTTCTGGACCGGCGTGGTCAAGGACTGGCGCGGCGTGTCCGAGGAGACCACCACCGGCGTGCACCGCCTCTACCAGATGCTCGAGCAGGGCAAGCTGCTGGTGCCGGCGATCAACGTCAACGATTCGGTCACCAAGTCCAAGTTCGACAACCTGTACGGCTGCCGCGAATCGCTCGCCGACGGCCTCAAGCGCGCCATGGACGTGATGCTGGCCGGAAAGGTCGCGGTGGTCTGCGGCTACGGCGACGTCGGCAAGGGCTCGGCCCATTCGCTGCGCGCGTACGGCGCCCGCGTCGTGGTCACCGAGATCGACCCGATCAACGCCCTGCAGGCGGCGATGGAAGGCTTCGAGGTCAACACCGTCGAGTCCACCCTGGGCCGCGGCGACATCTACGTCACCACCACCGGCAACAAGGACGTGTTGACGCTCGAGCACATGCAGGCGATGAAGGACCAGGCGATCGTCTGCAACATCGGCCACTTCGACAACGAAATCCAGGTCGATGCGTTGAACGCGATGACCGGCGTCACCAAGCTCAACATCAAGCCGCAGGTCGACAAATACACCTTCAAGGATGGTCGCGCGATCTTCCTGCTCGCCGAAGGCCGCCTCGTGAACCTCGGCTGCGCCACCGGCCACCCGAGCTTCGTGATGTCGAACTCGTTCTCAAACCAGACCCTCGCCCAGCTCGACCTGTGGGCGAACAAGGACACCTACGAGGCCAAGGTCTACATCCTGCCGAAGAAGCTCGACGAGGAAGTCGCGCGCCTGCATCTGGAAAAGATCGGCGTGAAGCTGACCACGCTGACCGCCGAACAGGCCGCGTACCTCGGCGTCGATGTGAATGGGCCGTACAAGCCGGATCATTACCGCTACTGACCTTGTAGGAGCGGCGTGAGACGCGACCGCGAGGCCGCACATACCGCAACCCTGCACCCCGAGC
>JANXRY010000024.1 GCA_025356635.1 Gammaproteobacteria bacterium
CGGAAGGACTCGGCCCGTGGACGCCGGTGATCAAGGGCGACAAGCTGTACGGGCGCGGCGGCGCCGACGATGGCTACGCCCTGTTCGGCTCGCTCGCGGCGATCCAGGCCCTGCGCGACCAAGGCCATCCACACCAGCGCTGCGTGATTCTGATCGAAGCCTGCGAGGAATCTGGCAGCTATGACCTGCCCTTCTATGTGGATCACCTGGCCGAACGCATCGGCACGCCTTCGCTGGTGGTTTGCCTCGACTCGGGTTGCGCCAATTACGACCAGCTCTGGTGCACGACGTCATTGCGCGGGCTCGCCGGCGGCAACCTGCGCGTGAGCGTGCTTAGCGAAGGCGTGCATTCGGGCGATGCCTCCGGCATGGTGCCATCCAGCTTCCGGATCCTGCGGCAACTGCTGTCCCGGCTGGAAGACGCGGCGACTGGCGATATCCTTCCGCACGAACTGCAAGCAGCCATTCCCGACGATCGCCGCGCCCAGGCACAACGTGCGGCCGAAGTCCTGGGCACGGCGGTCTACAACAAATTCCCCTGGCTCCCGGGCATGACGCCGATGGTTTCGGATCTCACCGAACTGGTGCTCAACCGCACTTGGCGGCCGATGCTCTCGATCACCGGTGGCGAAGGCTTGCCGTCGCTGGGCAATGCCGGCAACGTACTGCGTCCATATTCGGCGGTGAAACTCAGCCTGCGCTTGCCGCCAACGGTCAACCCGAAAATGGCGAGCGAGCTATTGCAACGCATGCTCACCGAAAACCCGCCGAACGGCGCAAAAGTGGAATTCGAAGTCGAAAAATCTTCCATCGGCTGGAATGCTCCGGCGCTGGCGCCCTGGCTTGAACAGGCGATTGATCACGCCAGTCAGGATTGCTTCGGTGCGCCGGCCATGTATATGGGCGAAGGCGGCACGATTCCGTTCATGGGCATGCTCGGGGAAAAATTTCCGGGCGCGCAATTCATGATCACCGGCGTGCTCGGCCCACACTCGAATGCGCACGGCCCGAACGAATTCCTGCATATCCCCACCGGCAAGAAGGTCACCGCCGCAGTGGCTCGCGTGCTCGCCGAACATTGCCATGCCAGCGAAGCGGGTCTGACCCGTGGCGTCGGCGTACAGGCCGGCGAATCCTCGTTCGGCGACCACGGCTGCTGCTGATGCCGTGCTGGTGCGCGGTTCAGATGCCGTGGTATTCGCGGTACCAGCGCACGAAACTGGCGACGCCTTCTTCCACCGACACTGTCGGTTTGTAGCCGACGCCGGCGACGAGGTCGGACACATCGGCTTCGGTATCGGGCACGTCACCGGCTTGTAGCGGCAACATCTCCATCATGGCCTTGCGGCCCAGGCAGGATTCCAGCACTTCGATATAGCGCAGCAGTTCCACCGGCTGTTCGTTGCCGATGTTGTAGAGCCGGTAGGGCGCATTGCTGGTCGCCGGGTCGGGGGCGTTACCGTCCCAATCCTGATTCGCCGACGGCACCTGGTCGAGCGTGCGGATCACGCCTTCGACAATGTCGTCGATGTAGGTGAAGCTGCGCTTGTGCCGGCCATGGTTGAAGACCTTGATCGGTTCACCCGCGAGAATGGCTTTGGTGAACAGGAACAGGGCCATGTCCGGCCGGCCCCATGGGCCGTAGACCGTGAAAAAACGCAGGCCGGTACTGGCAATGCCGTAAAGATGCGCATAGCTGTGCGCCATCATCTCGTTGGCTTTCTTGCTCGCCGCGTACAGCGTGAGTGGATGTTCGGTGCCCTGGTGTTCGGAGAACGGCATCCGGGTGTTGGCGCCGTAAACCGAACTGGTGGACGCGAATACCAGGTGCTCGACGCCATGCGATCGGCAACCTTCAAGGATATGCAGGAAGCCCGTAACATTGCTGCTCACGTAAACATGCGGATTCTCGGCGGCATAACGAACCCCAGCCTGTGCCGCAAGGTTGATCACCCGTTGCGGCTTGTGCGTGGCGAACATCGCTTCCACCGCTGCGCGATCGGCGAGATCGGCGGTGATGTGCGTGTAATTCGGGTGCGCCATGAAGCGCGCGAGTCGCGCCTGCTTCAGGTTGACATCGTAGTAGTCGCTGAGATTGTCCAGGCCGATCACCTCGTCGCCGCGATCGAGCAGGCGCATGGCCACATGCGAACCGATGAAGCCGGCGGTGCCGGTGACCAGGACCCTCATCACAACCTCCCGTCGCTGGCGTCTTTCGGCAGCGCGGACTTGACGTCGTAGACCACGGCGTCCTTCTTGCCCAGCGCGCGAATGCCAGCAGCGCCCAGGGCAACGAACTGCCTATGCCCCACGGCGAGGACGACGGCATCGTAGGCGCCGGCCTCGGGCTCGGCGATCGGCGTCAACCCGTATTCATGATGCGCGTCTGCGGCATCCACCCAGGGGTCGTGCACATCGACGCGCACGCTGCATTCGACCAACTCGCGGACGATGTCCACGACGCGGGTATTGCGCAGGTCCGGGCAATTTTCCTTGAAGGCCAAGCCCAGCACCAGCGCACGCGCGTTGGCCGGATTGATGCCCTTGCGCAGCATCAGGCGCACGACCTGGCTGGCGACATAGGCGCCCATGCCATCGTTGATGCGCCGGCCCGCGAGGATCACTTCGGGGTGATAACCCAGTTCCTGAGCCTTGTGCGTGAGGTAGTAAGGATCGACGCTGATGCAGTGACCGCCGACCAGGCCCGGCCGAAACGGCAGGAAATTCCACTTGGTGCCGGCCGCTTCCAGCACTTCCAGCGTATCGATGCCCATGCGGTTGAAGATCAACGCCAGCTCGTTGACCAGGGCGATGTTGAGGTCGCGCTGGGTATTCTCGATCACCTTCGCCGCTTCGGCCACGCGCATGCTGCTGGCCTTGTGCGTGCCGGCGGTGACGATGTTCGCGTACAGCGCATCGACGAAATCGGCGGTGTCCGGCGTCGAACCGGAGGTCACCTTGCGAATGCTTGGAAGTCGGTGCTGCTTGTCGCCGGGATTGATCCGCTCCGGGCTGTAGCCGCAAGTGAAATCTTCGTTGAAGCGCAGGCCTGAACCGTGCTCCAGGATCGGCACGCAGATTTCCTCGGTGCAGCCGGGATAAACGGTGGATTCGTACACTACCACGTCGCCGCGCTTGAGCACGGCAGCGATCGTTGCGCTCGCTTGCTGCAATGGCGTGAGGTCGGGGCGCTTGGCGGCATCGATCGGCGTGGGCACGGTGACGATGAAAACATTGCAGCCGCGAAGATCATCGCGCCGGTCGCTGAAAGCCAGTTGCGCAACCGCCTTGAGTTCTTCGCCATCGACTTCCAGCGTGCTGTCGCGGCCCGCGCGCAACTCGGCAATCCGATCCGGGCGGATGTCGAAACCGATCGTCGGAAACTTCCTGCCGAATTCGACTGCCAGCGGCAGCCCGACATAGCCGAGGCCGATGATTGCTATCCTGGCGCTGCTCACAGAGTCCATCGGAAGTTTCCTGTCACGACCGCGACCCGGTCTTCATGATTCCAGTGTCAACGCCCGCTCGGCTACCATTTCGGCAAGCCGAGTGGAGGCAAGGGCCGTAGTGTCGAGCACGAGTTCAGCGGCTTCTGGCCGTTCATAGGGCGAATCGATACCGGTGAAGTTCGGGATGCGTCCGGCACGCGCCTTGGCGTACAAACCCTTGACGTCGCGTTGTTCGCAAATTTCCATCGGCGTATCGACGAACACCTCGATGAATTCGCCCGGCGCAAAAAGGTCGCGCGCCATGCGCCGTTCGCTCCGGAACGGCGAAATGAACGAGACCAGCACGATCAGGCCGGCGTCGACCATGAGTTTCGCGACTTCGGCAACGCGGCGGATATTTTCAACGCGATCCTCATCGCTGAAACCGAGATCGTTATTCAAGCCATGGCGGACGTTGTCGCCGTCGAGCAGATAAGTGTGGTGGCCGCTGGCGAGCAGACGCTTTTCGACCAGATTGGCGATCGTCGACTTGCCCGAACCGGACAGGCCGGTGAACCATAGGCAGCGCGGTACCTGGCCCTTGATCCGGGCGCGCGCGTTGCGATCAACATCGAGCGCCTGCCAATGCACGTTGGCAGCGCGGCGCAGGGAGAAATCGAGCATGCCGGCCGCGACGGTGGCGTTGCTCTGCCGGTCAATCAGGATGAAGCCGCCCAGGCTACGGTTCTCGGCATAGGACTCGAACGGGACCAGTTGGTCAAAGTGCAGGTTGCAATGACCGATTTCGTTGAGCTCCAGGCGCTTGGCGGCCAGGTGTTCCTGCGTGTTGATATCGACCTTGTGCTTGATCTCGGTTACCGTGGCGTTGACTGTGCGAGTGCCGACCTTGAGCCAGTAGGGCCGCCCCGGCAACAGCGGCAGATCGTTCATCCAGATCATGTGCGCAGCGAACTGGTCGGACACCTCGGGTGGCCGCGAAGCAGTAGCAATGACATCGCCGCGACTGATGTCGATCTCGTCGCTCAACGACATCAGGACCGACTGGCCTTCGCCGGCACGCGTGATAGATTTTTCACCGAGCCACAAACCGCTCACGCGCGAATGTCGACCGGAACTGGCGCTGACAATTTCATCGCCTACGGAAACACTACCAGTGGCGACCTGGCCGGCAAAGCCACGGAAATCCTGGTCCGGTCGGCACACCCATTGCACCGGCAGGCGGAATGCCGCGCTTGCATCGGCCGCGTCGAGCTCGACGCGATCCAGATGTTCGAGCAAGGTCGGGCCGGTGTACCAATAGGTTTTTTCGGAACGGGTAATGACGTTGTCGCCGGCCAACCCCGACATCGGGATGCAGGTGACATGCGGAATGCCGAGTTGCGCCGCCAATTCGCGGTAAGCCTCTGCAATCGGCTCGAACACTTCCTGCGAATAGCTGACCAGGTCCATCTTGTTCACCGCCAGCACCACGTGGCGGATGCCGAGCAGCGCGGCGATATAGGTGTGCCGGCGCGTCTGTGTCAACAGGCCCTTGCGCGCATCGACCAGCACCACCGCGAGGTCGGCCGTTGAGGCACCCGTCGCCATGTTGCGGGTGTACTGCTCGTGGCCGGGGCAGTCGGCGACGATGTAGCTGCGTCGGTCGGTGCTGAAATAACGGTAGGCGACGTCGATGGTGATGCCCTGTTCGCGCTCGGCCTCCAGGCCATCGAGCAGCAAGGCGTAATCCATCGCTTCGCCCTGGGTGCCGTGGCGCTTGCTGTCGCGCTCGAGCGCCGAGAGCTGGTCGTCGAAGAGGTTCTTGCTCTCGAACAGCAGGCGGCCGATCAAGGTGCTCTTGCCGTCGTCAACGCTGCCGCAGGTGATGAAGCGCAGGCGCGGCTTGGCTTCATGCTGGCGCAGGTAGGCGGCGATATCCATGGCGGTTCCGGTGGTGGCCATCAGAAATAGCCCTCTTGCTTCTTCTTCTCCATTGACGCGGTCGGATCGTGGTCGATCATCCGACCCTGGCGTTCGGAAGTACGGGCTACGAGCATCTCGCCAATGATGGCTTCGAGCGTGTCGGCATCGGATTCGAAGCCGCCGGTCAGTGGATAGCAGCCGAGCGTGCGGAAACGAACCCGTTTCATCATTGGCGTTTCACCGTCGTTGAGCGGCATACGCTCATCGTCCACCATAAGCAGGCCGCCGTCACGTTCGACCACCGGCCGCTCCTTGGCGAAATACAGCGGTACCACCGGGATGGCCTCGCGGAAGATGTACAGCCAGACGTCGAGCTCGGTCCAGTTCGACATCGGGAATACGCGCACGCTCTCGCCGGACTGGATGCGCGTGTTGTACAGGCTCCACAACTCCGGCCGCTGGTTTTTCGGATCCCAGCGGTGCTGGGCGCTGCGGAACGAGAACATCCGCTCCTTGGCCCGCGATTTTTCCTCATCCCGGCGGGCGCCGCCAATCGCCGCATCATAGCGGCCGGCATCGAGCGCTTGCTTCAAGCCCTGCGTCTTCATGATGTCGGTGTGCACGGTGGCGCCGTGGCTGAACGGGCCGATGCCCTGGCGCAAGCCGTCTTGATTGATGTGCACGCGCAGGTCGACGTTGTAGCGCGTGGTGATCTGGTCGCGGAAAGCGATCATCTCGCGAAACTTCCAGGTCGTGTCCACGTGCAGCAAGGGAATGGGTGGACGCGCCGGATGGAAGGCTTTCATAAGCAGGTGCAGCAATACCGAACTGTCCTTGCCGATCGAATAGAGCATCACCGGGTTGCGGAACTCGGCCGCGACCTCGCGCAGGATATGAATGCTCTCGGCCTCAAGGCGGTCGAGGTGGGACAGGGTTTCGTGGTTCACGTGTCTGGCTACCGGTTCGGGCCCGCCGCCGGGCGGCGAGCTGCAAGCGAACTGTCTATGTTAATGGAAGTTACTGGAAAAACCCGGCCGTACTGGCTCAGGAAGTCCGCCCGTAGGCGTCCTCGAAGCGGACGATGTCGTCCTCACCCAGGTAGGCGCCCGATTGCACTTCGATGATCTCCAGCGATTCACTGCCGGGGTTGTGCAACCGGTGCTTGCAGCCGATCGGGATATACGTGCTCTGGTTTTCGACCAGATCGAACACTTCCTCGTCGCGGGTGACCCGAGCGATACCGCGCACCACGATCCAGTGTTCGGCGCGCTTGTGGTGCAGTTGCAGGGACAGGGTCGCGCCGGGCTTGACCATGATGCGTTTGACCTGGAAGCGCTCGCCGCGGTCGACACCATCGTAGCTGCCCCAGGGACGATGTACTTTCCGGTGCAAGTTGGCCTGTGGGCGACTGTCGCGCTTGAGCCGGGAAACGATCGCCTTGACCTCTTGCACGCGATCCTTGTGCGCCACCAGCACAGCATCATCGGTATCGACCACGACGATGTCGTCCAGCCCGAGCAACGCGACCAGCCGGCCTTCGGCCATCACCAGCGTGTTGCGACAATCTTCGGCGATCACATCGCCACGATGGGCGTTGCCGGCAGCGTCCTGCTCAACCATGGCCCAGAGCGCCGACCAAGAGCCGACATCGCTCCAGCCGACATCGATGGGCAGCACTTTCGCCGACGCGGTTTTTTCCATCACCGCGTAGTCGATCGAGTCGGACGGGCAGGCAGCGAAGGCCTCCTTGTCCAGGCGCAGGAAATCGACGTCGCGACGCGCCTTGGCCAATGCGACGCGGGCATGTTCGAGAATGTCCGGCCGCGAGCGGCCCAGTTCTTCGAGATAACGCGAGGCCCGGAACGCGAACATGCCGCTGTTCCAGAAATATTCGCCACTGGCCACGTAGGCTTCGGCGGTGGCAAGATCGGGCTTCTCGACGAAGCGCTCAACCGCGCGCAGGCCAGCGCCGGGCACCGCCTTGATGTAGCCGTAGCCGGTCTCGGGCGCCGCCGGTACGATTCCGAAGGTCACCAGTGCACCGCTTTCAGCCGCTGGCAACGCGGCCAGCACCGCCGAACGGAAGCCCGCTTCGTCGGCGATCAGGTGATCGGAGGGGAGCACCAATAACACCGGATCGGAACCAGCGCTCATCGCCTGCAAGGCCGCGACCGCGATGGCCGGCGCAGTATTGCGGCCGACCGGCTCCAGGATCATTGCGGAAGGCGTTGCTCCGACTTGCTTGAGTTGTTCGGCGACCATGAAGCGATGCTCTTCGTTGGCAACCACCAGGGGCGACGCACAGGGCAGGCCATCGAGGCGTTGCCAGGTTCGTTGGAGCAAGGACAACTCACCCAGCAGGGGCAGAAATTGCTTGGGGTAGGCCTCACGCGACAGTGGCCAGAGCCGGGTGCCGGAACCGCCGGAAAGCAGGACGGGAACGAAGGGAGTCATGAGCCGATTCAAGGAAGGGGTACGTTATGATGCCACGGCGTCTTTCCCTGAATAGCCACTGATTAGCCTGCCCATGCAATTTCTGCCCCGCGAGGCGCAACGACTGGCCTGGACCCGCGCCGCCCTGGACGACCCGAACGCCCGGCTGAGCAGTGCTTCCGCCGACGCCAGCTTCCGCAGCTACTGGCGCTGCCAATCCAACAGCCGCAGCCTGATCGTGATGGACGCGCCGCCGGACCGGGAAGACATCCGGCCCTGGATCGGCGTCGCCCGGCGCCTGGTCGAGGCCGGCCTGCATGCGCCGCTGGTGCTGGCCAGCGATGCCGAGTTGGGATTCGTACTGATGTCTGACCTCGGCGTGCGCACTTATTTGCCCGAACTCGACCACGAGCACGTTGATGCGCTCTACGGCGACGCGCTCGATGCCCTCTTCCGGATACAGGAAACAGCGGAT
Source organism: Gammaproteobacteria bacterium (assembly GCA_025356635.1). GTDB lineage: Bacteria > Pseudomonadota > Gammaproteobacteria > Xanthomonadales > Xanthomonadaceae > Arenimonas. The sequence continues at coordinate 8,260 of JANXRY010000024.1, forward strand.
TGCAGCGGCCTGCCCCATTACGACGAGAACCGGCTGATCGCCGAAATGGAACTGATGCCGGAATGGTTCCTGCAACGGCACCTGGGCCATACGCCCGAGTGCGAAGAATGGGACGTGATCGAAGTCGCGTTCCGCGCACTAGTCGATAGCGCCGAAATCCAGCCGCAGGTATTCGTGCATCGCGACTTTCATTCGCGCAACCTGATGGTTACATCGGCGAACAATCCCGGCATCATCGATTTCCAGGACGCAGTGCGCGGGCCGATCACGTACGACCTGGTGTCCTTGTTGCGCGACTGCTATATCGAATGGCCGGAAGCTCGCATGTATGCCTGGGTCGATGGCTATCACGCACGCCTGGTCGCTGCTGGTCTTACCGATGTCGATGCCGGAACTTTCCGCCGCAGCTTCGACCTGATGGGCCTGCAACGGCACCTCAAGGTGCTCGGAATTTTCTGCCGGCTCTGGTATCGCGATGGCAAGGCCGGATATTTGAACGACTTGCCGCTGGTGTGGAAATACACGCGCGAGGTCGGCAAGCGCTACCCGGAAACCGCGCCGTTGATAGCGTTGATCGAACGCGCGATCGGCGATCGCGACATCACGTTGCCGCTCGCGTGAAGGCCCTGATCTTCGCCGCCGGCAAGGGCGAGCGCATGCGCCCGCTCACCGAACGCACGCCCAAGCCGCTGCTGCCCGTCGGCGGCAAGCCACTAATTGTCTGGCATCTGGAAAAACTCTCGGCGATGGGTATCACCGACGTCGTGATCAATATCGCCTGGCTCGCCGAATGTTTCGAGCCTGCGCTGGGTGACGGCTCCCGTTGGGGTCTGCGCCTGCACTACTCGCATGAAGGCACCGAGCCGCTGGAAACCGGCGGCGGCATGTTGCATGCGTTGGGCTTGCTCGGCGATGCGCCCTTTCTGGTGGTCAATGGCGACATCTGGACCGACTACGACTTCCATCGGCTGCCGCGCGAGCCATCGGGGCTTGCGCACCTGCTCATGGTCAACAACCCGCCGCAACATCCGCGCGGCGATTTCGCGCTCGACGACAATGGCCTCCTGCAAGCAGATGGCGCCGCCAAACTCACGTACGCCGGCATCGGCGTCTACCGCACGAACATTCTCGACCATTGGCGCACCATCATCGGCGATGCGCCGGGCACCGAGAAATTCCCTCCGCGCTTCAAGATCGTGCCGCTGCTGTGGGCGGCGATGGCGAACGGCCACGTCACCGGCGAATATCATGCCGGCGCCTGGGCCGATGTCGGCACGCCGGAGCGGCTCAGCGAACTGGACCGTCGCCTGTCGGCAGCAGCTGGCGCAGGAACGGCACCGTGATCCTTCGCTGCGCCGCGAGGCTTTCGCGATCCAGGCGATCGAGTAGCGCGGTGAGCGTGCCGAGGTCGCGGCCGACGCGGCGGAAAAAATAATCGAGCACGACGTCGTCGAGCTCCAGGCCGCGGCGCGCGGCGCGGCTCGTCAGCACTTCACGCCTTCCGGTTTCGTCGAGCGGCGCCACCGCCAGGCGCGTGCACTGTTCCAATCGCGACACCAGGTCGGGAACCACGAACGGCAGTGCAGTCGGCATCGCCGAGGCGGAATAAATCACGCGGGCACCGGCGGCGCGAGCGCGATTGTGGAAATGGAACAGCGCGACTTCGTCGTCGCGCTGGCCGGCGATCACGTCGATGCCGTCCAGGCAGACGAGCCCGGACGATTCGGCACCGACCAAGGCCTGTTCGATACATCCGGCGATGCTCGCGAGCGGAAAGTACGCGGCGCGTTGACCGCTGGCTTCCGCGCAGGCAGCCAGCAGCAAATGCGTCTTGCCGCTGCCTGCCGGACCGGCGAGATAGAGCCAGTCTTGTCGATCATCGCGTGCAACCGCTGCGACCAGGTCGCGCACGCCTTCAGCACCGATGAAATCCTGGAAACGCTGATCGGCCGGAAAGCGCAGCGCCAGCGGCAGCTGCGGGCTCACGCCTCGGGCCGGCCGTGGTCGTGGCTGAAATCCTCCGGTAGCGCTTCCGAAAGCGCGCTCTCCGCCACCGGTTCCGGCAGCAGCGCCCCATACAGTGTGCTGCGGGTGTAATGCTCGTGCGCGTAACGCAGGCCAACCATGGCAACCGCGGCCACCGGCAAGGCCAGCAGCACGCCCAGGAATCCGAACAATTGCCCGCCCGCCATGATCGAGAAGATGACCGCGACCGGATGCATGCCGATCCGGTCGCCGACCAACCACGGCGTCAGCCACCAGCTTTCGATCAAGTGGCCAACCGTGAACACCAGCAGCACCAGCATCAAGTGCAGGCTGTCGCCGTGTTGCACCAGGGTCGCGATCACGCCGAAGCCGACGCCAATAAATGCGCCAAGATATGGCACGAAGCTGACCAGGCCGGCGATGAAGCCGATCAAGAAGCCGAGGTCGAGCCCGACCAGCCACAGGCCGAGTGCGTAAAGCGCACCTTGCGCAATCATCACGCTCAACTGGCCGCGTACGAAGCCGGCCAACACCTGGTTGGTCTGGATCGCCAAGCGCGTGACTTCCGGCAACCAGGGTCGTGGCACCAGTTCGCGGACCCGCTCGACGAAGATGTCCCAGTCACGCAGGAAGTAGAAGCTCAGCACCGGGACCAGGGCGATGCTCACCAACATCTCGAACACCACCAGGCCGGAACCGAGCACGCCGGCTGCCAGCCCGCCTGCTTGCGCCCAGTGGCTCTGCAGCAGGGCGACCAGTTGGTCCGGGTCAACGTAGGGCGAGAGATCAAAGTGGAATCGTTGCTTCACCCAGGGTGCGGCATCTTCGGTGATCCACGCCGACAAATGCGGTAGCCATTCGAACAGGTGTTGCAGTTGCGCCCATAACAAGGGCAGCAGGAACAGCAACGCGATCGACAGAAGCAGGATGATCGTTGCGAACACCAGCACCACCGCAGTACCTCGGGCACGACCCGCACGCTCGAGCCGATCCACCAACGGATCGCCCAGCCAGCCGAGGCCTGCGGCGACCACGAACGGCGTCAGAATCGGCGCCAGCAGCCAGATCAGTGCGCCGACTACGACGACGACGGCCAGCCACTGCCAGCGCTCGATTCCGGCGCGATTCATTGCAGCACGAACCGCGCCGCATCATCTGGCGCCGAAGTGTCTGTCGAATGCAAGACGCCACCCGTATCGACCAAGGCACGGAAGCCCTTCAGTCCGACTCCGAGGTCGAGCGCCAGCCGCAGGTGTTCCGGCGTGACTTCAACAACATCGACCTTGCGCACGATTGCCAGGTTTTCCAGATAAGCCATCAATTTCAGGAAGCCGGCCTGATCGGATACGCCGTCGACTTCGACCGCCAGGACGCCGGCCGGGCCGGCATCAATGGCCACCGCTTCGCGTCTGGCGAAGGCATCGGCCGACTGATCAGCTCCCGAGGCGATCACCCGGCGCGGATCGGCATCGGTCACCGGCCAGCGGGCCAGCTCCACTCCGGCACGACTGAGCACCCACCATGCCGACCAACCGCTGACCGAACGGTAGATCTTGCCGAGCAGTTGGGTATCGTTGCCGTAACGCGCCGTCAGGGGCTGGATGGCCGCACTGTCGAGGTTCCAGATACTGTTGGTCGCAGCTTGTTCCATTGCCGTCCCCGCCGGCAGCAAGAAACGCAGACCGCGTTCCAGCCCACGCGTGGCCAGGGGCTTGACCACGTTGAGTTGCTGCCCGGTCACCAGGCGCGGACCGCGGCCGTCATCGATGACCAGCCATAGAATCGGCTTGGGCCGCTCGCCTGACCAATATTTCAGCCCGGCAGCGGCGATCAACGCATCGGTGCCGGTCATGTCGAAGCTGACAACCAACGTCGTCTTGAAGACCGGGATGCCATTCACGGTATCGCTATCCTGCCGATACTGGCTCTCGGTCACCAAGTCCTCGGCATGGGCGGCCGCCTTGCGCACGACCGGATTGCCGATCGCCTGGGAGTTGCCGGTCAAGCGCACCAGCACCTGCCCGAGCGCCGCTGCCAGAGCCGCCTGGCGATCACCCGACGATTGCGACAACACCGGGACCTGGGAACTGTAGAACGCTGGCTCCTGGGCGATCTTCGGGTTGCCGGCGGTGTCCGCCGCTTCATTCGCCGGGGCGGCAACCTGCGCGAAGCCAGGCACCGCGGCGAGCCAGAGCGTAACGAACAACAGGCGGAAAAGTAGGCGCATGGCGAGGATTTGGTCGGCAGAGTGCATGCGCATGGTGCCGCAAGCGGGCCGGGCGCGTCCAACCGCCAAGGCAACTGGAACGGATCGGCTGCTAAAATGGCCGCTGCTAAGATAACCATTGCCCTGCGCCGGACCGACCGTGACCTCCCCCACTCCCCTGACCTACCGCGACGCCGGCGTTGATATCGACGCTGGCAATGAAGTCGTCGAACGCATCAAACCGGCGATCCTGCGCACGCTTCGCCCCGAAGTGCTGGGCGGCGGGATTGGTGGCTTCGGCGGCCTGTTCGACCTTTCCGGCAAGTACCGCGAACCGGTGTTGGTTTCAGGCACCGACGGCGTCGGCACCAAACTCATCCTCGCCAAGCAACTGAACCGCCACGACAGCATCGGCATCGATCTGGTCGCGATGTGCGTGAACGATGTGCTGGTGCAAGGCGCCGAGCCGCTGTTCTTCCTCGATTACTTCGCCACCGGCAAGCTCGACGTGGATACCACCGTGAACGTGGTCGGCGGCATCGCCCGTGGTTGCGAAATTGCCGGCTGCGCGTTGATCGGCGGCGAGACGGCGGAAATGCCCGACATGTATCCGCCGGGCGAATACGATCTGGCCGGCTTCACCGTCGGCGCGGTGGAAAAAGCCCGATTGATTGACGGCAGCCGCGTTCGCGCTGGCGACGTGTTGATCGGTATTGCTTCGTCCGGCCCACACTCCAACGGCTATTCGCTGATCCGCAAGATTCTCGCCCGCGCCGGCAACCCGTTGCACCTGGAAATCGGCGGCGTCATGCTCACCGATGCACTGATGGAACCTACCCGCATCTACGTCAAACCGGTTCTGGAGTTGCTCTCGAAGCATGATATCCACGCCATGGCGCACGTCACCGGCGGCGCGCTGGTGGAAAAAATCATCCGTGTCGTGCCGAAACCACTGGGTCTGGAGATCGACACATCAGCCTGGCCGTTGCCGCCGGTATTCGACTGGCTGCAACGCGAAGGCAACGTGCCGCGTGAAGACATGTGGCGCACTTTCAACTGCGGCATCGGCTTCGTACTCATGGTGCCGCCCGGCGATGTGGCTACGATTGGCGCCGATCTCGATCGGCTCGACCTGGCGCATTGGCAAATCGGCCAGGTTGCACCAGCCGGCAGCGGCGAGCGCTTGCGGATCAGTTGATGTTCCGGATCGCGGTACTCGCCTCCGGTCGCGGCAGCAACCTGCACGTGCTGATCGAAGCCAGCCGAAACAGCGAGCTCTCGGCGCAAATAGTCGGCGTGTTTTCCGACAAGCCCGGCTGCGGCGCCGTCGCCCTTGCCCGTGCCGCCGGCATCGCGACGGTGGCGCTGTTGCCGCGCAACTTCCCTTCGCGCGTAGCCTACGATGAAGCGTTATTCAGCGAAATCGCCGCCGTTCAGCCGGACCTCATCGTCTGTGCCGGATATATGCGCATCCTTTCCGAAAACGTCGTTCGTCGTTTCCAGGACCGCATGATCAACCTGCATCCCTCACTCTTGCCGAAACACCCTGGACTCGACACCCATTCGCGAGTCCTTGCCGCCGGCGAAAGCGAGCACGGCGCCAGCGTGCATCGGGTGATCCCAGCGCTCGACGCCGGCCCGGTATTGGCACAGGCACACGTGCCGGTACTGGCTGGCGATACCCCCGAGTCTTTGGCAAAACGCGTACAGGCCCGCGAGCATCCATTGCTGCTGCGTTGCGTGCAGGCACTCGCCGCAGGCCAGACGTTCGCATCACCGATGCGCCTGAACGACACCGACCAATTGGAGCCAGCCGCATGAAGTCTGCCTGGGCCACGACCCTGCTTGCGTTGTTGGCGCTTCCGGCCCTGGCGGCCGCTCCGGCGCCGTTTTCCGCCGACTATGAAGTGCTCCGCAATGGCAGCCGCCTGGGCGAGGCGACGATCCGTTTCAGCGCCCTCGATGGCGGTCGTTACCAGCTGCAGACCACTACCACCGGCACGGAAGGACTGGCTGCGCTCGCTGGCACGCATGTCGAGGAACGCTCGCTGCTCAGCTGGCACGGCGACCAGCCGGAAACTCTGGACTATGACTACGTGCAAAAGCTGGGTTGGAAAACCCGCGAACGCCATGTTCGGGTGGATGCCGGCAGCAAGAACATCGACTACCAGGACAAGGATCGGCACTACGCGCCCGCCTATCGCCCCGGAGTACTCGACCGCCAAGCCATTACTGTCGCGTTGATGCAGGACGTTGCGCTGGGCAAGACCGGCGATCGGGTCTACCTGGTGCCCGACAAGGACCAGCTGGCGACCTGGCGCTATCGCATCAACAGCGTCAGCTCGCTGCAAACCGCACTTGGGCCACAGCGCGCCCGGCGCGTGGATCGCATCCGCGAGGACGATAGTGGCCGCAAGACCATGGTATGGCTGGCAGTGGATCGCGGTTTTGTTCCGCTACGAATGCTGCAAACGGAAGAAAACGGCGAAACAATCGAGATGCGGATCGTATCGCTGCGCTAGCCGGCGACGCGCCGGATCTTCGCGCCGAGGCCGCCGAGCTTTTCCTCGATGTTCTCGTAGCCGCGATCGATGTGGTAGATACGATCGACGGTGGTCTCACCCTTGGCCACCAGCCCAGCCAACACCAGCGAGGCCGAGGCGCGCAGATCGGTAGCCATGATCGGCGCGCCAGTGAGCGTTTCGACGCCACGGATGATCGCGGTGTGGCCATCGATCTGGATGTCGGCGCCGAGTCGCATCAACTCGTTCATATGCATGAAGCGGTTTTCAAAGATCGTTTCCTTGATCACGCCCACGCCCTCGGCAACGCAATTGAGGGCTGCGAACTGCGCCTGCATGTCGGTCGGGAAACCCGGATACGGAGCGGTGGTCAGGTTGACCGCGCGCGGCCGGCGGCCGCCCATGTCCAGTTCTATGAAGTCCGGGCCGGTATTGATATGCGCGCCGGCTTCCTCGAGTTTTTGCAGTACTCCGTCGAGGATGCCGGCTCGGGTGCGGCGCGCCAGCACCCGGCCACCGGTAATCGCACCGGCGACCAGGAAGGTGCCCGTCTCGATGCGATCGGGCATCACATCGTAGTGGCCGCCACAAAGTCGCTCGACGCCCTCGATGACCATGCGGTTGCTGCCGGCGCCCTCGATCTTGGCGCCCATCGCGATCAGGCAATTGGCGAGGTCGACGACTTCCGGCTCCTCGGCGCAGTTCTCCAACACCGTAGTGCCGCGCGCCAATGTCGCCGCCATCAGCACGTTCTCGGTGCCCGTCACGGTGACCATATCGAAGGAATAGCGGCCGCCGCGCAGTCGGTCGCAACGCGCCTTGACGAAGCCATTCTCGACTACGACATCGGCACCGAGCGCCTGCAGGCCACGAATGTGCTGATCGACTGGGCGCGAGCCGATCGCACAACCACCGGGCAACGAAACTTCCGCGTGACCGTATTTCGCGAGCAACGGCCCGAGTACCAGGATCGAGGCACGCATGGTCTTGACCAGTTCGTAGGGCGCGACGGTGCTGATGGCGCGGGTCGGATCGACGGTAATGGTGAGTTTCTCGTCCACCGTCAACGGGGCGCCGAGGGCGCCGAGCAATTCCATGGTCGTGGTCACATCGTGCAGATGCGGCACGTTACCGACTGAAATCGGCGCGTCGGCCAGCAGGGTCGCGCAGAGGATGGGAAGCACGGCATTCTTGGCGCCGGAAATCTGCACCTCGCCGTTGAGCACTTCGCCGCCGGTGATGATTATCTTGGCCATTGCAGTTATTTTCCTGCCTCTTCGGGCGTCAGTGTTCGGAGCGACAACGCGTGGATTTCCCCGCCCATGCGTTCGCCAAGGGTGGCGTAGACCATCCGATGCCGCGCCAGCGGCAGCTTGCCGCGAAAGGCTTCGCAGACCACTTCAGCCTCGAAGTGGACGCCATCGTCGCCGTGAACGGTCGCGCGCGCGCCAGGCAGCCCGCTCTCGATCAACTGCTGAATCTGCTGGGCATCCATGGCGCAAGCCTTACAATAGTCGCGACATCATACCGCCTGGCTCCGCATGACCGCCGCTCCCGCTCCCACGCACGACGACTCCGACGCCCTCATCCAGAGCGGCCGGCGCGTGATTGGCATCGAGGTACAGGCCTTGCAGGCGCTGCAATTGCGGGTCGGCGCGGACTTCGCGCAGGCGTGCCGGGAACTGCTGGCCTGCCGCGGCCGGGTAATCTGCACCGGCATGGGCAAGTCCGGGCATATCGCCACCAAGATCGCCGCGACCCTCGCTTCCACCGGCACTGCGGCGTTCTTCCTGCATCCGGGCGAAGCCAGCCATGGTGACCTCGGCATGGTGAAGGACATGGATGTGGTGTTGGCCTTGTCGAATTCAGGCGAGACCGAGGAAATCCTGACCATTGTCCCGGCGCTCAAGCGCCAGGGCAACCGGATCATCGCCATGACCGGCCGCCCCGACTCGCGACTCGCCCATCTGGCCGACGTCCACCTGGATGCGAGTGTGCCCGAGGAAGCCTGCCCGCTTGGGCTGGCGCCGACCTCGAGCACGACCGCGGCACTGGTGCTGGGCGATGCCCTGGCCGTGGCCCTGCTGGAAGCACGCGGCTTCACCGCCGAGGATTTCGCCCGCTCGCATCCGGCCGGGAGCCTAGGCCGCCGATTGTTGCTGCGGATCAGCGACGTGATGCACAGCGGCGACGGCGTACCGCGCGTCGCGGCCGATGCCACGGTCGGCCAGGCCCTGGTCGAAATGAGCCGCAAGCGGCTGGGCATGACCGCTGTCGTGGATGCCCAGGAGCGCTTGCTCGGCGTGTTCACCGATGGCGACCTGCGCCGTGCGCTGGACGATGCCCGGGTTGACCTGCGCATCTTGCCGGTCAGCGCCCTCATGGGCCACGCGCCCAAGACCATCGGCCCGGACCAGTTGGCGGCGGAAGCAGCGCACCTGATGGAAGAACACAAGATCAATTCTCTGGTTGTGGTTGATGGCGAGCAACGCGTGGTCGGCGCCCTGAACATCCATGATCTGCTGCAGGCGCGGGTCGTTTGATGGCCTTGCTATCGCCCGCCGTTTTAAATGCGCATGCGGCGGCGGTGCGCCTTGCGGTATTCGATGTGGATGGCAGCCTGACCGACGGCCGCCTCTGGTTCGACGCTGACGGCCAGGAGAGCAAGGCATTCCATGTGCAGGACGGCCTCGGCCTGCGTCTGCTTGAAGATCAGGGCATTCCCGTGGCGTTGATCACCGCGCGTGAGAGCGCCGCCGTGCGCGCCCGGGCCAGCGACTTGCGCCTGGCCCATGTCTTCACCGGCGTGTCCGACAAGCATCAGTGCCTGGAAGCCCTCTGTGCGCAACTCGAAATCCCGATGGCAGCGGTCGCCTACCTTGGCGACGACCTGCCCGACCTGGCGGTCTTTCCGCGGGTCGGGCTCGCCGCAACCCCAGCCGATGGCCACCCCTGGGTCCGCGAACGTGCGCACTGGGTGAGCGCCCGCCAGGGCGGGGCAGGAGCAGCCCGGGAATTGTGCGACCTGATTCTTACCGCCCGTGGCCAAAAGGGCGCCGTGCTGTCCCGGTATTTGCCACGATGAAGCGTCGTTATGTCGCCCTGGGGCTGCTGGCGCTGGCCAGCAGTGCCGGCCTGGCCCTATGGCAGCTGCAGCCACCGGCGCGTCCGCGCCCGCACGAACCAATCCGTTCGGACTACATCCTGGGCAACTTCGAACTCACCTCGCTCGACAGCGCCGGCAAGGAGTCATTCTCGGTGCGTTCCCCGCATCTGGAGCGCGACCTGCATGGCAAGAGCCTGACCCTGCAGTCGCCGGAATTCTCCTTCCCGGACAAGGACGGCGGTCGCTGGCTGGCGACTTCGCGATCAGCCTGGATCGCCGAAAAGGGCGTGGAAGTCCGGTTGCTTGACCAGGTCGAACTGATTGGCCCGCCGACGCCTACCGGCGACCGCACCCGCTTCAACACCCAGCGCCTGCAGATTTTCCCAAAGGCCGACCAGGCGCGTAGCGACGATCCCGTGACCGTCACCCGGGCCGACTCTATACTCAGCGGCACTGGCTTGCGTGCCGACATGCACAGCCACCACATCCAATTGCTTGCCGATGTCAAAGGACGTTATGCGCCCCACCGCCAGTAACCCGCTGTTCTTGCCCAGCCTCGCCCTCGCTGCGTTGTTGCCGCTGGCGACCGCAGCCAAGACCAGTGACCGCAATGCCGCCATGGACGTGGCCGCCGACCGGACCGATGCGACCCTTGGCGATGACAGCGATTCGGTGCTGGCCGGAAACGTGGTCATCACCCAGGGAACGCTCCAGGTGCATGCCGACAAGGCGGTGATCCACCGCAAGGGCGGCGACATCACCCAGGTCGAACTGACCGGCGCCCCGGCCACGCTCAAGCAAGTCGCCGACAATGGCGACCCGATGAATGCGCGCGCCAGTGTGATCGTCTACACGCTCAACTCAGACCTGATCGTGCTCACCGGCGGCGTTGTGGTGGAGCAAACACGCGGCACCTTGCGCGGCGAGACCATCAAGTACGACCTCAAGACCGGGCACCTGGATGGTGGCGGCGACGGCAATCGCGTGCAGATGCGCATCCTGCCCAAGAACATGGCGGCCGGCGGCACTCCCTGATGCTGTCTGCCCGCGGATTGCGCAAGCGCTATCAATCGCGCGAGGTCGTGCACGACTTCGGGCTGGACCTGAGTGCCGGCGAAGTTGTCGGTCTGCTCGGCCCGAACGGTGCCGGCAAGACCACCTGCTTCTACATGATCGTCGGCCTGGTGCCGGCCGATGCCGGCAGCATCACTCTCGACGGCAAGGACATCACCTCGCTGCCGATGCATGAGCGGGCCCGCCGCGGCGTTGGCTACCTGCCGCAGGAAGCCTCGGTATTCCGCAAACTCAGCGTGGCCGACAACCTGATGGCGGTACTCGAGCTGCGCAGCGATCTCGACGCCAGCTCGCGCAAGCGGGAACTGGCGTCATTACTCGAGGAGTTGCAGGTCGCCCACGTAGCCACCCAACTCGGCGCCAGCCTTTCGGGCGGTGAACGACGCCGGGTCGAGATCGCCCGCTCGCTCGCCGCCAATCCACGCCTGATCCTGCTCGACGAACCCTTCGCCGGTGTGGATCCGATTTCGGTAGGCGAGATCCAGAAAATCGTCCGGCACCTGCGCCAGCGTGGCATCGGCGTATTGATTACCGACCATAACGTGCGCGAGACCTTGGGCATCTGCGACCGGGCGTATATCCTCAACGAAGGAAGCGTCCTCGCCCAAGGCTCCCCCGATGCCGTGCTCGCCAATCCGGATGTCCGTCGCGTCTACCTCGGCGAATCGTTCCGCCTGTAGGGCCGCGCAAGGCAGGCGCTTGGCTTCGTCCTGTCCATGATGAAACCGACCCTGCAAGTCAGACTCGGGCAGCAGTTGACGCTGACGCCGCAGTTGCGCATGGCGATCCGCCTGTTGCAGCTGTCAGCGATCGAACTGGACCTGGAAATCAACCTGGCTGTGGACGGCAACCCGCTGCTGGAACGCGAGGAAGACGCCCAAGGCGACGCGCCGGACGCCACTGCGCCGGAATCTGCCGATGGAGCACCTGATTCCGATCCATCCGAGGAACTGCCGGAACTCCGTTGGGACGAGGCGGATTTCGCTGCTTCCCGTGGCAACGGCTTCGAAGGCGAGGATCACGACGAAGGTACCGCCGCCCCGCTGGAATTGGGCGAACACCTGGGCTGGCAGCTGCGCCTGAGCCATCTCGGCCCGCGCGATCGCCGCATCGGTGAAGCTCTGATCGAGTCGATCGACGACGACGGTTACCTGAGCTGCCCGTTCGAGGATATCCAGGCCGCCCTGATGCCGGATATCCAGGCCAGCCATGGCGAAATCGAGACCGTCCTGCATCTGGTCCAGCATTTCGATCCAGTCGGCGTCGGCGCGCGCTCGTTGTCCGAGTGCCTGGGCATCCAGATGGGCATGCTCGACGCGGCGACGCCCGGCCTGGAGCTGGCGCGGGAACTGGCCAGTCACCATCTGGATGCGTTGGCCAAGATGGGCCCGGACCGGTTGGCCCACCAGCTGCGGCGATCCCCGATCGACATGGCCAATGCAGTCGCCCTGCTGCGCTCGCTCGATCCCAAGCCCGGCGCACGGATAGGTTCGAGCACGGCCGAGTACATCGTCCCCGACGCCATCGCCTACCGGCGCGGCGGCGTCTGGAAAGCGGCCAGCGCCGGCAGCCCGCCGCAGCTGCGCATCAACCGCCAGTACGAACGAATGATCGGTACCGCCAGCCGTAGCGACGACAATTACTTGCGCTCGCAGTTGCAGGAAGCGCGGTGGCTGATCAAGAGCCTGGAAACCCGTGCCGACACCTTGCTCCGGGTCGCCAAGGCGATTGTCCGACAGCAAAGCGGCTTCCTGGAACATGGGGAGCACGCGATGCGACCCCTGACCCTGCGTGAAGTCGCCGAAGAACTGGGCCTGCACGAGTCAACCATTTCCCGGGCCACGACCCGGAAATTCCTGCGCACCCCGCGCGGCACCTTCGAATTCAAGTATTTCTTCAGTTCCGGCATCACCACCGACGATGGCGGCGGCGCCTCGGCCACGGCCATCCAGGCGATGCTGCGCCGCTTGGTCGGAGCCGAGAACCCGCGCACACCTTTATCCGACGCGAAACTGGCAGACTTGCTTAAGGCCGAGGGCATCCCCGTGGCCCGGCGAACTGTGGCAAAGTACCGAGAGGCGATGAATATTCCGTCTTCCCACGAACGGCAACGACTCTGACCGGAGGCCCCGAAGCGCACCGGACGAGCCTGTTGAGGCCATGCCGGGCCAAAAAAACAAGACACTCCTAAATCCCCGCGCTGCACAGGCAGCGCAGCCGCATTCCGTAATGGCAACAAAGACAGGAGGCAACACATGCGAATCGACATCAGCGGCCACCAGATGGACATCACCCCGGCACTGCGCGACTACGCGCAAGACAAACTGGGCCGACTGGCCAAGCATTTCGAACAGCATCTGGACACGCGCATGATCCTCTCGGTCGACAAGCTCGACCACAAGGCCGAAGCCACCCTCCACACACCCGGCAAGACCCTCTACGCCGACGCGATGGCGCCCGACATGTACGCCGCCATCGACCTGCTCAGCGACAAGCTTGACCGGTTGGTGATCAAGCAAAAAGAAAAGAGCAAGGACCACCACCGCGGCGAATCCGCCGCACGCAGCGACAGCTTCGGCTGAGGCGCTGCTGGGAAGGCCCTACATGCGCACCCGGATCAGCGCCCGCGAGTTGTTCGAACAGCTGCACGAACGGCTCTCCCTGCGCTGGCTGGCGGGCCAAGAAGGTGGCCACCGAACGCTCGAACGCAGTGAGCAGCAAACCCGCCGGCCGTCACTGGCCGGCTATTTGAACGTGATCCACCCCAACAAGGTGCAGATCATCGGCAACGCTGAACTGGCCTGGCTTGATGGGCTTGATGCCCGGCTGCGCTGGGAGACGCTCGAGAAGATCATGGGCTTCGCGCCGATGGCGCTGGTGATCACCCAGGATCAGTTGTGTCCAACCGACCTGCGCAATGCCGCCAATGAATCCGGCACGCCGTTGTGGGTCTCGTCGCAGCGCGGCCACGAACTGCTCAGCCTGTTGCAGTATCAGATGGCGCGTGCGCTGGCACCGCGGGCCAGCCTGCACGGTGTGTTCATGGAGATCTATTCGATCGGCGTGCTGCTCACTGGGGAATCCGGGGCCGGCAAGAGCGAACTTGCGCTGGAACTGATTTCGCGCGGCCATCGACTGGTCGCCGATGACGCGCCGGAGTTCACCCAGATCGCACCGGACGTGCTCGACGGCACCTGCCCGGAAATGCTCCAGGACATGCTTGAAGTGCGCGGCCTGGGCGTGATGAATATCCGGCAGATGTTCGGCGATACCGCCGTCAAGCGAAACAAGTACCTGCGCCTTATCGTGCAGCTAGTGAAGGCCGGTGAGGCTGGCACCGAAGCGATGGCGCGCCTGACCGGGGAGACGTCGGCACCGCACCGCGTGCTCGATCTCGAAGTTCCGGTCTTCCAGTTGCCGGTGGCTGCCGGCCGCAACCTTGCGGTGCTGACTGAAGCCGCGGTCCGACTGCACATCCTGCGCGCCAATGGCGCTGACCCGGCTGCCGCCTTTCTCGCTCGCCATGCCACCCTGCTCAGCCGCAGCCACGAGTCCTGACGGTCATGACCACACCTGCCCGCCCTCGCCTCACCGTCGTCAGCGGCCTGTCCGGCTCGGGCAAGTCGGTAGCGCTGCGCACGCTCGAGGACTTCGACTACTACTGCGTCGACAATCTGCCGGTGGAACTGCTCACCAACTTCGTGCAGAGCATGACCCGCGACGGGTTCAAGCGCGACCGCCTCGCGGTCGGTATCGACGTGCGCAACGTCACCGCCGACCTGTCGCGCGTCGGTGAATGGCTGGCCGGCGTCGGCGCGCTCGGTTACGACCATCGCCTGGTGTTTTTCGAGACCCGCGACGTGGTGCTGGTCAAGCGCTATTCGGACACCCGGCGCCGGCACCCGCTCAGCCACCAGGGCCTGTCCCTGTCCGACGCCATCGCCATGGAACGCGGGCGCCTGCAGCCGCTGCGGGCGCTGGCCGACGTGGTGATCGACACCTCGACGTTCAATGTGCACCAGTTGCGCAAGGCGGTGATGGCCGAACTGGAAGCGAACGCGTCGCCGCGCGTCTCGCTGTTGTTCGAATCCTTCGCCTACAAGGATGGTGTGCCGGGCGACGCCGACTTCGTGTTCGACGTCCGCTGCCTGCCCAATCCGCACTGGGACCTGCAATTGCGCCCCTTGTCAGGTCGCGATGCGCCGGTGCGCGAATTCCTCGACGCTCAGTCGATGGTCAACGAATACGCCACGCAGGTAGCCACTTTCCTGGATGACTGGCTGCCACGCTTCGAGTCCGAGACGCGCAGCTACGTGACCGTGGCGTTTGGCTGCACCGGCGGCCGGCATCGTTCGGTTTACCTCGCCGAGCGCCTGGCCCGGCATTGCCGAGAAGGCGGTCGTGAGGACGTCCAGACCTATCATCGCGAACTGGAGTAACCGGGCTAGCCCTAAGCCTGCGGGCTGTGTTCCACTAAGGGCGAACCCGTCCCGGCGACCGACGATGATCGAACGCGAGCTCGAGATCACCCATCCCCTCGGCCTGCATGCGCAAGCCTCGGCGAAAGTCGTGCAAGTGCTGACCGCGTTCCGCAGCCAGGCTTTCCTGCTGGCGAAGGGTCGCGAGGTCAACGCCAAGTCGATCATGGGTGTGATGCTGCTCGCCGCCGGCCCGGGCACCCGCATCACCGCACGGATTGAGGGCGAGGATGAGGGCGAGGCGATGGCGGCATTGATGGCGCTGTTCGCCAGCGGGTTCTGAAATCGCTCTCCCTTCTCCCGCTGGGGGGAGAAGGTGCCCGAAGGGCGGATTAGGGTGACGGGACGCCTTCCTCGATCCACCCTCACCCCGGCCCTCTCCCGCCAGCGGGAGAGGGATCTCTCTTGACTGGGAATATCCACTCATCACGCCGATAATGGCGACCCACCCGGAGCCGCCCGATGGCCGAAGCCGTTCGCCACGACAAGACCGCGCGCCAGCTCCGATTGCTCTCGGACGCGCTCGACACTGGCCGCCTCGGCCCGGTGCGTCGCCTGGTGAACACGCTGTCACCGGCCGAGATCGGCAACCTGCTCGAATCGCTGCCGCCGGGCAAACGCGCGATCGTCTGGGGTCTGGTCGATCCCGAGGACGACGGCGAGGTGCTGGTGCACGTCGGCGAAGACGTGCGCGAATCGCTGCTGGCCGAGATGGACCCGGACGAAATCATCGCCGCCGCCGAAACCCTGGATATCGACGACCTCGCCGACCTCGCCGAAGACTTGCCCGATACCGTCGTCGACGAAGTGCTCAAGTCGATGGACCGCGAGAACCGCGAGCGCCTCGAACAGGCCCTGGCCTATCCGGAGGACAGCGCCGGCCGCTTGATGAACCCGGACGTGATCACCGTGCGCGCCGATGTCACCGTCGACGTGGTGTTGCGTTACCTGCGTTTGCGCGGCGAGATGCCCGAGCACACCGATTACTTGTTCGTGGTCAGCCGTCGGCACCAGTACCTCGGCCGCCTCGCCACCAATGCCCTGCTTATCCACGAAGCATCGACGCCAATCAACGAGCTGATCGACGATCAGCAACCGGCGATTGAAGTCGACATGCCGGCCAGCGAAGTCGCCTCGCAGTTCTCCGACCACGACTGGATTTCGGCACCAGTGGTGGACGACAACAACATCCTGCTCGGCCGCATCACCATCGACGACGTCGTCGACATCATTCGCGAACAAGCCGAACACCAGGCACTGTCGGCAGCCGGTGTCGACGAAGACGAAGACCTGTTCAGCCCGGTGCCGCGTGCGTTCCGTCGGCGCGTGCTCTGGCTCGGCATCAATCTCGGCACTGCGTTCCTGGCATCGAGCGTGGTTGGCCAGTTCCAGGGCACGATCAACCACATCGTCGCGCTCGCCGTGCTGATGCCGATCGTCGCTGGCATGGGCGGCAATGCCGGCACGCAAGTGCTGGCACTGATGGTGCGTGGCCTCGCGCTCGGCCAGGTCGGCGCCGCCAACGTCTATCCGCTGCTGTGGAAAGAATTGCGGGTGGCGCTGATGAATGGCCTGCTGCTGGGCAGCATCGTCGCCCTCGCGACTTTCCTGTGGTTCCGCGACCCCGGGCTCTCGCTGGTGATCGGCGCCGCGATGACCATCAACCTGCTTTCCGCCGCCAGCGCCGGCGTGCTGGTGCCGATGGCGCTCAAGCGCATGCATCTCGACCCGGCGCTCGCCGGTAGCGTGATCCTCACCACCGTCACCGACGTGATGGGGTTCCTGAGTTTCCTCGGCTTGGCGACACTCGTACTTCTTCGCTGACGCTCAGGCCGGCATGCCGCCAGAACGATGGTCCCAGAGCCGGTCGATCGCCCAGGCGATTCCCAACCCGACGGCCGCTGCCGCAAGCAACGGCCAGGACACCGCTGGCAAATTTATCGGCGGCAGGCGCACTGGCAACGACGTGAGCAAGGGCCAGAAGCGCGGCAGAAAATAACCCCCGCCACCCAGCGCCATGCCCAGCAAGAGCAAGGTCACCATGCCATCCTCGAAGCTGGCTTGGTCGGAAGTGGGCGAAATCCGCGTCGACACACGCCGCGCGAAATCCTCGGGCAATCCCGGCATCGCGGCCTGGCGCACCGCGCGGATAACCAGACGGTAGGCATCCAGTTCGGCATCGCCAACGGGCAGGTCATTGCGCTCGGCCTGTTCAGCAGCCGCCTGCAGGCGGGCGTCGCGATCGGTCGCATCGATTTTGTTCATGCCAATACTCCCAATCGTGTTTCGAGTTGCTTCCGAAGCCGGTGGCGCGCTCGAAACAAATAATTCTTCACTGTGCCTTCGGGCAAACCAGTACTCGTGGCGATGTCGCCGATGCCGAGTTCGTCCAGATGATAAAGCGTGACCAAAGTACGTTGCAGCGCTGGCAGGCGTTCAATTTCCGCCGCCATGTGCCGCATCAGCTCCTGATCGGCGCAGGCCTCGGCCAGGTCAAAGCCATCGCTGGCGCGCAGATATTCCGAGTTTTCGCCTTCGTCCTCGTCGGCGCTGACCCATGCGATTTTCTTCTTCTGCAGGTGCCGGGTCGCCACGTTGAAGGCAACGCGACCGATCCAGGTCGCCAAGCTGCTTTCAAAACGGAATTGCCGCAGTCGGTCATGGACGCGCAGGAACACGTCCTGGCAGAGCTCGCGTGCGTCTTCGGGCTGCGCCACCATTCGATAGACCATATGCCAGACCAGAGCCTGGTGCCGCTGGACCAGGCGCTCGAAGGCGCCGGGTTCCCCGGCCAACACGGCTGACACGACGGCTTGGTCCTCGCTCATGCCCCGACAGATACCTTTTATCGGCTTCCGGTTGCAGACTACTCCAAACTTTTTTCACCGACGGGTGCAACCGGGGCCGCCCGGGCCGTATCCATCGCTGCGAAGGGCAATCGAGCCCGGACTGCCAAGGAGAATGAAATGAGTTTCAATTTCGGAGACCTGATTCCGATGGTGCTGTTCATCTGCATCGTGCTGGCCATCAAGGTCATCGTCGATGCCCGGGTGCGCCGGCGCATCGCTGAAGCCAATCCGTCGGAGGAGCTGGTCAAGACCATGCTGCTGGCCGACGAACAAAGCCGACGCTTGTCGGCGCTGAAGTGGGGCCTGGTGCTGACTGTGGTCGGCGTCGCCTTCGGGCTGATCAGCGCCCTGCGCCTGGAGGCCGACAACCCGGGCTCGTACGGACTGCTGATCGGCGCCGCCGGCGTCGGCATGCTGGCCTACCACGCCCTGGCCAACCGCAAGGCCTGAGCTTCGCCGGAAACAAAAGCCCGCGGCTAGCCGCCGCGGGCTTTGTGCTGTTCTTCCAGCGTCAGCGCGACCTTATCGCGCAGGTAGGCGGGTTCTAGTTTGTCTGCGGCTATCGCTTCGCCGCGTACGAACGCGAGCGCCGCGAGCCGGGCGACATCGGCGGCGCGCGGCAATGCCGCCGGATCGCAGGACTGCAATGCTTCGCCTAGCGTGTCGCGCAACCGGCCGCTGGCGGCGGCGAAGCCAGTGCCTAGGCCCGACCAGTCGCCGGCAATGCCGAGTTGCGGCGCCTCGGCAGTGGCGATCCATTCTTTGCACAATTCGCGCACGCCATCGACTTCACGACGGAACGCGCCGAAATAGATTTCGCCCATACGCGCATCAATGGCGGCGAGCACATCCGATCCAGGCACGGCCTGCATCGCGATAGCTGCGAGCGTCGAGACCGGGACAACAGGAATATCCAGCGCCAGCGCCATGCCTTGCGCAAGCGCCACGGCCAGGCGCACGCCGGTGAAGGCTCCCGGCCCGCGACCGACTGCGATGGCATCGAGTTGCGACTTGACCAAGCCCGCCTGCGCAAGCAATTCATCGGCCCACGGCAATACCAGCTCGGTATGCCGGCGCGGCGCAATTTCGTAGCGCTCGCGAACCTCGCCGTCGATCCACAACGCGACCGAGCAGGCCTCGGTGCTGGTGTCGATGGCCAGAATCTTCATGGCGTAGGCGCCTCCGCGAAGAAGTCTTGCACGTCGACGATGTCGCGCGTGCGCGGCATCGGCGGCAGGCTGTCAAGAAACAAGCGGCCATAGCTCTTGCCGAGCAGGCGCGGATCGCACAACACCAACACGCCGCGATCCTCGAAGGTCCGGATCAAGCGACCGGCGCCTTGCTTGAGCGCGAGAACGGCTTGCGGCAATTGCTCATCGCGGAACGGATTGCCACCGGCGCGGCGCACTGCGTCGAGCCGTGCTTCGAGCACGGGATCGTCGGGCGCGGCAAACGGCAGGCGATCGATCACCACCACCGAGAGCGCATCGCCGGCCACGTCAACGCCTTCCCAGAAACTGGCGGCGCCAAGCAGAACACCATTGCCGGAGTTGCGGAACTGTTCCAGCAATACGTTGCGTGGCGCCGTGCCTTGCACGAACAATGGCCATGCATCGTTCTTCAAGGCTTCGGCGGCTTCGCGCAAGGCGCGATGCGATGTGAACAGCAAAAAAGCACGGCCCTGCGAGGCTTCGAGAACCGGCCGCACCGCTTCGATCAGCGCAGTGCCAAAACCCTGCGTGTTCGGCTCCGGCAAGCCGGGCGGCAGGAAGCACAGCGCCTGGCGTTGCCAATCGAACGGACTGGGCTGCAACAGCGTGCGTGGATCTTCCAACCCAAGCCGGCTCGCGATGTGGTTGAAGTCACCTGCCACCGCCATCGTCGCCGAAGTGAATATCCAGGCCGCGCGCGATTGCACGCGGTAGTCGCGCAAGGGGCCGGAGACATCGAGCGGCGTACGCTGAAGCGTGAAGCCGCGCTGCGTCAATTCGTACCAGCGCACCTCGTCGTCATCGCGCGCTTCCCGCCAACCGCGCAACTTCGCCAGCAACGCCTGCGCGCGTTCGTTGCAGGCAGCAAACCCGGGCGAGGCTTCGGCCAGCGCCAGCAATACGCGTTGCAGGTGGTCAAGTGCACTATCGAGCGCAGTCAACGCTGTTTCTGCTGCGGGATGCGCCAGTACACGCACCGCACTGCCGCGCGTGGCGAAACCTTCCATCGCCAAGCGCAACTCTTTCACGGCGTGTTCAAGTTCGCGCATCGGTTGTTGCACGGCGGCCAAGGCCGACGGTGTACTGGCGCATTCTTTCAACGAATCGCGGGCGAGATCGAGTAGTTGCCTTGAACCGACGGCGTCGCCGAAGAATTGCGCCGCCAGTTCCGGTAGCTGGTGCGCTTCGTCGAGCACGAAGGTCGAGGCGCCGGGGAGAATTTCACCGAAGCCGTCTTTCTTGATCGCAAGATCGGCGAGCAGCAAGTGATGGTTGACGACGACGATATCGGCGGCCTGCGCTTCGCCGCGCGCCTTGGCGACGAAGCACTCGGACCAGAACGGACATTCGCCACCGAGGCAATTGTCGGCGGTCGAAGTGACCTGCGGCCAGAGCGGGCTGTCTTCCGGAATGTCGGGCAACTCCGACAAGTCGCCGCGTTTCGTGCGGCCGCTCCAGGCGACCACGCGCTGGAATTGCGCGGCCACTTCGCGGCTGGCGAAGCGTTCGCCCTTGGCCTGTTCCATCCGGTAATGGCAAAGATAGTTCGAGCGGCCCTTGAGCAACGCCGTTTTCGGGCTAGCACCGAGCGCAGCGCGCACTCGCGGCAGGTCGCGATGAAAGAGCTGGTCCTGCAGGGCGCGGGTGCCGGTGGAAATGATCACCCGCTCGCCGGAAAGCAATGCCGGAACCAGATAAGCGTATGTTTTGCCGGTGCCGGTGCCGGCCTCGGCAATCAATTCATCACGATCGGCCATGGCTTGCGCAACCGCTTCGGCCAGGCGTTGCTGCGCCGAGCGTACGCGATAGCCTTCAAGGCGATCCGCGAGCGGGCCGTCATCCGCCAGTGCGGCGCGGGTACGTGGGACGAGATCGGACACGCGCTACATGCGAACCGGCGGCGCCACCGTGCAAGCGGCGACGCGTTGCTGTGCTTGCGCCGAACCGACGCCGTCGCCGCGCGCCTGGCGCGCGAATTGCAGCGTCATCCAATTGCGCCGGCACAAGCCGCCGAGCTTCGGCCCGGTGTCGAAGGAGTGCGTCGCCAGCGCTTCGGCCTCGGTCCAGCGCCGCTGCACCAAGGCGAGTTCAGCCTGCCATTGCAACAAGTCGGGATCGCCCGGCTGCATGCGTAACGCTAGTGTCAGTGCACGTTCGGCAGAGGGATAATCGCCGCGTTGTTCTGCCTGCGTCGCCTGCGTGCGCAAGTCTTCCACTTGCGAATCGCGCAACGGTTGTACGTCGAGTTCATTGCCGATCGAACCCGAGGCACGAATCTGCGCGAGCATGTCCGTTGTTGCCATGGCCCGTGTCGTTTCGACCGGACGGCTGACTGGCGGAGCACCGCACGCAACCACAAGGGAAGTCAGCGCCAACAATGCGCAGATCTGGCGAGTCATGGTGTCGGCACCGGCGCGGGTGCGGGTGTCGCAGCATCAGGCGGCTTGTCGCCACCGAGATGGAACCAGTCTAGCCAGGAACTTTCCTGGCAGGTCTTGTGCTCGGTCGGCAGGAAGCCGGACACGAACGCGGCACGACGCGCACCCGGGCAATTTTCCTCGGTCGTGGCAAAATCGGTCGCGTCCAGCCAGGCCCAATCAAGGCCTTCTGAAGAAACGTTCAAATTGCGCGTCGGCAGTTTCTTGAACAGCGCCGACCACACCCGCATGGCGCCGGTGGCGCCATACAAACCGGTCGGTTTGTTTTCGTCGTTGCCAACCCAGACCACCGCGAGGTGGCTACCCGTGTACCCGGCATACCAGCTGTCGCGACTGTCATTGCTGGTGCCGGTCTTGCCAGCCGACTGCAAGGGCCCGAGACCATCGGCGATCAGTTGGCGGGCGGTACCGCTGGTCACCGTCGCCTGCAAGGCAATCGTCACCAGACGCGCGGCAACGGCATCGCCGGCCTGCGCGGGTTCGGCATGGGTGTCGTAGCGGTTGATCGACTTGCCCTGCGGATCGAGCACGCCGCGCACTGCGCGCAACGGCTGGATGCGCCCGCCCGAGGCGAGGAACTGGTACATCTGCGCCATCGAGAACACCGACAGGTCCACCGAGCCCAGGATCAGGGACGGATTGGCCGGCGCGCGCAAACCGGCCAGCACTTTCATCAATTCAGACAAACGATCGGGCCCGACATCCATGCCGACGCGGACCGTCGCCTGGTTGAAGGAACGCGCCAACGCGTCGGTGACGGTAACCGTGCCGTGCGATTGCCCATCGGAATTCTGCGGTCGCCAGGACTTGCCACTGGACAAGGTCACTTCCACCGGACTGTCATCCACCCAGGTCGCCAGCGAATAGCGCCCGGGTTGCGCCAGCGCCAGCAAGTAGACGAATGGCTTGAGCAGGGAACCGACCGGGCGCTGCGATTCAAGCGCCCGGTTGAACCCAGGCTCGCTGATGCGCGCATTGCCGACCATGGCGAGCACATCGCCACTGCCGGCATCCGTCACCATCACGCCAGCCTGCAATTCTGGTCCTTGCTTGCGCTGCACTTGCGGCAAAGTCTGGGTGATGGCGTTCTCGGCGAGAATTTGCGCGGCAGGAGCCATCGTCGTCAGGACACTCAAGCCGGCACCGCGCAGGGTGTCTTCCGGATAATCGCGCGCCAACTGGCGGCGCACCAGATCGAGGAAGGCTGGCGCGCGATTGCGGGCTACGCCCGGGTGTTCGCTCACGCCCAGCGGTGTGGCCTTGGCACGGGCCGCTTCGGCCGGAGTGATCAAACCCACCGCCACGAATTCGTTGAGGACGATCGCGCGACGCCTGAGCGCACGCTCCGGAAATCTACGCGGATCCCAATAGCCCGGACCCTGGATGATGCCGATCAACAAGGCGATGTCCTCGGTGCGCAGCGCCGAGAGGTCGCGACCGAACCAGAAATCAGCACCGGCGGCGACACCGTGCACCGACTGCTTGCCCTGCTGTCCGAGGTAGACCTGATTGAGGTAGGCCTCGAGGATGCTGCGTTTGTCGAAGCGCGCTTCGATGATCAGCGCATACAGCGCCTCGCGCACCTTGCGCGTCACCGTCTTGGTGTTGCTCAGGAACAGGCTGCGCACCATCTGCTGGGTGAGTGTGCTGGCGCCCTGCTCGAACTCGCCCTCGCGCAGGTTCACCCAGATCGCGCGCAATACGCCCCAGGGGTCGATGCCGTGGTGGTTCTTGAAATTGCGATCCTCAACCGCCTGCAGGCCGGAGATCATCAGCGGCGGCACTTCCTCGATCCGGACCAGGCGACGCTCTTCCTCGCTGTTGCCGTAGAGCGTGGCGATCCGTGCCGGGTCGATGCGCGCGCTGTCGAGCCGGTGCCTGCCGGCGACATCCCGGACCTGGGCCACCTGCCCGGCGGAGAGCACCACCTCCAATTGTTTGGCCGGTACCGGACCATCCTCATCCATGAAGGCGCGAGTACCGATCTGGAAACGTTGGCCGTCCCGGACATAGGTGCCGGGCAGGCGACCTTCGCCATCGGTGTGGTAGGCCGCTGCCGACAGTTCCAGCTCCAGGGCATCGCCGTCCAGGCGCAGGCCCTGATGTAACGCCAGGGGCCGGGCGTAGACCCGGGTCGGCACCTGCCACTGCAGCTGCGCAAACTCGCGTCGCACCTCGCGGTCCAGGTGCCAGACGTAGGGGCCGCCGATGCCGACCAGCAAACCCAGCGCCAACAGCGAAACCCGCCAGAACCAACGCCAGGCAAGGCGCCGATACGGGTGCGGGGGAAGGTCGTCGATATCGGCGTCAGTAGGTGTGGTCAAGGCGGGGATCTGCGGGCTTTCCCGGAGTTTATCAGGCGCGGGCGTGATCTAATTATTGCAACCGATGCGCCAAGCCCTCGCCCATATCGCTTACCGTTGTTCATGGCTGGCCTCGTTGCTACGGCGGGCTTGGGCGAGTCTGCGCCAGAGAGGTGTTGCCGCCAGTTGGCGGGCCGCACGCCTGCGCTGGCGGCTTACCCCGATCGCCACGACACACCTGATCATTGCCGTCGACGATCCGATTCCAGCGCAACTGCGCTTTCCCGAGGAAGCCTGGCCGCATGCCAGCATCGTCGTGCCTGTCCATGACCAGCTGGCCTATACCCTGCGCTGTCTGCAGGCATTGATGCAGTCGGGGAACGCTTCCCGATTCGAAGTCATCCTCGTGGACGACGCCTCCAGCGATGACACCGCCCGGGTCCTGCCAGGCATCGCGGGTCTACGTTACCTGCGCCTGGCGGAAAACCTGGGCTTCGTTGGCGCCTGTAATGCCGGCGCCAAACTCGCGCGCAGCCCCTATCTGGTATTCCTCAACAACGACACGCTGGTCCAGCCCAGTTGGCTGGATGCCCTGCTCTCTACTTTCGCAAACTATCCGGATACCGGCCTGGCCGGCAGCAAGCTGGTCTACCCGGACGGCCGTCTGCAAGAGGCTGGCGGCGTGGTGTTCTCCGATGGCAGCGCCTGCAATTACGGTCGCTTCAACGACCCCAAGCACCCGCGCTTCAACTTCGTGCGCGAGGCCGACTACTGCTCGGGCGCGGCGATCGCCTTGCCGCGCGAGATATTTGAAGACCTCGATGGCTTCGACATCCGCTACGCGCCCGCTTACTACGAAGACACCGACCTGGCCATGCGCGTGCGCGAGCTCGGTTACCTGGTGCGCTACCAGCCAGCCTCGGTGGTAGTGCATTGCGAAGGCATCAGCGCCGGCACCGATCCGGAGCGCGGCATGAAAGCATTCCAGAAACCAAACCGGGAGAAATTCCTCGATCGCTGGCGCGACGACCTGGCCAGCGGCCACGCACCAGCCCTGCTTGCAGCCGATCCGGAAGCGGCGATCCGGGCGCGGGCGCGCGCGCGATTGCTGGTGATCGATGCCACCACACCGATGCCCGACCGCGATTCCGGTTCGCTGCGCTTGTTCCGGCTACTGCGCTTGCTCCGCGAAGAAGGCTGCCAGCTTTCGTTTTTCAACCATCTCCTGCGCGACGACGGCGACTACAGCCGTGCGCTCGAGCAACTGGGCGTCGAAGTGTGGTCGCAACCGTGGATTTCCGGCGTGCCCTCCTGGCTGCGCGAGCACGGACGTCGCTTCGACGCGATTGTCGTTTCGCGCCACTATGTGCTTGGGCCCTTGTTGCCCCTGCTGCGCCAATACGCGCCTCAGGCGCGGATCGTGTTCGACACCGTCGACCTGCATTTCCTGCGCGAACAGCGCCAGGCGGCGCAAGCCGGACGGGTGGCATCCGGGCGTACGCGAGCCTCCGAGCTGGAGTTGATCGCGCGCGCAGACGCGACCTGGGTGGTGAGCCCGGAGGAGCAGTATCAGTTGCGCAAGCTGGTGCCCAGGGCAGCGATTTCGGTCGTCTCCAACATCCACGATCCGGTCATGGATACGCCCGGCATCGAATTGCGCCGCGACCTGGTGTTCGTTGGCGGCTACCAGCATGCGCCCAATGTTGATGCCGCTCGCTGGCTGTTACAGGACATCCTGCCGCGGCTGCGCGACAGCCATCCGCACTTGCGCCTGCATCTGGTCGGCGCGGATCCGCCGGCGGATATCATGGCACTGGCCGATGGCCAGAACGCCATTGTCCGCGGCCATGTCCCCGATCTGGATTCACTGCTCGACCGCAGTCGCATTGCCCTCGCGCCGCTGCGCTACGGTGCTGGCGTCAAGGGCAAGATCAACCATTCGCTCGCCCGCGGCCTGCCAATGGTCGCCACAACCAATGCCGTGGAAGGCATGCGCCTGGAACATGGCGAAAGCGTTTTGGTCGCTGACGATGCTGCTGCGTTCGCCGATGCGATCCGCCATCTGCACGACAATCCCGCGCTCTGGCAGCGACTTCGCCAGGGTGGCCTGGAGAACACCCGCCGCTATTTTTCCGAAGACTCGGCACGCACGGAACTGCGTGCTTTCCTCGAGCAACTGCGACCACGCTGAATTCTCAGCCCAGCCGACGCGCATCCTGCACGCCGGGCACGGCATTGAGCCGACCGAGCAATTCGCTGAGCTGCTGGAAATCATTCACGTTCAGCGCCAGGCGGATCTCGGCCAAGCCACGCGCCGGATCCACCTGCGAATTCATGCCCAGGATATTGATCTCGGCCTGGGCAATCAGGTTGGTAAGATCCTTGAGCAGCCACTTGCGGTCATAGGCGCGCACCAAGACGTTGACCTCATAGCGCGAACCGACTGCTCCACCCCAATTTACCGGCAACGCCCGTTCCGGCTGCGCCGCAAGCAGGCGCTGGACGCTGGTGCAGCCCTGACGATGCACGCTGACCCCGCGTGCACGAGTGAGGTATCCGACAATGGCATCCCCGGGCACCGGTTGGCAGCATCGGGCAAGTTGCACCAGCAAATTGCCCACGCCTTCGACCGTGAAACGGCTGTTGTCCGCACTTTTGCGCTTGCGCAGCGCGGGCTTCGGCGGCGTCGCGACCGCATTCTGGGACTGACTGTGCTCGTGCAGGGCACGGCTGACCTGGCTTGGGCCGATGTCACCCAGGGCCAGCGCGACTTGCAAGTCTTCGACCGAATCAAGCCGGAACTTTCCCAGCAAAGGCCCCAGGTCTGCCTGCAACATCGCCACCCGACGCAGTTCTTTTTCCAGCAATTCCCGACCGGCCTGCAGATTGCGCGCGCGATCGAGTTTGTGGAACCAGGCACGAACCTTGTCGCGGGCGCGACTGGTGACAAGGAATCCGTTCGCCGCCAGCAGCCAATCGCGTCGTGGTTCACCGGTTTTACCAGTGATGATCTCGACGCGGTCGCCACTGCTCGGTCGCGAATCCAGTGGCACGATCCGGCCATTGACCTTGGCGCCGCGGCAACGATGGCCCACTTCCGTGTGCACGGCGTAAGCGAAATCGAGCACGGTCGCGCCCTTGGGCAAGTCCACCACTTCGCCACGCGGTGTGAGTAGATAGACGCGATCCTCGATCAGTTCGGTATTGAAGCCGGCGAGTAGACCGTTTTCATCATCGCCCTCGCGGCTTTCAAGCAACTGGCGCATCCAGGCGACTTTCCGCTCGAAGCCAGCCTCGCCCTTGCTTCCCGGTCCACCCGGGCCTTCCTTGTAGCGCCAGTGCGCGGCGACACCGAGTTCCGCCTGTTCATGCATCTCGCGAGTGCGGATCTGCACCTCAAGCGTACGACCTTCCGGACCGACCACGGCGGTGTGCAGGGACCGGTAATCATTGCCCTTCGGTTGCGCGATGTAGTCGTCGAATTCGGACGACAGCGGCGGCCACAACTGATGCACCAGCCCGAGCGCGGCGTAGCAATCGCTGATGTCGTCGACCAGCACGCGCACGGCGCGGATATCGTAGAGCTCGCTGAACGGCACATCCTTGCGCTGCATTTTCTTCCAGATGCTGAAGATGTGCTTGGGCCGGCCGGCAACATCGGCAGTGATCCCGCCCTCGGCCAAGGCCTCGCGGATTTTCTGCTTGGCCTCTTCGATGAATCGTTCGCGCCCGGCGCGCTTCTCGTCGAGCAGGCGGGCAATGCGCTGGTAGGTCTCCGGTTGCAGGTAACGGAAGGCGAGATCTTCCAGTTCCCACTTGAGCTGCCAGATGCCGAGTCGGTTCGCCAGCGGCGCGTGGATGTCGGCCGTGAGTTCGGCCAAGGCCAGTTGCTCTTCGCGGCTTGCCTTGCCGGCGGCGCGCAGGCGCGCCAGTTGCTCCGACAACAGGATAAGTACGACGCGCAGGTCGCGGATGATTGCCAGCAACAGACGGCGCAAGCCTTCGGCATTGCCACGGCTCTCGCGCTGGGCATGGAGGCTCCAGACCTGCTCCGCCGCCAGCAAGCCACTGAGCAGGTTCGGGACGCCCGGCAAGCGTTCAAGCAACGCCGGCGCCAGGCCGGCGCCCAGGGCTGGGCACAGGTGCAACAGGCACGCCACCTGCACTTCAGGATCAACCCGTAGCTCTCTCAAGGTTTCGAGAGCGGCGATCGCCAGCCTCGGCTCATCGGCTGGAGCCAGGCTCGCGGCCGCTCTTGCCAGCGCATCCCGCGTTCCTGGTGGCCATGTTGCAGCGCCGATCGGCTCGGAAGCGAGCCAATCGGCCAGGCGTGGCGGCTGCTTCGATGGTATTGGTGGGCGCATGCGGCCGGGGACAAAACGACGGGACTGCCCCTACACTAACGTCTCGGCCTCTTCGGGAACAGTTGCCATGCGCACCAGATTGCTCGCAGTGTTGTTCGGTCTCGTCATCGCCTGTGGCCTGAGCGTTGCCGGCGAACCCAAGGGCCTGCAGGAAAAAATGACACCACAGGAATTCCATGCGGCGGGCCTGGACAAACTCAGCCCGGATGAGCTGGCGGCACTGAATGCCTGGCTGGAGTCGGACCACAAGACCACTGCCGCCGCTGCCGCTGCCTCGACCTACCGCAGGACCAGCCAGGGATTCCTGGAATCCAGCAGCCCAACCACCGTCGAGAGCCGCCTGCAGGGCGAGTTCCACGGCTGGAGCGGGCGTACGGTGTTCATTCTGGAGAATGGCCAGATCTGGATCCAGGTCGAGGACGCTGAATTCAGGAGCCCCAAACTCATGCAACCCATGATCACGATCAGCCCGGGGCTACTCGGCGGCTGGAAGCTGCGCGTGGAAGGCTCGACCCGATTCGCCATGGTCAAGCGCGTCCAGTGAAAGCGGCAAGTTGCCGTGCCAGTCGCTTGTGCGAAACCGGCCGGCGCGTACCCAATTCCTGTGCGAAAGTCTGGACACGCAGTTCTTCCAGATCCTGCCGGAACGCGCGCCATTCCGGGCGCTGCCCGTGACCGGCCGCATGCGCCTCGGCCAGAGCCTGGACATAGGGCTGCAGCTCCAGCAACCGGGCTTGGTCCTTGATCGGGTCGGCCAATGCGCGCTCTACCCGCAGCTTGAGCGCCTTGAGGTAACGCGGCATTTCCGCCAGCAGGCTGGCCGGTGTCTCGCGCAGGAAGCCTGAATGCACCAGGCTTCGAAGATGCGCGGAGATATCGTCAAGGTTGCCGCTCGCCCAACCCATCAAGGGCGATTCCAGTTTTGGTTTTATCTCGGCATACAGCGCGAGGATTTCCTCGGCCAATTGCAATCGCTGCATGGCTTGCCCGAACAGTTCGCGCGCAATCCTCGTCATCTGCGCAGTGAACGCTGCTTTATCGCGCAGCGCGGCAAGACCTTCACCCAGCGCCGCTGCCAGCGCGGCATCAATGATATCCGCACGTAGCCGTTCCGAAGATTCGATCGCCGCATACAGCAAACCCAGCTTCGGCGAGACGGGCAACTGCTTGCGCGACTGCTTGACCTTATCGGCCAACGAAAATTGTGCCAGCCGACGCACCCCGCGTTCGTGCTGGCCACGCGCCTCGGCAGAATCGGCGAACACGCGCAAGGAAACGCTCTCGTCCTCGTCCACCAGCGCTGGATAGGCGGGAACCCCCGCCGCGCCGGCAATTTGCTCCGGGATAGTCAGCTCGGGAAATTCGCGCATGCCTTCGCGTGCCAGGCGCTCGCCAGCGCGATCAGCGAAGGCACGCTCGGCCGCGTCGCCGAAGCGGCGCCTGAGTTCGTCGAGATCGCGCGATACCGCCAGCACCCGGCCATCGCGTTCACCCAGGCGCAGGTTCATGCACAGGTGCGGATCAAGCGCGGCTTCGTCAAAGTCCAGCGCCGTCACCGGCGCGCCGGTGGTCCGGCTGAGAAAACGCGCCAGCGTTCCCGTTAGCGAATCGGCCTCGGGCTGCGAATGTGCCTGGAAAAACGCGCGTGCGAAATCCGGCGCCGGCACATAGTTGCGACGCAGGGGCTTCGGTAACGAACGAATCATTGCGGCCGATTTTTCTTCGATCACTCCCGGGACCAGCCAGGTCAAGCGCGCCGGGTCCAATGCTTTTAGCAAGTGCAAGGGCACGTCTAGGGTCACGCCATCGTCCTCGGCCCCTGGCTCGAAGCGATAATGCAATGCCAACCGGATATCGCCGAGCGGGAAATATTTCGGAAAACGATCGGCTTCGCTGCCCTCGCCCGGCAGCAGGTCGGTGAGCGACCACTCCAGCGCTTTCTTCTTGGCAGGCGCGAGTTTCCCGACCCAGCTATCGAGCCCTTGCACGGTTGTAATATCGGGCGGCAAGCGATCGAGATACCAACGCGCTTGCCAGTCTTCGTCAGCGATCAAACCGACACGACGCAATTTCGCTTCTTCTTCCTGAGCTTGCGCCAGCATTGCCAGATTACGCGCAACGAAACCGGCTCGCGTGTTGATCTCGCCGGGCAGCAACGCCTGGCGCACGAAGATCTCGCGCGCTTCCGCCGGGTACAGGCCACCGTAGTGAACCGGTTTTTTCGGCGCCAGCACCAGGCCGAACAGGCTGATCTGTTCGAAGCCCACCACCCGGCCCTGGGCGCGCGACCAGTGCGGATCGAAATGTTTGCGCGCAAGCAGATGCGCGAGTTCAGCGACCACCCAGTCGGGCTCTATTTTTGCGCCAATCAGGCCCCAGATTTTCTGGGTGTCGAGCAGGGTCGCGACTAGCAACCAGGCCGGTGGTTGCTTGGCCAGGGTCGAGCCCGGGAAAATCTGGAACTTGCGCTGGCGTGGCGCGTCGTAGAGGCCCTTCTCCGACTTGTGGCCGATCTGGGTTGGCAAGCCGGCGATCAGGGCGCGATGCAAGCCGATGTACCGCGACGAAGAAGGGAGGAGCATATTGCCTTCGGAAAACTGGTTATCGCGCGAGTTTTCCGAAGGCAATACCTCCTCCCCGGAAGCACCTTGGTCCCAACCAAAATCTTCGCAACTGAGCAACACCTGTCGGTGCAGCTCGCGCCATTCGCGCATGCGCAAAAAGCCGAGGAAGCGCTTTTCGCACCAGCCGCGCAGCTTCGATTGCGTTAGCTCTTCATGTGCGCTCTTGTACGCGCCCCACAGCTTGAGAACACCAAGGAATTCCGAATTCGCATCGGCGAACTGCGCGTGAGCATTGTCGGCGGCTTCGCGGGCATCGGCCGGACGTTCGCGCGGATCCTGGATGCCCAGGAAGGCCGCAAGCACGGTCATTTCACGCAGCACGCCATGATGTTGCGCGGCGATCAGCATGCGACCG
This sequence comes from Gammaproteobacteria bacterium, assembly GCA_025356635.1. Classification (GTDB taxonomy): domain Bacteria; phylum Pseudomonadota; class Gammaproteobacteria; order Xanthomonadales; family Xanthomonadaceae; genus Arenimonas. Next base: position 39,776 of record JANXRY010000024.1, read on the forward strand.
AGCTTCACATCCACCGGCAGTCGCGCCATCTGCTTGCCGATGGCAGTCAAACGACGATCCTTGTCGATCGCGCCAAGCTCGGACAGCGTCTGCCAGCCATCGGCGATCGCGCGTGGGTCCGGCGCGTCGATGAACGGGAAGTCCTCCACCCGGCCCAGTCCGAGATCGAGCATGCGCAGGATCACCCCGGCCAGCGAGGCGCGCAGGATTTCCGGATCGGTGTAGCGCGGCCGCGACTGAAAATCTGCCTCCGAGTACAGGCGGTAGCAGATGCCGGCGGCGATGCGACCGCAACGGCCTTTGCGCTGGTCTGCGCTGGCCTGCGAAATCGGCTCGATATGCAGCCGATCGAGTTTCTGCCGTGGCGAATAGCGCTTGACCCGCGCCGCGCCTGGATCGATCACGTAGCGAATACGCGGCACCGTCAGCGAAGTTTCGGCAACATTGGTGGTCAGCACGATGCGTCGCTGCGGGCCAGGCTGGAACACGCGATCCTGTTCCTTGGTCGACAGACGTGCGTACAAGGCGAGCAGTTCAGTGCTGCGATATTTTTTCCGCGCCAGCGCCAGGTGGGCGTCGCGAATTTCACGCTCGCCGGGCAGGAACACGAGGATGTCGCCGAGCGGATCGCTGCGGGTTATTTCATCGACCGCCGCAAGGATCGCCTCGGTCATGGTCTGATCGGCGGCGTCTTCACCCTCGGATTCCGATGCGCGATAACGAACCTCTACCGGATAACTTCTGCCTTCCACACTCACCACCGGCGCATCGCCGAAGTGCTTGGCGAAGCGAGCCGTATCGATCGTCGCCGAGGTGATGATCAACTTGAGGTCGTGGCGCTTGGCCACGAGTTGGCGCAGATAACCGAGCAGGAAATCGATGTTCAGGCTGCGCTCGTGGGCCTCGTCGACGATGATCGTGTCGTACTTCGACAGCCAGCGGTCGCTTTGGATCTCCGCTAGCAAGATGCCGTCGGTCATGAACTTGATGTAGGTGTCGGCGCCGACGTTCTCGGTGAACCGCACCTGGAATCCGACCGCGCCACCAAGCGGCGTCTTCAGTTCCTCGGCCACGCGCCGCGCCACCGCGCGCGCGGCGATCCGCCGCGGCTGCGTACAACCGATCAGGCCGGAGATTCCGCGCCCCGCCACCAGGCAAAGCTGCGGCAATTGCGTCGTCTTGCCCGATCCGGTTTCGCCAGCGAGTACCACGACCTGGTGCTTGCGAATCAGTTCGACGATGGTCTCGGCCTCGCGGCTGACCGGCAGGTCGTTGTCGAACGCCGGCGTCGGCTTGAGCGCTTCGCGGCGCTCAAGCTCGGCCGGGGACATGCGGGAACGGGTCGGGGCGCGGCTCATGGGCGATAGCCGTCACGATTGATTGGGGAATGGTGGGCCGTGATGGATTCGAACCATCGACCAAAAGATTAAAAGTCTTCTGCTCTACCGACTGAGCTAACGGCCCCACGCGGGGCGTCATTCTATCAAGAGTGGGGGCGGTAGCGCGTGGGATCGGCTACACCGGCGGCGGCGAAGCCCTCGGCGCGCAGTCGGCAGGCGTCGCACAGACCGCAGGCCTGGCCTTCGGCATCAGCCTGGTAGCAGGACACCGTGCGTGAAAAGTCCACGCCCAGGCGCATCCCCTCGCGGACGATCTCGGCCTTCGACATCCGGATCAGTGGCGCATGCACGCGCAGGCCGTGGCCCTCGACGCCGGCCTTGGTCGCCAGCTTGGCCAGTCGTTCGAAGGCCTCGATGAATTCCGGCCGGCAGTCCGGATAGCCGGAATAATCGACGGCATTCACGCCACAGAAGATGTCGTCGGCACCCAGGACTTCGGCCCAACCCAGCGCCACTGACAGCATGATCGTATTGCGCGCCGGCACATAGGTGACCGGGATGCCCGGCCCCGGCGCTTCCGGGACAGCGATGTCGGCGGTGAGCGCCGAGCCGCCAATGCTGCGCAAGTCCACGACCACGGTCTTGTGCGCGATCGCGCCCAGTGCCTGCGCCAATTCGGCGGCGGCGACCAGTTCGGCCGAATGGCGCTGGCCGTAGCTCACACTCAGTGCGTAACAGGCAAAACCACGTTCTTTGGCGAGGGCGAGCACCACGGCGGAGTCCATGCCCCCGGAGACCAGGATGACGGCAGGTTTCATCGACCTTGGGCCTCGCCCCAGAGCTGTTTGTGCAACTGTAGTTGAAAGCGCACTGGCAGCTTGTCGGCAATGATCCATTCGGCCAGATCGCGCGGCGCCAACTCGGTGTAGCTGGGCGAAAACAGAACTTCGCAACGCGCCGTGAGCCGGTGTTCCGCGAGCATTTCTTTGGCCCAGTCGTAGTCTTCGCGCGAACAAAGGACGAACTTCACCTGGTCGCGATCGGTAAGCAGAGGGATATTTTCGAGCAGGTTGCGCTGTTGCTCGTTCGAGCCCGGCGTCTTGAGATCAACCACGCGCACGACACGCGAATCGACCTCGGAAATATCGATCGCGCCGGAAGTCTCCAGCGAGACCTCGTAGCCGGCATCGCACAGTTTTTGCAGCAACAGCAGGCAACGTTTCTGCGCCAACGGCTCGCCGCCGGTCACGCAAACATGGTGTACGCCGTGGCTGGCGACCTCGGCGAGGATGGCGTCGATCTCGTGCCATTCACCGCCGTGGAAAGCATAAGCGGTATCGCAATACTGGCAACGCAGCGGACAGCCGGTGAGACGCACGAACACCGTCGGCCAGCCAACACTGCGCGATTCACCTTGCAGCGACAGGAAGATCTCGGTCAGGCGCAGGCGCTCGGCCACGGCGACGGAAGCGGATTCCACGCTGGACTCAGTGCGAATCGAGGTTGAGCGTACGCAACCGGCTCTGGGCCAGGCGCGCGGCGTCGGTATCCGGGAACTGGTCGATGACTTGGCTCAGGGTGTTCCTGCCGGCCTCGGCCTGGTTCATCTCGATCTGGCAGTAGCCTTTCTTGAGCAGCGCATCGGGCGCCTTGCCAGAATCCGGGAACTTGCCGAGCAATGCCTCGAAGGCTCTCTGCGCAACAGGGTAGTTCTGGGTGACGTAATAACTCTCGCCCAACCAGTACCATGCATTCGGGGCCAGGGTGGCATTCGGATATGCCTTCAGGAAGGCCTGGAAACCACGCGCCGAAGCCACGTAATCGCCGCGCTTGAGGGCATCGAACGCCAGCCCATAGCTTGACTGCTCGTCGGCTGCGGGCGCAGCTATCGCCGGCGCCACTGGGGAGGCAGCAACGATCGTCGTGGGTGCTGCCGTCGAAGGTGCGACCGACGTTGGCGCCGCGTTTGCAGGCGCGCCGCTGCCCTCCAGTTTCTGCAGACGTGTATCAAGGTCGACGTATTGCTCGCGGGTTCGCTGCTTGATCTGTTCGTTGTCGTTCTGCAGTTGCTCAACCTGGTTGCGCAGCGCCTGCACTTCCGACTGCAGCTGGGTCAGCCGGTTGAGCAACTCGACGTTGGCCTGGCCCGAGGTGGCGGTCCGGTTGGCGGACTCCTGCTCCAACTGGGCAACGCGCTCAGCAAGGCTCAGTTTTTGCGCGAATGCCGGCGGGGCCACCAAAAAGGCGACCGCCACGAGCACGGGTGAAAAACGCGCCATCGCCTTCATGGTTCAGCGCACGCTGTAGACGATCTCAACCCGACGATTCTTCGCCCAGCACTCATCGGTCGAATCGGCGCAGGTCGGACGCTCTTCGCCATAGCTGACCACCGTGATCTGGCCAGCCGAACCGCCGCTGCCAACCACCGCTGCGGAAACAGCATTGCCACGGCGCTCACCGAGGCCAAGGTTGTACTCGCGGGTGCCGCGCTCGTCAGCATTGCCTTCCAGGGTCATGCGCGCATCGGGCCGATCGCGCAGGTACTTGGCATGGCAGGCGATGGCACGCTGGAATTCGGGGCGAAGGGTGTCGTCATTGAAGTCGAAGTAGACCACCCGGATGCGCAGGCAGCTGTCGGAGTCCAGATCTGCCGGTCGAAATTTCCCGTCGCTGGTCATCGGCGAGGTCGTGGCGCCGGTCGTTGTTGACGACTGACTATTGTCTGTCGGCGGCGTCTCCTTGACCTTCTTGGTGCAGGCGCCGAGCGCCAGACAAACAGCGGCGGCGATCAAGAGGCGGTTGGCGTGGTTCATGGCAATTCCCTGTGTCGGTGAAGTCAGGCGTTAAAGACAGCATAGTGTGGCAGGCGCAGCTTCAGCGTTGCCTGAACGGCGACCAAGCCGGTTCGCGGACATCGCCGTCCGCCACCACCAGCCGTAGCCGGACCCGGCCGTCAGCGGAGACAGCATAAAGCAGACCACGCCGACCTTCCTTGGTCGCATACAAGAGCATGCTGGCATTGGGCGCGAAGCTCGGCGACTCGTCCAGATTGCCTGGCGACAGGGTCTGCCAGCGGCCACCAGCGCCAAAACTGCGGTCGAGCACGGCAATCCGGTAGATGTTGCCGACACCCTGGGCCATGGCAATTTTCTTGCCGTCGAAGGAGACCGTCGCGCGAGCGCTCGACTCGCCTTGGAAACTGAGCCGGGTCGGCTCACCGCCTGCCGCTGACACCTGGTAGACCTGCGGCTTGCCGGCACGATCGGAGGTGAAGATCAGGTTCTGGCCATCGGGCGTCCACGCGGCCTCGGTATCAATTCCGTAGTGATGGGTGATCTGGGTGAGCGCCTTGCTGGCCAGGTCCATCACGTAGATTTCCGGATTGCCGGACTTGGACAAGGTCATGGCCAATTGCTTGCCATCGGGTGAGAACGCCGGTGCGCCGTTGATGCCACGGAAGCTGGCCACCACTTCGCGCGCACCAGTGCCGATTTCCTGGATATAGATCGTGGAATTGCCGCGTTCGAAGCTCACGTAGGCCAACTTGCGCCCGTCCGGGCTCCAGGCTGGCGACAACAGTGGCTCCTTGGAACGGACAATCGTCTGCGGGCTGTAGCCGTCCGAATCGGCGACCATCAATGCATAGTCCGTGCCCGGGCCGATACCGGAGGCAGTGATGTAGGCGATATGGGTCCAGAATGCGCCACGCACGCCAAGGATCTTCTCGTAGATCTGGTCAGCGATCTGATGCGCGACATCACGCAACCCTTTGGCACGCCCGGAGATTGCCAAGCCGACCAGCCGCTGCTGTTTTGCCACGTCGTAGAGTTCGTATTCGACCCGATAGCCGCCGTCGGCGTCGTCGAGCACGCGGCCAACGACCACGAAGTCCTGCTTCAAAAGCCGCCACGTCGGGAACTGGATGTCGCTGCCGCGTACGGGCTTTTCGACCATGCCTTCCACCGCCAACGAGCGAAACTGGCCGGAACGGTTGAGATCGTTGCGGATCACCGCAGCGATGTCGGTTTCGGGCGCGACCACGCTACCCTGGTAGGGCATCGGCACCACCGCAATCGGCAGCGAAGATTCGTTGCCCGACACCAGCCCGATATCGAGGCCCTGGGCGTTGGCCACAGAGGCAGACAAACTCAGCACGAGCAAGAAAAACAGTCGTTTCATGGTTGGCATTCCTCTTGCGGGTAGCAGAACGTGATGGTCGGCTTTCGATCAAAGACTCGCTCGTAGCCTGAATATGGCATGGGATTGCGGCGCAAGGCGCGATCAACCGAATCGCGACCCTGGGCATCGAAGGGGCAATCGAGGAACTCGACGTCAATCACTTCGCCGCCCGGAATCTGGGTGAACCGTACCTTGCAACGCACCCGTTCCGCGGCGCCGGTCCGGTTCCAGTTGGCATCGGCGGTTGATTGCATGGCCGCCTTGTAGCGCGCCAGCAAGCTGTCGTCATCACCGCGATTACCGGCCGGTGCGGTCGGCGTCGGGGTCGCAGGTGCGGCTTTCGGTGCTGTGCGCAGTTCTTCAAGTTGCGCCAGTCGTTGCTCTTCCATCTGGGTGAGCCTGGCGGCTTTCTCGCGCTCGCGCCGGATCGCTTCCAGTTGCTCGCGCAGGCGCTGCTTGTTCTCCGCTTCCTGCTGGCGGGCGAGGTCCTCGGTCAGGTCCACCTGCGCCTGGCGCGTGCGTTCTTTCTGCTCTTGCAGGGCCGGATCGGGCGTTGGCGGCACAACGCGCGAGGCGGCGGCCTGATCCACGGTGTCGGGACGATCCTGCGGCGCCTGCGGTTTAGCTTGCAAAGGCGTGTCGCTGGTCTGCGGATTTTGGGATGGTAAAGGCTGCGGCGCTTTCACCGTGGCGGGTGCGGGCGAGGCCTTGATCGCCTTCTGCGCACGCCGGACATCTGCCGCCGAGACCATCAGCGTCGCCTGGATCGGCTCACCGGCGGCGGACGCATCGCTCACGGGCCAGATCCAGCGCGCGCTCAGCCAGGCCAATGCGATCACGCCCGCGTGCAGCAGCAGCGCGAGCAGGAAGGCACGAACCTGGTCGGCACGGGATTCCATCGTGTTCGCTCAGTGGCTCTCGGCCGGCTTGCTCATCAACCCGACTTTTTCGACGCCGGCCTGCTGCAGCAAGACCATCGCCTGATAGACGGTGTCGTAGCTGGCCTTGCCGTCGCCGGCAACGAACACCGCAACGTTCGGGTTATTGGCCACGATCGCGCGGACCTTGGCGTCAAGCTCGGCGGCGCTCACCTTCTGCTTGCTGTCATCCTGCAAACCCAAGGTGTAGCCGCCCTGCGCGTCAACGCTGACCGTGATCGGTTTCTTGTCGGTTTGTACGGCGCGCGCGTCCGACTTCGGCAGGTCTATGTCTACGCCCAGGTTCAAAAGCGGCGCGGTGATCATGAAGATGATCAGCAGCACCAACATCACGTCGATGTAAGGCACGACGTTGATCTCGGATTTTAGCTTGCGCTTGCGCAGGCGGCGGGCGGTGGAGCTCATGGCTCGTCGGCGTGCGACTGACGTTGCAGGATGGAAGCAAACTCTTCGGCGAAACTTTCGTAGCGCACGGCGAGCCGCTCAACCCGCGTCGCAAAACGGTTGTACGCCCAGACCGCCGGAATCGCGGCGAACAGGCCCATGGCGGTAGCGATCAGGGCTTCGGAAATGCCCGGCGCCACCGAAGCAATAGTCGCCTGCTTGTTGGTGGCCAGGCCATGGAAGGAAATCATGATGCCGAATACCGTGCCGACCAGACCGACATAGGGGGCGGTGGAACCGACATTGGCCAGCAATTCGAGGTTGGCCTCGAGGCCGTCGAGTTCGCGCGCCAGGGTCGCGCGCATGGCCCGCTGCGCGCCTTCGAGTTGCGTGCGCGCATCCAGCGTCTTCATCTGCTGGCGCAGGCGGGTGAATTCGCGGAAGCCCGCTTCGAAGATCGCCTCCAGGCCGCCGACCACGCGATTGCGTTCGGTGGCGGCACGGTACATCTGGGCGAGGTCGGCACCGGACCAGAAGCGCGACTCGAATTCGTCGGCCTCGCCGTTGGCGCGGGCGAACGCACTCATCTTGCGGAAGATGACGAACCAACTCATCACCGACGCCGCCAGCAACAGGACCATGACCAGTTGCACCGGCAGGCTGGCGTGCAGCACCAGCTCGAAGTAGTTCAGACCACTGCTCGCAGCGCTGGCATCGACGGCGGCAGGCGCGGTGGTAAGCATCGTCAGGATCGGATTCATCAGGTCACTCCATGGCCAGTGTCGGACGCCAGCCAGTCGGGCAAGGCGCGCGGTCGAAATTGCGAGGCGTTCAGGCAGGCGATGCGAACCTCGGCTCGCAACAGACACTCCCCGCCCCGGAGGAGTTCCTGTGACACGGTGAAACTGGCTTGGCGACGATCTGCCAACAGCACGGTAGCGAGCAATTCGTCGTCAAGCCTGGCCGGCTTGTGGAAATCCAGCTGCATCGCCCGCACCACCATGATCAGATCGTGCGAATCGCGCAGCTCGCCCTGCGCCACCCCCTGCCCGCGCAACCATTCGGTGCGCGCACGCTCAAGGAAGCGCAGATAACTGGCGTGGTAGACCACCCCGCCGGCATCGGTATCTTCCCAGTACACCCTTATCGGGAAGCTGAACACGTCAGCCCTGTAACAGATCGACATCGGCGGCCGGCCGCGGCGGCTTCAGGCCCAGATGCAGGTAGGCCTTGGTCGAGGCCACCCGGCCGCGGGCGCTGCGCACCAGGTAACCCTGCTGGATCAGGTAGGGCTCGATCACGTCTTCGAGCGTGCCGCGTTCCTCGCTCAGCGCGGCGGCCAGCGATTCGACGCCGACCGGGCCGCCGTCGAAATTGTCGATGATGGTGCGCAGCAGGCGCCGGTCGAGCTCGTCGAAACCGGCGGCGTCGACCTGCAACATCGCCATCGCGGCATCGGCAACGGCGCGGGTGATATGGCCCTCGGCGCGGACCTGGGCGAAATCGCGAGCGCGGCGCAACAGGCGGTTGGCGATCCGCGGCGTGCCGCGCGAACGGCGCGCGATCTCGATCGCGCCGTCCTCGTCGCAGGCGATCGCCAGGATGTTGGCCGAGCGGCGGATGATCCGGGTCAGTTCCTCCGGCGAATAAAACTCCAGGCGCTGGACGATGCCGAAGCGATCGCGCAAGGGGCCGGTCAAAAGGCCGGCGCGGGTGGTGGCGCCGATCAGGGTGAAGGGTGGCAGGTCGAGCTTGATCGAACGCGCGGCCGGGCCTTCACCGATCATGATGTCGATCTGGAAGTCTTCCATCGCCGGGTACAGCACTTCCTCGACGATCGGCGACAGACGGTGGATCTCGTCGATGAACAGCACGTCGTGCGGCTGCAGGTTGGTCAGCAAGGCAGCGAGGTCGCCGGCACGTTCGATCACCGGCCCGGAGGTCTGGCGCAAGTTGACGCCGAGCTCGTTGGCGATCACGTGCGCCAAGGTGGTCTTGCCCAGCCCCGGCGGCCCGAAGATCAGCACGTGGTCGAGCGCCTCGCGCCGGCCCTTCGCGGCATCGATGTAGATCTTCAGCTGTTCGCGAACCGCGACCTGACCCAAGTATTCGTCGAGCCGCTTCGGGCGGATGCTGGCCTCGACCGCTTCGTCCTCGCGGGTGGCGCCGGGGGTGGTCACGCGGGCTTCTTCCATGCCGGCATTATGGCCGTTAAATGGAGACTTGGGTGCCCAACTCAACCAGGCGGTTGCCGGGGATGCCGAAGAATTCCGTCGCCGGAGTGGCGTTGCGCGACATGATCAGGAACAGCTTGTCGCGCCACAGTGCCATGCCTTCGTCAGCGCGGGCGGTGATGGTTTCGCGGCTGGCGAAGAAGGTGGTGTCCATCGGGTCGAACGGCGGCCCGGGAATGGCCCATTTCTTCAGGGCCATCGGCACGTTGGGAGTTTCCATGTAGCCGAAACGCAGGGTCAGTCGCGCGAAGCCCTGGCCGAGGTCGGTATAGGCGACGCGCTCAAGGTCCTCGGCACGCGGCACGCCGAGCGTCTCGATGCTGAGGAACACGTTGCGCTCGTGCAGCACCTTGTTGTGCTTGAGGTTGTGCAGCAAAGCCGGCGGCATGTAGTCGTTCGACGGCGTCATGAAGATGGCCGTGCCGGACACGCGTACCGGCGGATCGGTCATCACGCTCTGCACGAAGTGCTCAATGCGCAGGCTGTCGCGGTTCACGTGCTGGCGGATCAGGTCGCGGCCATGTCGCCAGGTCCGCATCACCGTGAAAGCGATGATCCCGAGCGCCACCGGGAACCAGGCACCTTCGAAGAACTTGATCGCATTGGCCGACAGCAACGCGCTGTCCACGGTGAGGAACAGCGTACCGAAAGCAGCGATGATCCAACCCGACAGCCGCCACTTCTGGCTCGCGAGCGTAATCAGCAAAATGGTGTCGATGAGCATACTGGCAGTCACCGACACGCCGTAGGCCGAAGCCAAATTGCTGGAACTGCGGAAGGTCACCACCAGCAGCATCACCAGTATCAGCAGGATGCGGTTGATCCAGGGCAGGTAGACCTGGCCGATGGTGGACGCCGACGTATGGATCAACTGCAGGCGCGGCAGGTAGCCCAGTTGCATCGCCATGCGCGCCAACGAGAACGCACCCGAGATCACCGCCTGCGAGGCGATGACCGCGGCCAAGGTGGCCAGCAGGATCATCGGGATCAGCAGCGGCTCCGGCACGAGGCTGAAGAACGGGTTGTGCACCGTGGACGGGTTATGCAGCACGAGAGCGCCCTGGCCGAAATAATTGAGCACCAGCGCCGGCATGGCGAAGGTCATCCATGCGATCTTGATCGGTTGCCGCCCGAAATGACCCATGTCCGCATAAAGAGCTTCGCCGCCGGTCACCGCCAGCACCACGGCGCCCAAAGCAAGCCAGGCATGCACGCCGTGACGGATGAAGAAGTTCAACCCGTACCAGGGGTTGAGCGCATACAGCACGTCCGGATGCTTGATGATCTGCGCCAAGCCCAGCAGTGCAAGCATCAGGAACCAAAGCACCATCACCGGACCGAAGATCTTGCCGACGTGCTCGGTGCCGCGCCTCTGGAAGGTGAACAGCAGCAGCAGCACGACCAATGTCACCGGCACGACGTAGCGGTCGAGTGCCGGCGCAACTTCTTTCAGGCCTTCTACCGCCGACAGCACCGAGATCGCCGGCGTGATCACGCCATCGCCGAAGAAGAGTGCCGTGCCGAAAATCCCCAGGATGCCAAGGCCATAGGCTAGCGGCGAGGCAATCGGCAGGCTGCGCTGGACCAGCGCCATCAGCGCCAGGATGCCGCCTTCGCCGCGATTGTCGGCGCGCATGATGATGGTGACGTACTTGAGCGTGACCACGATCATCATCGCCCAGAACACCAGCGACAGGATGCCGAGCACATTGGTCGGATCGGGCAACAGGCCGTATTTTGGTCCGAACGCTTCCTTGATGGTGTACAGCGGGCTGGTGCCGATGTCGCCGAACACCACGCCAATCGCGCCGATCACCAGCGGCAGCGTGCGCGCGTGGCCGTGCGAGTGTTCGGACATGGGTCGGGAGTCGGCCATCAGCCAGAGCGTAATACGGATTTGAGCGCTTTGCGGATGATCGCCTCGACATTGTCTTCCGGCGCCGCTTCCTTGAGCATGCGCGCGACCTCGGCCGGCTTGTAGCCCAACTGCTGCAAAGCGATGCCCGCTTCGGTCACCGGATCGGCAGGAATAGCTTTACTGCCAGCAATAATTGCACCGCCGCCGGTGAAATCGGCCGCACGGTCGCGCAGCTCAACCACGATGCGCTCCGCCGTCTTCTTGCCGATGCCGGGAATGCGCGTCAGCGCGGCGACGTCGCCGACCTGCACCAGGCGGGCGAAATCCTCGACGCTGGCGCCGGACAAAATAGCCAGCGCGATCTTGGCGCCGATCCCCGTCACCTTCTGCACGTCGCGGAACAGCCGGCGCTCGCGCTCATGGAAAAATCCGTACAGCGCGACTGCGTCTTCCTTGACCGCATGATGGACGAACAAGGTGACTTCCCGGCCGACCTCGGGCAGGTCGTAGAACGTGGACATTGGCGCCTCCAGCTCATAGCCGACACCGCCGACATCGATCATCAGCCAGGGCGGCTGCTTGTGCACCAGGATGCCTTTCAGGCGGCCGATCATCGCTTGCGGCTCCAAACCTGCTGCGCACTGACGCCGATGCGCGCGGCAGTGGCGCGTACATGCGCGTGGGTGATTGCGACCGCCAGGGCATCGGCGGCGTCGGCCTGGATCTTGCCGGTCAGGTTGAGCATCACGCCGATCATATGCTGGACCTGCGCCTTGTCGGCACTGCCCTTGCCCACCGTGGCCAGCTTGATCTCCTTGGCGGCGTATTCGTGCACTGGCAAGTCACGCATCACCGCCGCGCACATCGCCGCGCCACGGGCCTGGCCGAGCTTGAGCGCAGAATCGGGATTGCGCGCCATAAACACCTTCTCGATCGCCACTTCGTCGGGCCGGTATTTCTCGATGATTTCGCCCAGTCCGTCGAGCAGCAACTTCAGCCGCAACGGGAAGCTTTCGGCATCGAGCAATACCAGCGGAGCATGGAATACATGCGTGGCGCGGCCGCTGGCATCGGCATCGACAATGCCCACGCCGGTGCGTTGCGAACCCGGGTCAATGCCGAGAATGCGGGTCACTGGTAGGCGTCTTGCCCAAGTTCCGCGTTGTGGTAAACGTTCTGGACGTCGTCGAGGTCTTCGAGCATATCGATCATCTTGACGACTTGTTGCGCGGTGTCGCCAGCTACGGCAACGTCGTTGTCGGCGCGGTAGGTGACCGCCGATTCGGCCGGCGCGAACCCGGCCGCGATCATCGCCGCTTTCACCGTCTCGAACGATTCCGGCGCAGTCAGAACATCGATGGCGCCGTCTTCGGGATAGACCACGATATCGTCTGCGCCAGCGTCGATCGCCGCTTCGGTGATCGCGTCCTCATTCGCGCCGACAGCATAACCGAGCACGCCGCGCTTCTTGAACATGAAGCTGACCGAACCGTCGGTGCCGAGGTTGCCGCCGCACTTGCTGAAGGCATGGCGAACATCGGCGACGGTGCGCACCTTGTTGTCGGTCATGCAATCGACGATCACCGCGATACCGCCGGGCGCGTAGCCTTCGTAGCGGATTTCCTCGTAGCTCACGCCCTCGAGTTCGCCAGTGGCTTTCTTCACTGCGCGCTCGATCACATCCTTGGCCATGTTCAAACCGAGTGCGCGATCCATCGCCAGGCGCAAACGCGGATTGCTCTTGGCGTCGCTACCACCGGCGCGAGCGGCTACCGAAAGTTCGCGGATGATCTTGGTGAAAATCTTGCCGCGACGCGCATCCTGCGCGTTCTTTCGGCCTTCGATCTTCATCAGCCTGCCCATGCCACTTCCCCGTAATTTTCGTCTTCCGGTTGCCGATTATAGCGGGCGACACCGACTCCGAATCGACTCATGGCTGGAAGTGTCCGGTTTCCAGGAAGTTGCCGGCCAATTCCGCAACCAATGGCGACAGCACCAGCCCGGAATGGCTGCTGGACACGGTCACATGCCCGGCCATGCCCGGCAGCTGCGTCTCCCAGACCGCCACGGTGCCATCGTTCGGGCCCTGCAATGGTCCGAAAAACTTGCCGAGACCCAGCGAATGCACGCCGGCGATCATGCCGACCTGGCGACCGGCCGGCAATTGCGCCAAACCGCCGCGCAGCAGCGGACCACTGCGCCCCGCGACCCAGCCAAGATGCTTGTCGGCGAGGCCGCGCGCAGCAGTGCTGCCGGCCAGCGGCGAACCGAGGCAGACGATCCGTCCTGGCGGCAGGCGCTGGAACTGATTGCAAGCCTGAACAGCGACCAGCCCACCCAAACTGTGGGCAACGATATGCACCGGGCCGTTCCCAAGCGCGTACAAACGCATGGCCAATCGCTCCATTGCCACTGCTGGCGAATTCCACAGCGTCGGGTAGCTGAAAAGCATCGGTGCGAAACCACGACGACGCAAACGCCGCGCCAACAGCCACAGCGCTGGCCGGCGCATAAGCAGCCCATGCAGCAACAATACGGGTTGCGGTGTCACTCGGCCGAGATTGGATCTGATTGTTTTGAATCGGGCTTCGGCCGCACTTGCACATGCACTTCCGCGAGCTGTTTGTCCGGCACTGGCGACGGCGCGCCAGTCATCAGGCATTGCGCGGTCGTGGTTTTCGGGAACGGGATGACGTCGCGGATCGAATCGGTGCCCGCCATCAGCGCAGCGATGCGGTCGATGCCGAAGGCGATGCCGCCATGCGGCGGCGCGCCGTAGCGCAGCGCTTCGAGCAGGAAGCCGAACTTGGCCTCGGCTTCTTCGGCGTTGATACCGAGCAGAGCGAACACCGCGCTCTGCATCGAGGAACGATGGATGCGGATCGAACCGCCGCCGATCTCGTTGCCGTTGAGAACCATGTCGTAACCACGCGACACCGCTGTCTTGGCGTTCGCGCGCAAGTCGGCCTCGTCGTCAACGGCCGGCGCGGTGAACGGATGATGCAGGGCGACGTAGCGTTGCTCCTCCTCATCCCACTCGAACATCGGGAAGTCAGTGACCCAGAGCGGCGCCCAACCGGCCTTGACCAGCCCGGCATCCTTCGCGACCTTGATGCGCAGTGCGCCCATGAAATCACTGACGGTCTTCCAAGCGCCAGCGCCGAAGAACAGGATGTCGCCGCTTTGCGCGCCGGTGGCGGCCAGCAAGGCTTGCAGCGTGGCATCGTCGAGGAACTTGGCAATCGGCGAATTGATGCCCTCGCGGCCCTTGCCAAGATCCTCGACCTTCATCCACGCCAGGCCCTTGGCGCCGTAACGGGTGACGAAGGCGCCGTTGTCATCGATCTGCTTGCGGCTCAACGACGCGCCGCCCGGCACGCGCAAGGCCGCGACGCGGCCCTCGGGGTTCGCGGCCCAGTCGGTGAACACCTTGAATTCGCAGTTCTTCACGGTGTCAGCGACGTCGACGAGTTCGAACTCGATGCGTAGATCGGGCTTGTCCGAACCGTAGCGACGCATCGCCTCGGCATAGGTCAGGCGCGGGAAAGTCGCCGCCAATTCGACATCGATCACTTCCTTGAAGATGGTGCGCATCATCTCCTCGGTCGCGTCCTGCACGTCGCGTTCGGAGACCCAGGCGAACTCCATGTCGAGCTGGGTGAATTCCAGCTGGCGATCGGCGCGCAGGGCTTCGTCGCGGAAACAACGGGCGATCTGGTAGTAGCGGTCGAAGCCAGCCACCATCAGGATCTGCTTGAACAGCTGCGGCGACTGCGGCAGTGCGTAGAACTCGCCCGGATGCATGCGCGCCGGCACCAGGAAGTCGCGCGCGCCCTCGGGCGTGGCCTTGGTCAGGATCGGCGTCTCGATGTCCTGGAAGCCGCGTGCGTCGAGCCAGCGGCGCAACGCCTGCACGAGTTTGATGCGGGTGCGCATCTTGCGCTGCATGTCCGGCGTGCGCAGGTCGAGGTAACGGTACTTCAGGCGAATGTCTTCGCCGGCGTTTTCATGCGCGTGGAACGGCAGCGGGTCGGCCTTGTTGAGGATCTCGATCGCGGTCGGGACGATTTCGACGCGGCCGGTCTTGAGCTTGTCGTTGACGCTGTGGCGGGCGCGCACCGTGCCGGTGACGCGCAGGCAGTCCTCGTAGCCAACCTGCGCGGCATTGGCGTAGGCCGGGTTGTCCGGCTCGGCCACGACCTGGACCACGCCCTCGTGGTCGCGCAGATCGATGAAGCAGATGCCGCCGAGGTTACGGGCGACATCAGCCCAGCCGCACAAAGTGACAGTCTGGCCGATCAGCGCCTCGTCAACGAGGCCGCAAAAATGGGTACGCATGGAAACTCCGAGGTAATCGAGGCGCAGCGCGCCCCCCGCAGGAAGGCGGGGTGGCTAGCGTTGGCCGCTGGCTTATTTTAGGCTGGTTCCAACGAGTGGGCCACCCAGGGAGAGCCTCATGTTCCGCATTTCTGTCCTCAGCGCCGCTTTTTTGTTGTTCCTGGCGGGCCTGTTGGCCTCAGGCAATGCCTGCGCCGAATACGATAATCGTGCCTACGGCCCGCAAGAACTGAGCCAACTGTCTGAAACCGATCAAGTCCGGGTGATCGAGAACGAATATCGCGAGCAGTCGAACGGCCGTTCCATCCCCGACGATCAGCTGGATTTCTATCTCGACCAAGTTCGATATTCGCACTGGACATTCAGCCAGATCCGGAACGATATTGCCCAATCATTGCGCGGTGGCTACAGCGGCAGCGGTGACGACAACGGCAGTAATTACCCTAACGACGGCTACGACAGCAGCGATGACAACCGGGGTGGCTGGCAACCCCCTCCGGGAAGCAATTGGAATCGGCAAGAGATCATCTGCACCAGCATCAACCGCCAGTACCGTGAGTGTCGTTCGCCCTTCCGTGGCCCGGCGCGGCTATCGCAACAACTATCTGACGCCCGCTGTATCGAGGGCCGCAACTGGGGTTCGCGCCCGGGCCTGATCTGGGTGGATGAGGGCTGCCGCGCCCGATTCATTGAAGATCGGCAATCCTGGCCTGACTGGGGTGGCAACTATGGTCAACGACAGATCCTTTGCGAGAGTCAAAACAGTCGCTACCAGCAATGCAGCACCAACTTTCGCGGTCCGGCACGGCTAAGTCGCCAGGTTTCAAAGAATGCCTGTCTCGAGGGCCGCAGTTGGGGTCAGGCGCAAGGCATGATCTGGGTATCGCGCGGTTGTCGCGCCTGGTTTGAAGCCGCCGGATCGAACAGCGGCTATCCCGACAATTCCGGGTACAGCATCAGCTGTTCGAGCACCGATGGCCGTTACCGCACTTGCGCCTGGAGCGATCATTATGGTCGCCCACGGCTGATTGAGCAGATTTCGAGCACACGCTGCGAGGAAGGCAAAAACTGGGGCTATGGCGACGGCAATGTCTGGGTGAACAACGGTTGCCGTGCGCGCTTTGGGCCACGCTGACCGGGGCAGCGAGCCTATTCGGAGCTGGCCGCCGGCGTGGTGGCCGGCTTGCTTTCCGGTTTGACCTCTGACTTCACCTCGGCCTTCGCCTCGGACTTGGCATCCGGCTTGACGGCGGCATCGCCTTTCTCGGCCAGGTTTCTCTTCTTGTCGCCGTCTTTCTTGAAGTCGGTTTCGTACCAGCCAGCGCCAGCGAGACGAAAACTCGGCGCGGTCAGCTGGCGGCGCACCTGTTCGGCACCGCAGTCCGGGCAGAGGGTCGGATCAGGATCGGAGAGCCGTTGCAGGCGGTCGAACTGATGGTTACAGCGGGCGCATTCGAAGGCATAGATGGGCATCAGGCCGTTTCCTGTTGTTCATACAGCTGCAGCCACTCGCTTTCGAGTGACTCGCGTTCCTTGTGCAACTCGGCTTGACGCTGCGCCAGGCGAACGACCGCACCGCCACCATCGCTGCCATACACGGACGGATTGGCGAGTTCATCTTCGATATGTTTGGCTTCCGACTGCAACGCAGCAATCCGCGCCTCGACCTGCTTGAAGCGTTTGGCGGCGGCATCGAGCGCTTGCTTCGACAAGGTCGGCTTCTGCGCCGCGACCGGTGCGGATTTCGCCACCGACTTTGCCGACTTCGATTCGGAACCACGCGAACGCAGCCAGGCGGCGTATTCGTCGAGATCGCCCTTGAAGGCTTCAACTTTGCCGTCGGCTACGCGCCAGAAGGTTTCGCAGACCAGGCCGATCAAATGCCGGTCGTGCGATACCAGTACGATGGCACCATCGAAATCAGACAGGGCCTCGGCCAATGCTTCGCGCATGTCGAGGTCGAGGTGGTTGGTCGGCTCGTCGAGCAACAGCACGTTAGGCTTGGTGTAGGCGATCAGCGCCAGCGCCAGGCGCGCGCGTTCGCCGCCGGAAAAACCGTCGACCGGCTCGAAGGCGCGGTCGCCGGCGAAGTTCCAGGTGCCGAGGAAGTTGCGCAGTACCTGTTCGCCGGCCTCGGGCGCGAGTTCCTTCAGGTGCCAGATCGGGCTCTGGCCCTCATGCAGGCTCTCGACGGTGTGCTGGGCGAAGTAGCCGATGCGCACGTCCGGATGACTGCTGCGTTCGCCAGTGAGCGGATCGAGTTCGCCGACCAGAGTCTTCACCAGAGTCGACTTGCCGGCGCCGTTCGGGCCGAGCAGGCCGATGCGATCGCCGGCTTCGAGGCCGAAGCCGACTTCGTGGAGGATCGTGGTCGCGTTCGTGCCGCCTAGCGCCTTTGCGCCCGATATCGCTCCGGCCGTTGGCGTATCGGTGCTCTCGGCACGATAGCCAGCGTCGACGTGATTCAAACGGATCAGCGAATGCGGCAGTCGGGCGGGCTCGGCGAAAGTGATTCGCAATGAACGTTCGGCGCGCACCGCCTCGGTGCCTTCGAGCTTGGCCAGGCGCTTGACCCGCGATTGCGCCTGCTTGGCCTTGCTGGCCTTGGCCTTGAAGCGATCAATGAAGCTTTGCAGATGCGCGCGTTCGGCCATCTGCTTCTCGTGCGAAATCTGCTGCAGGCGCAGATGCTCGGCGCGCTGGCGTTCGAAGCTGGTGTAGTCGCCGCTGTAGAGCTTCGCCTTGCCCTCATGCAGGTGCAGGGTGTGGGTGCAGACGCCGTCGAGGAATTCGCGGTCGTGCGAGATCAGCAGCAAGGTGCCGGGATATTTGAGCAGCCATTGCTCCAGCCAGAGCACCGCGTCGAGGTCGAGGTGGTTGGTCGGCTCGTCGAGCAGCATCAGGTCGGACGGACACATCAGCGCCCGCGCCAGGTTGAGGCGCACGCGCCAACCGCCGGAGAATTCCGACACCGCGCGAGTGTGGGTCTCGGCCGGAAAGCCAAGGCCGTGCAACAGCCGCCCGGCGCGCGCGCTGGCGTCATAGCCGTTAAGTTCTTCGAGCTTGTGGTGCAGCTCGGCGACCGCTTCGTAATCCTCGTGATCCATCGCCTCGGCTTCGGCCTTGATTACCGCATAGACTTCTTCATCGCCGGACAGCACATAGTCGATCGCCGGATCGGGCAACGACGGGGTTTCCTGCGCCACGCTGGCGATCCGCACCTTGCCGGGCAGGTCAAGGTCGCCCAGGTCAGCCTCGATCTCACCGAGGATGGTCGCGAACAGCGAGGACTTGCCGCAACCATTGCGGCCGACCACACCCACCCGCCAGCCGGCGTGCAGGGTCAGGTCGACATTGGACAACAGCAGGCGCTCGCCGCGACGCAGCGCAAAGTTTCGGAAGGCAATCATGGGGCGCGCATTGTACCAGCGCCGGCGCTCCTTACTGCTTGCGGAAGTTCAGCGCGCCGGCTTTGGCGTCCACGGTCACGGTATCACCCTGGCCGAACTCGCCGGACAGGATCTTGTTCGCCAACGGATTCTCCAGCTGCTGCTGGATCGCCCGCTTGAGCGGCCGGGCGCCGTAGACCGGATCGAAGCCGGCGTCGCCGAGCAGGGCCAGCGCCGCGTCGCTGATTTGCAGCCCGATTTGCCGCTCCGCCAGTCGCCTGGACAGGTAGGCAGTCTGGATCTTCGCGATCGCGCGGATCTGCTCGTGGCCGAGCGGATGGAACACGACGATGTCGTCGAGCCGGTTGATGAATTCCGGCCGGAAATGGTTCTGCACCGCCGCCATCACCGCTGCGCGCATCTGCGTGTAGGCCTCGGGCGAGTCGCCGATGCGGTCGGAGATCTCCTGGATGTTTTGCGAACCCAGGTTGGAAGTCATGACGATCACGGTGTTGCGGAAATCAACGGTGCGGCCCTGGCCATCGGTCAGGCGGCCGTCGTCGAGCACCTGCAGCAGCACGTTGAATACGTCCGGGTGCGCCTTCTCAACTTCATCGAGCAGGATCACGCTGTACGGGCGCCGACGCACCGCTTCGGTCAGATAACCGCCTTCCTCGTAGCCGACATAGCCCGGAGGCGCGCCGATCAGGCGGGCCACGGAGTGCTTCTCCATGAACTCGCTCATGTCGATGCGCACCATCGCATCGGTCGAATCGAACAGGAATTCCGCGAGCGCCTTGCACAGTTCGGTCTTGCCCACGCCGGTCGGGCCAAGGAACAGGAAACTGCCGTTCGGCCGATCGGGATCGGACAGCCCGGCGCGCGAACGCCGGATCGCGTCGGCGACCGATTTCACCGCCTCGTCTTGGCCGACCACGCGCGTGTGCAGCGCGTCCTCCATCTTCAGCAGCTTCTCGCGCTCGCCCTCGAGCATCTTGGACACCGGGATGCCGGTCCAGCGCGACACCACCTCGGCGATCTCTTCGGCGGTCACCTTGTCCTGCAGCAGCTTGAAACCTTGGGTTTCGGCTTCCTGCGCGGCCTTGAGCTGTTTCTCCAACTCGGGAATGCGCCCGTACTGGATCTCGCTCATCTTGGCGAAATCCTGCTGGCGGTGCGCGGCATCGAGTTCGAGTTTGGCCTGTTCAATCTGCTCCTTGAGCTTCGTTGCACCTTGCAACGTCGCCTTCTCGGCCTTCCATATCTCTTCGAGGTCGTTGAATTCGCGTTCGAGCTTGCCGATCTCGGTCTCGAGGTCAGCCAGGCGTTGCTTCGACTCCTTGTCCTTCTCTTTCTTGAGCGCCTCGCGCTGGATCTTGAGCTGGATCAGGCGCCGCTCCATGCGATCCATTTCCTCGGGCTTGGAGTCGATCTCCATGCGGATGCGCGAGGCCGCTTCGTCCATCAGGTCGATGGCCTTGTCGGGCAGCTGGCGGTCGGCGATGTAACGGTGCGACAAAGTCGCCGCGGCGACGATCGCCGGATCGGTAATCTCGACGCCGTGATGTACGGCGTAGCGTTCCTTCAGGCCGCGCAGGATGGCGATGGTGTCTTCGACGCTGGGTTCGCCGACAAACACTTTCTGGAAGCGACGCTCGAGCGCAGCGTCCTTTTCGACGTACTTGCGGTATTCGTCCAGCGTGGTCGCGCCAATGCAGTGCAACTCGCCACGCGCCAACGCCGGCTTGAGCATGTTGCCAGCGTCCATCGAGCCTTCGGCCTTGCCGGCGCCAACCATGGTGTGCAACTCGTCGATGAACAGGATGACGCTGCCCTCCTGCTTGGACAAGTCGCTGAGCACGGCCTTGAGCCGCTCCTCGAATTCGCCGCGGAACTTGGCGCCGGCGATCAACGAACCCATGTCTAGCGAAAGCACGCGCCGACCGCGCAGGCCTTCGGGCACCTCGCCGTTGATGATGCGTTGGGCCAGGCCCTCGACGATCGCGGTCTTGCCGACGCCGGGCTCGCCGATCAGCACCGGATTGTTCTTGGTACGCCGTTGCAGCACCTGGATCGTGCGGCGGATTTCCTCGTCGCGACCGACCACCGGATCGAGCTTGCCGCCCTCGGCGCGCGCGGTCAGGTCGAT
This sequence comes from Gammaproteobacteria bacterium, assembly GCA_025356635.1. GTDB lineage: Bacteria > Pseudomonadota > Gammaproteobacteria > Xanthomonadales > Xanthomonadaceae > Arenimonas. The sequence goes on from JANXRY010000024.1 coordinate 60,585, forward strand.
GCAGTATTTTTCCAGCGCCTGGCGGTTTTCCTCGGCGTTGGCGTCGTCGACCTTCTCGCCGCCGCGCAGGGCTTCGATGCCCGTCTCTATGGCGGCCTTGTTGGCGCCAGCGGCCTTCAACGCTTGGCCGGCATCGCCCTTGTCGTCCAGGCAGGCGAGTACGAAGAGTTCGGAGGCAATAAAAGCATCGCCGCGCTGTTGCGCCAATTTGTCGGTGAGATTGAGCAGTCGGTTGAGGTCGTTGCCAACACTCAGGTTACCTTCCTGACCGGACACCTTCGGCAGCTTGTCGAGTGCTTCGCCCAGCCGCTGACGCAGCGCGGTGACGTTGACGCCAGTCTGTGCCAGCAACGGGCGCGTGCTGCCGCCCTGCTGATCGATCAAGGCCACAAGCAGGTGTGCAGGTTCGATCAGGTTGTGGTCGCGGCCCACGGCCAGCGACTGGGCGTCGCTCAGGGCCTGCTGGAAACGCGAGGTCAGTTTGTCCATGCGCATGAGAGCGGTTCTCAAGTAAGTGGTGACAATGCCGCGATGCTTGATAAATGCGGACTGTCGCTTCGGATTCAAGTCGAATCTCCGGATTCCGGCGCGAATTCCCGAGGTTGGGTATGCTTCGGCCATGACCCTGAACTCTTCCGACCGTATCCCCGGCTACCGCCTCCTTCACGAAATTGGCCGCGGTGGCATGGCCACCGTCTATCGGGCTGTGCAGGAATCTCTCGGCCGGGAAGTCGCGCTCAAAGTGATGGCGCCGGAGCTGGCGCGCGATCCGGCCTATGCCGAGCGTTTCCTGCGCGAAGGCAAGGTGGTGGCGCGATTACGCCATCGCAACATCGTCACCGTCCACGATCTCGGGCTTGCATCTGACGGCGCTCCGTTCATCGCCATGGAATACGTGCCCGGCGGCTCGGTGGCGGCGCGCATGGACAGTCTCGATACGGCCACGTCGGTGCATTGCATCCGCGAAATCGCTGGCGCGCTGGATCATGCCCATCGCAATCGGGTCATCCACCGCGATGTGAAGCCGGAAAATATCTTGTGCCACGAGGACGGCAGTTTCCTGCTCAGTGACTTCGGCGTCGCGCGAGTTTCGGAAGCAACTTCGTCTCTGACGGCGGAAGGCGCCACGCTGGGAACGCCGCAATACATGAGCCCGGAGCAGTGGCGCGGTGAAGACCTGGACGGTCGTACCGATCTGTATGCGCTCGGCGTGGTGTTCTACCAACTGCTCACCGGCTCGGCGCCCTATTCCGGCACCGATGGCTGGGCCATTGGCATGCAACACATGGTCGCGGAGATTCCCCGGCTGCCGGTGGACAAGGCGGCGTTCCAACCGCTGCTTGATTCCTTGTTGGCCAAGCAGCGCGAACAACGCCCCGCCAATGGTCAGCGCGTAGTCGAGCGCATCGACGAACTGATGTCTCGGCTCGGGCCATTACCGGCCGAGCCAATGCTGCGCACTCCGGCCGGCGTGACCACTCCGATGCCCGTAGCCGCGATGCCCCGTGTGTCGCCACCGGCGCAACCCCTCATGCAGGCACTTGCGGGCCAGGATAACCCGACCCGGGTGAGTCCAGCCCGGGCATCCCGCGCCCCATTGTTCGTTGGAATTGCCGTCGTCGCCGTGATTGCCCTGCTGGGCGCTGGCTGGGTCGCCTACCGCCTGGTCAGCCGACTCGAAGCCGACACACCAAGCCCCGTCGCCGCGCCATCACCAGCGACATCAGCTGCCGCAAACAACGGCCCGCATCAGGCCGCGGAAACGCCAGCCGTGGCCACCGAGGCCGATAACGTTGTCCGCGCCCAGCTCGATCGCCTCGGCATCAAATACGAGATTGATAACGACGGTGACTTCAAGATCGTTCAACCAGCCGGCGAAGGCCGTACCCAGATGAGCTGGGTCCGTTCGCAAGTATCCGAGTACAAGAGCCTGCGCATTCGTGAAATCATGAGCATCGGCTACCGCGCAGATGGCAATGAGCTGCCGGCTGACATTGCTCGCCAGCTATTGCGCGACACGCACGAAAAGAAGCTGGGCGCCTGGACGCGCCAAGGCGGCATGGCCATCTTCGTCACCAAGATCCCCGCCGACGCCGATGCCGACCAGCTCAAACTCGCGCTGGATGCCACCCGTGAAACCGCCGACACCATGGAAAAAACCCTGACCGGCGCCAAGGACGAGTTCTAGCCCTTGGGGATTACTCAGTTCGCCAGATCAAACTCGCCATGCGGCCGGTATCTTGATCGCGACGATACGAATAGAAGCGCTGCGGATCGGAAATAGTACACAGTCCGCCGCCGAACACCCGTTCGATGCCGACAGCAGCCAAACGCTGGCGCGCCAGCGCGTACAAATCGACACGCCAATGCTTTGGGTGGGTCGCTACGAAGGCCGCCTCGGCACGAGCATCGTGGGCAAGAAAAGCCTCGCGCACTTCTTCGCCGATTTCGTAGGCCTCGGGGCCGGCCGCCGGGCCGAGCCATGTCAGGAGACGATCCGGTGGCGATTGCATCGCGGCCACCGTCGCCTCGAGCACACCCGCCGAGAGCCCGCGCCAACCGGCGTGTGCAGCCGCGATTTCGCTGCCGTCCTCATTGCAAAACAGCACCGGCAGGCAGTCGGCGGTGAGGATGGCGAGCACGACGCCCTCCGTCGCGGTCACCGCCGCGTCTGCTACGGGCTTGTCGTCGCCGGGCTCGATCGCGACGGCAGTGCCGTGGACCTGACGCAACCAACGCGGCTCGGAAGGCAAGGACAGCGTTTCGCGCAGTCGTCGACGATGTTCGAGCGCGGCGGCGGGGTTGTCGCCCGTGCGCAGGGTCGTCAGCGCGCGGATGTTCGCTGGTGCCGGCCAATCGGCGGGAAGAAAATCCGGCACCGCCACTCAGCCCTTGAACGCCGCCGTGTCATCCCGCAACACGGCCACCAGCGCCTGAATGTCGGCCGGCACCGGCGACTGGAACGTCATCGGCTGGCCGCTGACGGGATGCACGAATTCCAGCTTTTCGGCGTGCAGGGCCTGGCGTTTGAATGTGCGCAGCGCTTCAACCAATGCCGGCGTAGCCGCTTTGGGCAGCTTGAACGAGCCGCCGTAGAGCGGATCGCCGACCAATGGATGCTTGGCATACGCCATATGGACGCGGATCTGGTGGGTGCGGCCAGTCTCTAGCCGACATTCGACCAGAGTGTGGGCCCGGAAGCGTTCGCGCACCCGGTAATGGGTAATCGCCTCGCGGCCCTGGCCTTCCTTGACCACCGCCTGGCGGATGCGATCGGTTGCGTGCCGACCGATCGGGGCGTTGACGGTGCCGCCGGCAATCATCGGCCCGACCACCACCGCGACGTATTGCCGGTGCACTTCCCGGCCGGACAGCTGCTCAACCAGCGAGGCATGGGCCTTGAGCGAGCGCGAAACGACCATCAGGCCCGAGGTGTCCTTGTCCAGGCGATGAACGATGCCCGCCCGCGGCAGCTCAGCCAGGCGCGGGTCGAAATGCAGCAGAGCATTGACCAACGTGCCGCGCGGATTACCGGCGCCCGGGTGCACAACCAGCCCGGCGGGCTTGTCCAGCACCAGTATGTCTTCATCCTGATAGACGAGATGGAGCGGGATATTCTCGGCCTCGGCCGTGGTCTCGATCCCGACTTCGACCCGCAGTTTCACGGTCTCGCCACCGCGCACCGGTGCGCGCGGCTTGGCCGGCTCACCCTCAAGCTGTGCGGCGCCGGACTTGATCCACTCGCTCAGCCGCGATCTTGAATAGTCGGGGAACATCTCGGCCAAGGCCTGGTCGAAGCGCTTGCCAGCCAGCTCCAGGGGCACGGTAGCCTCGAGCAGCGTGCTTTCATTGTCATCGTCGTCTTGGTCGGAACGGGCAAGCGGCATGGCGAAGGGTCCGGAGCTTTCGGTTATTATCCCCCAACTGCCGTCCCACCTGACCCGACAGAAGCCTTCCTGATGATCCGTCTCCCCGGTTTTGCCCGTTTCACCCTCGTTCTCGCCCTTGTCTTAGGCCTCGGCGGCTGCAAGACCATCGGCGGGTGGTTCGGTGGCGACAAGGAGGCCAAGTCAGAAACGCTGCCGGTCGAGCAGCTCTATGCCGAAGCCAAGGACGGTCTGCTCAATGGCGACTACAGCACTTCCCAAAAGAACTACACACGCCTGATCGCACGCTTCCCCTACGGCCCCTACAGTGAGCAGGCGCAGCTGGAACTGGCCTATGTGACCTACAAGCTCGGCAAGCCGGACGATGCAACCTCAGAAATCGACCGCTTCATCCGCACTTATCCACGCCACCCGCATATCGACTACGCCTATTACCTCAAGGCCGTCATAAATTTCGACATCAATGCCAACTTGTTGTCACGACTGGCGCGCCAGGACACCGCCGAGCGCGACCTCGACGGCCCCACCCGCAGCCTGTCGGACTTCAATGAAGTCATGCGCCGCTATCCGAACAGCCACTACGCCCCCGACGCTCGGCAGCGCATGATCTATCTGCGCAACCTGCTGGCGCGTCACGAACTCAATGCCGGCCTGTTCTACTACTGGCACAATGCCGGTGTCGCTGCCGTCAACCGTGGCAAGTACGTTCTTGAAAATTACCCCGGCAGCGAGTTCGACGGCGATGCCGTCGCGCTGATGG